>CAXNEB010000014.1:0-33022 GCA_964201645.1 Candidatus Planktophila sp.
TTCACCTTGTTTTTGAGCGCACTAAATACAGCCACAGCAGTCCTTTGTTTGATTCGCGCCCCGATTTTTTAACTTTTCGGTCGCGAAGGCGATGGCTATATTATAATTTGTCCACAGGGGTAAATGCACATCCAAAAGCCCTAATTCGCGGCTTTTCGCGGCTTATTTTTTAAATCAGTTGGCTTTATTCAAGATTCCTCGAATTACATCGCCAACTGCATCGACCTCGACTAAGAAGCCGTCATGGCCAAATGGTGAAGAAATCTCAACTACAGGTTGAGCCGTAGGCGTGAGTTCGGCGATTTCGGCCTGTAAACGCGGGGTAAAGAGGCGATCTGTATCAATTGAGACAACAGTTACCGGGATCTTGATGGTGGCAAGTGCCTTATCAACGCCCCCACGCTCTCGTCCAATATCGTGCGAGCTCATGGCATCGGTCAAAATAATGTAGGTATTTGGGTCAAAGCGATGCGCCAATTTATGGGCTTGATGATCGAGGTAGGACTCAACGGCATATCGGCCGGTGTCATCGCCCTGCATTTGGCGACCAAAGCGCACATCCATTTCAGATTCAGTGCGATAAGTCAGATGAGCGATTCGACGCGCGATTCCCATGCCTTCATATGGACCCTGTTCTTGGTCGTAGTAATCGCCGCCATTGAAATGCTGATCACTTTTAATTGCTCGAATTTGAATTGAGTGAGTTCCGATTTGATCGCCGGTAGCTACGGCGCTTGAACCAATTGTGCAGATTGCTTCAACGCGTTCTGGTAATTGCACGGCCCATTCCAACGAACGCATTCCGCCCAAAGAAGGGCCAACTGCTAATTTATATTTCTTGATTCCAAGAGCATCACTAAATTTAACTTCAGCTGCAACCATGTCGCGCACTGTTAGATATGGAAAACGTGAACCCCAACGTTTGCCATCGGGAGCAAGGGAAGATGGCCCAGTACTTCCTTGACAGCCACCAATTACATTTGGGCAGACCACATAAAATTTATTGGTATCAAACGGTAAACCGGGGCCAACCATTTGCGGCCACCAACCAGGAACATCAGACCAGCCAGTCATTGCATGGTTTACTAAAATTGCATTGTCTTTAGCTTTATTTAATTCGCCCCAAGTTTGATAAGCGATTGTGATCTCGGGCAGAACAACACCGGACTCAAGAGTTAAGTCACCGATTTTTATAAACTTGCGATCACCCGGATCATCACCTTCAAGCCAAGCGCCCGTAACCCAAGCGTCTTCACCTGAGTGGCGATGTTTCGCCGGGTTGTTTTCGGAAGTTGCCATAATTAATCCTTAACGCACTTGCTCTAATCAGTTAAGACCAGAACCAGGTCGTCACCCGGAGCACCCCGCCGCGGTGGAGGGTTGCCGTCTAGTAAGCCGGGGCTAGTACCTAGAACTCGTGACCTGGGTAAATCATAACTCGCGGCGCTCGCAGCTGCGAACCTTTTAACGCCAGCTAATTACCCTCAAAAATCGCTGTTTTTACCTTTGGATGTAACTGTTCGCGCATCTGGATAAAGGCGGCTGCTGGCCACCCTGCGCTAAAAACTCGACGAAGCAGCAAGGCCAGTGAATAGCCCGGGTTATCAATCAAAGCCCGATCTAGCGCTTTATGCGCCAACGCGCCTTGGCCGGATTCATATGCCACCGCTGCAAAGATCGAAGCAATCGGTGCCACATAACCAACTGGTGCGATGCGCAATAACTCTTTCCACATTGTCCAATACGCCTCGATGGTTTCAGCGTTATGAATACCGAGCGCGTAATCGCGAACTTGAATATCAGATAGCCGCCCGATTACTTGCGCTACTAAATCTGGATCACTGCTACCCCGCCCAAATTCATAGAGTTGACCCAAGTCAACAACTGCAGTTGCACCATCTCGTTGTTTCTCATTTAAATCGGGTGCATCTTCGTGCACGAAATAACTCTCAACTTGGGCAATGAACTCGACGCCAATATTGGGTAACGCCGCAATTGAGTCAGCTAATTTGGAAACGTCGATAAACGGCAATGTGCGCCCGGCCATTACTTGTTCGGCGGCAACTCTAGAGCTATCGAAATCTGGCAATACGTTGCCTTCGGGTGGACAGCACGAAACATCTTCGCAAATAACCGAACGCCAACGGTTGCCAATTACCTCAATTGATTCGCGAACTGCAATTGAATTCTTCGACAGCGAATTAGCCATCTGGGCCAGAACCTCGGTGCCGGTCTCGAGTAGTTCGGGTTTATTACTTGGCACATAAGCCAACATAAGCGCGGCATCTGCCCCATCTAGTTTTAAATGATGTGCCAACAAATCATAAGCATCGGTATTTTCTTGGCTTGGATAATCAACGCGCATAGCCATCGAAACTAGGTCGCCCTTGATGGCCACTAAAACCAGCGAATCAATTGGGTGATAGCCGATTAGAAATGGAATTGCAGCTAGTAAATCGTGCGGAGAAGTAAGTGTTGTCATGCCTGTGAACCTAAATTAACTCACCGACTGATTTTCCGAATTTACTAAAAGCTGTGGATACTAAAACGCTAATTTCTGCCTATGGCTAAAACATAAAGCGAGTTGGCGCGATCACCACGTTAACGACTGCAAAAACTGTGGTTTTGATCGTGCCAGTTATTGCTCGAGTGGTGCCATTGTGGGTCCAATGACCATTCCAGCTCTGCACCAAAATAATTGGGTAGATGCCAGGGTTCTTATAAGTATGTTTGATTTTGCCATACGGATACGGCCCGCCTGCATCGGCAGTACTTAAGAAGGTGCCATCGCCAAAACTCCAGACAAAACCTGGACGCAACAACACACCTACTACTTCACCCACAACCGTTACACGTGTTGCGAATTGAGTTGGCAAATCGCTCCAGAAATAGATGGGCACATTGACCAGTGGTTCGGCTTCAGGTTGATATGCAATTCCGCCGGTGGGCAATAACTTAATCAAGCGATCATTTAACGAAACCGAGTTCTCTGCTTTTGGTTTCAGTGATGGTTTCGCAGTTGGCTTGATGCGCGGTTTATAGGTTCGCTTGGGAGTTGGCTTAGGTGTTGGTGTCGCAGTAGGACGCGGGATTAGTTCAGGAAAAATCGGTTTAGTAGCAGTCGGTTTTGGTGCTGGTGGTTTAACGGTTCGCGGTTTTACTTTTGCTTTTGGGCCGCTGCCCTTCTTGCCTTCAATAATTATCTGACCATCTTGGGTGTAAACATCGATACAGGCCGCATTCACGCAATCCACAGCGTTGGCTGTGCTCAATGGCGCTAGCAGGGTAAGAAGCAAACAGATCAGTAGTTTTCGCATCTGCGCAGGCTAGGTTCGATCACCAACTCGGATCTGAGCACCCTGCAAAATTGTGGATGATGTGAGAGCCTAGAACTGTGGCGATGCGCGATGGTGATGGTTGGGTCGAATGTGACTGCGGTAATCGCCATTGGGGAAAGCACGGCGCAGCTGGCCTGTTGCTAATTCGCGACCAACACTTGCTGTTACAACATCGTGCGCCTTGGGTGCATAACGGCGATACCTGGGGCGTTCCGGGCGGTGCTCGTGATTCGCATGAAACCATTATTGAGGCTGCGGTGCGCGAAGCAGTTGAAGAAACTGGCATTGATCCAACGCATCTGCAACCGATAACTACATTTTCTGATCTGCATGGAAACTGGCGCTACGACACCGTATTAGCAAGTGCGACTTCGGAATTAGTGGCACGCGAATTAAATGATGAATCTCATGAAGTTCGTTGGGTGCATTGGCAAGAGGTCACACAGTTGGATCTGCACCCGAGTTTTGCGAAAACTTGGCCGCAGGTTTTAGAAATTCTTAATGATTTGATCGCACCAGTTTAATTCGGCTTCTGGCACATGTGCTACCAAGATAATTGTCTTACCAGCTTTCGCCGCCGCCTTAAGTAATTCAATAACTCGATTAGTGCTCTCAACATCTTGCGCAGCAAGTGGTTCATCTAGCAACAGCACTGGTGCATCAACTGCGATTGCTAAAGCGATGGCAACTCTTTGTCTTTCACCGCCCGATAATTCAGTAACTTTTCGATTAGCTAAATCGCTGATGCCTAAGTTAGTTAATGCGACACTTTCGCTTTCCGAGGTCGAACCAGCAGAGCGCGCCATTGCCAAAACTTCTTCAACTGTGAAAGCTAAATTAAACATTGGTTGCTGCAGAACCACACTACGGACTTTGGCTAATTCGGCGATCTGGTAACTAGCTAAATCTTTTTCATTGAGCGAAATCGTGCCACTAACTAACGGCAGATCGCCAGCAATCGCTGCAAGAAGAGTGCTCTTGCCGCAACCGTTGGGGCCGATAATTGCCGTGATCGTGCCGGCTTTAAACTCGGCGCTAAAGTCCTTAATGACGGCCGTTGCACCGCGCGTGACTGAGATTGAGTTAACTGAAATCATGAATGGCTCCAACTACTTTGGCGGTTGCGCACCAAGATCGCCAGAATCGGCGCACCGATCAGGGCGGTAAAGAGCCCTACATTTAACTCATTCGGGGCCGCAATAGTGCGCGCCAAAGTATCGGCAATCAACAAGATAGTTGCTCCAAGTAGCGCGCTTTGCAAAATTAGTGGCCGATGTTTTGGGCCACCAATTAACCGAGCGATGTGTGGCGCTGCTAAACCTAAGAACGAGATCGTGCCCACGGTGCTAACGGCTGCTCCGATTAAAATCGCCAACGCAACGAGTGCTATTCGGCGAACTTTGCGCGAATCTATTCCGAGGTGTCTAGCAGTTGTGTCTCCAAGTGAGAGTAAATCCAATTTAGGTGCAATGAAGAGTGCAATCGCGGCTCCGACTAAGGTAAAAGAAAGTAGTGGAATCAAGTCGCTTGAGTTAGTTAAAGCCAATGAACCAAAACTCCAGAACGAAATTGATCTGGCATCTGAACGTGAGATCGCCGTTGTTAAAAGTCCAACCACAGCTGAGATCGTGGCAGATAACGAAAGTCCAATAATTACCAAATTCAGGGGCGACACATTTCGATCCAGGGTCGCAAAACGCAGCGTCATCAGGGTCGCAAGTAGAGCACCAATTGCGGCAATCACCATAGCGCCAACTGAACCAATCACTACAACATTTGTAAGCACGCCAATAACAACGGCGAGGGCGGCACCTGCTGAAGTTCCTAAGATTGCTGGTTCGGCTAACGGATTATTGGTGGCACCTTGTGCCAGTGCGCCAGCAACACCGAGTGCGGCGCCTACAATTAACGCGGTCGCAATTCGAGGAATGCGAATCTGCCAAAGTATTTCGGCCGCACTAGTACTAGCAGTTGGATTCAAAAGTGCTGAGAACAAGCCATCTATCTGGGTTGCACCAACGCTTAACGAAAGCGCCACCATCGCGAGTAGAAAAAACAGATTAATCGTTAGGAAAGCGCTGCGATTACGCATTTGCGATCACTCCGAAAGCCGCGGCCATTTTCTCAATCAGAGATGGGGTTCGGGGGCCGAAACTTAAAAGAAGTGAGTCATCAACTGCTACAACTTGGCGATTCTTGCCGGCTTGTGTTTGAGCGATACCCGGCAACTCAACTAACCCTGATACTCCCCCGACAGATTCGAGCCCTTCAATCATGACCAAAATTAAATCTGGATTTAACTGCGCCATAGTTTCAGCGGTTAGCGGTGTAAAAGGCTTAGCTAACTGCTTGGCTCCGACATCAATGGCTCCCGTGGCATTGATTAGGTAGTCAGCTCCTGAGCCTTGCCCACCAACTAAATAAATCGAACTGGTTCCACGCAGATAAAGAAAAGCTATTTTCTTTTGTTTATCAGCAGAAGTAGCTCCGGCCAGAGTTACATCTACAGATTCGGCAAGAACCTTTTGCAACAACGCGGCGCTTTGCGGTGCACCGAGTGCGGTGCCAAGCTCTTTAATCTTTATGAGTAAATCTGCCAAGTTCCAGCTTTGGGAAATATTAACTATTGGAATTCCAGCGCTTTCTAATTTGGTGATCGCGCTACTTGGCCCAGTTGCATCATCAACAATTACTAAAGTTGGCTGCACCGCAATTATGGTTTCGGGAATCACTTGATGCCCGGAGGTAACTACCGGAACATCTTTTAACTCGATCGTGCTGCTTGCAATATCTCGACCAACTAAATTATCTAGATATCCCATTGCAGCGATTAATTCAGCTGCGCCATTTGCCAGTGCCACAATTCGCGCATCAGTTAATTCTTCAACGGGTGTAATCGAAATGCTATTTACATCTGCTTGAGTGATTACGGTTTGTGAATCTACCGAACTCTGAGCACATGCTGTGAGCAATAAAATCGGCAGAAGTGTGAGCGCCATTACTTTTAAATTTGGCATCAGACGCATTTCCATATTGTGCCAAAGATTGTCCCGACAGATACGAATGTTCTGTCGGCTAACTTTTTTGTGCGCGGGTACTACGGTTTGCATATGCGTAAAACGCTTATCTTGAGCCTTCTTTTCGGCTTAGCGCTGCCGCAAAATTCTTATGCCGCCAGCAAATCAGTTACTGGTGATTTTGGTCAGACGCTGACCGCTTCCGCAACATCTGTTGCGAATAACGCAGTCATCACCGTAACTGGGAAACGCTTTGATGAAAGCGTCGGAATCTATTTAGCAATTTGCGTGGTTCCTAAAAAGGGAATGCAGCCAACCCCATGTGGTGGTGGCGTTAATAAGTCTGGTGTGGGCGAAGGTTCATTTTGGATCTCTTCAAACCCGCCGCCATATGGAGTCGGCTTAGCTGATCCGTTTAAGCCAGGTGGTCGGTTTAGTTACAAAATTAGAATGAGTAAGAAGATTGGCAAGTTTGATTGCAAGAAAGTTAAGTGCGCTGTAGCCGTTAGGGCAGATCATTTAAGAAGTGAAGATCGTAGCTATGACCTTTATTTACCGATTACTTTCAAATAGGAGATCCAAATGAGAAGAATAATTCTGGCAGTTTTCGTAGTCGCAGGACTATTAGTTGCACCAACTGTTGCTAACGCACAGGCCAAAGTAGTAGGCGGGCCACTAACTGATTTATCAGCAGCGCCGACAATTAACTTGTCAATTACTGGGTTTCCGACTAAAGGTGGCCTTTACTTTTTGCAATGCACTGCACCAACCGGGCCAACTCGCCCCACCACTTGCAATGATGCGGCCCAACTCTGGATTTCAACCGAACGTGGTGCCAACTTTGCCCCAACTGCCAATATTGTGTTTAAGCCAGCGGCAAGTTACCAAACTCGCACGGGTGCCGAAATTGATTGCCGCAAAGTTTCCTGTGGAATCTACATTCGATACGACCACACTAACGGCACAGATTTCAGCGAAGATAACTTCATCGCCCTGACTTTCAAAAGTGGCGATAACACACCAACTTTAGTAAGTGATGAAATTACGGCTTCAATCGGTGGTGTTGCACTGAGCCAACGAAACCCAATCACGATGGCTTACCGAGCTCCGGGGCTACTACTAGCAAGTGCTAAATCAGGTGCTGCGTTGACCTTTAAGTCATATGCGCCAGCTTGCACTTTAGTTGACGGTGTTGTGACCGCCCTAAAAGGTACCGGGGCCTGCGATATCGGTGTGACTTCTCCGGGCAACGCAACCTACGGGCCAATTGAAGTTCATTTCCCGATTTATCTAACTACAGGTACCGATGGAATCTTGAATAAGGCGTATCCGACCACATTGAAACTAAAGAAGAGCGTTTCACTAAAGAGCGATAGTTTGTTTGGCGAGAAACTGAAATTTACAACTTCAAGTAAGGCGTGCCGAGTTTCGGGCAGCAAAGTAACTGCGCTGAAAAAAGGAAGCTGCTTGATCTCAATAACTGGGCCAAGTGTGACTGATCTATTTACGGGCGTTAAAGACACCCACAAGATTACGATTAAATAAGAGTTCGTAATCCCGCAATACAGAACGCGGTAGTTCTAGAGATCTCTATCTCTGCGCTATTGCCGTTTTCAATTCGCTTAGTCGCTGCATCGGTTACTGACTGAATCATGCTTAAGGCATAGTGCAGATCGCGCACACCAATTTGCGTTAGCGCCGAAGTTAATGGGGCTAGTAGTGCTCGGTGAGCAGCACCGATTTCTGCGCTGCGATTAACTGGTAACGATGTAGCGCTTAACGCTTTTGCTAATAAGTGACGACCATCGGCGATGTATTGCAGCGCCGACTCAATCCAATTTGCAATTGCCTCTTCTGGCAAGTTGGCAGGTTCGACAGCTGTAACCAATATCTCGGTAAATGCTGAAAGTTCTTCAATAATTAAATCCGCGACGAGCTCTGCGCTACTGCCGAAATATTCATAAACCGAAGTTCGAGCGAGCCCAGCTCGTTGCGCAACAGCTGCAACGGTAATTGCTTCGCTGCCCGATTCGAGGGCGATTGCTGCGGCAGCACTGATCAACTGGCTGCGGCGCCACTCACGCTGTTGCACCAAATTCATGGTGTTGATCCGAGGCATGAGCCAATCTTTACATTTCTTGGGCTAATCGGCGCAACGAATCTCGCACCACGGCTGGGTCGGTTGTGCGCCAGAGCGGTGGCATTGAGTTCAAAAGCACACTGCCGTAGCGCTTATTTACGATGCGCGAATCCAGGATTGCGACTACCCCGCGATCGGCTTCAGAACGGATCAAGCGGCCCGTGCCCTGTGCCAACAAGAGCGCGGCCCGCGGCATCGAAACCTGCATGAATCCGCTGCCGCCGGCTTTATCGGCCTGGGCTGCGCGAGCTGCCATAACTGGTTCATCTGGACGCGGGAAAGGAATGCGATCGATCACAACTAATGAGCAAGCCCGACCCGGCACATCGACACCCTGCCACAAAGACATGGTGCCTAGCAAAATTGAAGTTTCATCGCTGGCGAATTTTTCAACAAGTGGACCAACTGAATCACCACGTTTTTGAGTAATGATCTTTATCGGAAGTTCAGCTAACACTTTACGCAAATGTGCATCTGCGGCTTCGACTCCGCGCCAAGAACTAAAGAGTGCCAGCGTGCGACCGCCGGCTGCATCAATTAACTCACCTAGTTCATCTAGAACTTCTTGGCTTAAGCCATCGCGACCTGGCTCGGGTAAATGTTTTGGTAAATACAAAACACCTTGGTTGGCAAAATCAAAAGGTGAACCAACATCTAGCATCTGCACATTTGCCGGATCGATTTCATCTTTAGCAACTTCAGTATCAGCATCGCCACCAACTATGAAACCAATTGATTTAGCCATCGCATCAAATGAATTGCCCACTGTCAGAGTTGCCGACGTTGCAATAACCGGCGTCTTAGTTAAAAGATTCGAACGCAAAACTTCAGAGACTGAAAGCGGTGCTAAATAGAGAGTGGAAAAAGTTGGTTCATACCAAAGCACTTGGCTATTGCTCTGCTTTAGTAACTTGCCGCAGGTAGTCGCAATCTCATTGACCGCACCTTTCACTCGAGCCCGTTCGGCGATCGTGTCAGAATCAACAATCTCTTCATCGATGGCGATTAGCGCAATGATCGCTTTGGCCGCCTCTAAAACCTTACGAATCGGGGCTTCTAGCGATGATGGAATATCCTCTAAGCGCCCACTCTTGGTGAAATCACCACGGATATCTTGGCCGTAATCAGCCATGGCATCATGGAAATCATCAGCTACTTTTACAAAGGTATCTGCCAATTTGCCGGGCAGATGTTTACGGGCCATTGCCGCAGCCCTAATAACACGGGCCGAAGTTAACTCTTCGGTCACGGCTTGAGTTGTGCGATCCATGAACTCGTGAGCCTCATCGAGAATTACCGCATCGCGCTCAGGCAAGATCGGATGTGAATCAACAATTTCAATTGCCAAAAGCGTGTGGTTAGTAATTACCACATCGGCAGTTTGCGCTTTCGCTTTGGCTTTAGCGGCAAAGCACTGTGCGCCATAAGCACAAACGTCAGCACCAACGCATTCACGACCAGATAACGAATTGGCTAACCAGACTCGGCGATCTACATCGGGGGCATCATCGCGATCGCCACTAACTCCTGGCGTCTTAGCCCACGCAGTTAAACGATTGGCATCTTTTCCTAAACTAGAAATTTCGAGTAGTACTTCGCCATCAGGGTCGGCAGTTTCTGAATTCATCTTCTGCAAGCAAACATAATTACCAACACCTTTATAAACGGCATAAGTAATTTCGCGACCGAGCGCTTTTTCAAGTGCTGGTACAACTGCTGGTAGATCGCGTTCTACCAACTGACGCTGTAGTGCAAGGGTTGCGGTTGCAACTAAAACTTTTCGACCATGAACTAAGGCAGGTACTAAATAAGCAAGTGATTTTCCAGTGCCAGTACCTGCTTGAACCATTAAATGATGTTGATCGCTTAGTGCATTGGCTACAGCTTCGGCCATCTCGATCTGACCTTCACGAGTTTGCCCACCGATTGCTGCAACAGCTGCCTCAAGGGCTTTGCGGGTTTGGGTAGGCTCACTTGATCTTTTTTGCGCAATGCTCACTACGACACCTTAGCCAATTTGAGTTAGTTGAAACTTCAACTACTTAGGGCTATGCTCTAGACATGTCCCAGATGCCCGCCTTGTATATCGGCCATGGCGCACCCATGTTGCTCGATGATCCGCTCTGGACTTCAGAGTTAGCCAGCATCGCAGCCAGCTTGGTAAAGCCAAAAGCAATCTTGATTGTGAGTGCCCACTGGGAAGCCGAACCAATTACGTTAAGCAGCCCAATTGCTGGCACGCCATTGGTTTATGACTTCAGCGGCTTTGATCGCAAGTTTTACGAGCTGACATATCAGACGCCGGATGCCAGTGAATTGGCGGCGCAAGTTGCCGCCCTGATGCCAGATAACCAACCAGTTGTCGTGAGCAATCGCGGGCTTGATCATGGCGCTTGGGTACCGCTTCGTGTGATGTATCCAGCTGCTGATATCCCAGTTCTGCAATTATCAATGCCGACTTCAGACCCTGGTTTATTAATGCAACTTGGTTCTCGCTTGAAACCATTGCGCGATGAAGGCGTCTTGATAATTGGTTCGGGTTTTTTAACTCACGGCTTACGCTATTTAAGAGATTGGCGAGTTGATGCAATTGCGCCAACTTGGTCATCTGAATTTGATCACTGGGCAGCTGATGCCATTGCAAAAGCTGACTTTGATACTTTGGCAAACTTTAAAGAACTAGCACCTGGTATGCCTTACGCGCATCCGACGGTTGAGCATTTCACACCGCTCTTTGTCGCTCTCGGAACTGGTGACAACAACACTGCCCCAAAGACTTTAATTGACGGCTATTTCATGGGGCTATCAAAAAGATCGGTGCTTGTCGCTTAATTAATTATTGTGCAGTCCAAGCACCATCAACTGGAATTGCGGCCCCAGTTATATTGTGAGCCGCTGGATTACATAACCACAAGGCAAGTGCGCCGATATCACTAGGCGTTGACATGCGTTGACTTGGTTGCTTTTCGCTCAGTAGATCGGCAATGCCGGCTGCGCGATCACCGCTCTGTTTATTAAGGACGCGCAGATCAACGCGAGCTTGAATTTGTGGCTCAATTAGTGCAGTTTCCACCCAACCTGGACAGATCGCGTTGATAGTTATGCCACCAGAATTTCGATCGCCCACATTTGCATATTCCAAAGCAGACACTTTGGTTAAACCAACTACGCCATGTTTAGCAGCGACATAAGGTGCTTTGGCAGCCGAGGCCACTAAGCCGTGAACGGAGGCGATATTAATTACCCGCCCGGAGCCGCGCTTAGCCATCTCGGGCAATAACAAATGCATGGTGTCAAAGAAAGAGGAAAGATTAATTGCGATGATGTCATTCCACTTACTACGTGGCATGTCAGCAATTGTTGCGGTGTGCTGAATTCCGGCGTTATTAACCAGAATATCTACGGCTCCCCCGCTTAGGATTTTTGCGATCAAGCTTTCAGTTGCATCACTGTCGCGCAGATCTGAAACATGACTTTCAACTTTGCTCGCACCAGCTGCCATTACTGCGCTTTCGGCTTTAGCAATTGTTTCGGCATCAGCTAAGCCGTGCAGAACGATTGCCGCGCCTTCACTTGCCAATGAGGTAGCGATGCCTAAGCCAATTCCTTGGAATGACCCTGTGATGAATGCGCGCTTGCCAGCTAGTGAGTTTGTCATTTACTTAGCTCCGTAAATTAATTGCGCAACTGCTTCAGCACCAACTTCATCTAGCAATATATCGTAATGATTAGTGTCGGCAATGGTGTGCATTTTTAGCTTTGGATACTTTGGTAATACTGCGGCCAGCGCTGGTTCTGGATACAAGCCACCTTCTTCATTCTGCAAACCACGAACTGCGCGAATGAACAAAACATCTTCGGCTAACTTCTCGAGAGTCTTTTCAATCAACTTGCTGACAAATAAATCTTCACTATCTTCTTCAACCGCTTTCGGGTTAGTGCGAGCTTTAAGTTTTGGGGCCTCGCCTTGCAAGTCATATTCAATGTATTCATCGAGTACTGGTGACCAACCCTTTATAAATGCGGCTTGTGGTTTCCAGTAATTACGATAAGCATCGACTGATTCAAAGGTCATTGCCAATCGCGCCATTGCTGGTCCAAGTACATACGGCATTACTTGAGCGACAGTCATGCCAGGTGGCAATGGCAACGGGATTCCGCCATCAACTAAAACTAATTTCTTAACAAGTTTTGGTTCGGTGCCTTGCAAAGCGACTGCAACAAATGCACCCATTGAATGACCGATTACATCAAGGCTTTCAACCCCGATAAATTTAATTACATCTGCCATATCTCTGGCATGGCTTTTCATTCCGAAGGAGCCCGGCAAATTATTTGATTCTCCGCGACCTCTAAGGTCTACCGCATATGGCACAAATCCTCGCTCGACCAATGACTTTGCGAATAGTTGAAAGGCTCGGTTAGAAGAGGTGACGCCGTGAATAAGTAGTACGGGCAAATGGTTTGCCGAAGGGGCGTTGTTACCAAAACGATATAAAGCTAGGTGTCCACCCTTGACTGGGACTGCAAGTTTTTCAGTTGGAAGGTAGCGATCGTTGGCCATGTCTTAACTATAGGTAACGAAACGTAATTCTTCTAGAGCCTAGCGAAATTCGGAAAAATTGCGCTGACCGCCTAAACTATGGCCTATGCAGATCGCCAATCGATCAGCTATTAATTTCTAAAGGAGATTAAATGTTAAAGAAGTCTTCGATCAAGACAGCCCTAGTTGCTGCACTTGCAATGGCACTAGTTGCGCCAGTTTCAACCGCGCCAGCTAACGCTGCAACTGAAATCAAGATCGGTGTTATTACATCAACATCAGGTGGCCTTAAGTCATACGGCGATGCTTATATCGACGGACTCGAGTGGGGTCTTAAGTACTACACAAACGGCAAGAACGCAGTTGATGGTCGTAAATTTGTAGTCACCAAGAAAGATGATGGCGCAGATCCGGCATCAGCAACTGCCTCATTCAAGGAAATGGTCGGAAACGGTACAAACATTATTGTTGGAACCGCATCATCAGGTGTTGCTCTAACACTTGCACCATTAGCGGCTCAGAACAAGGTTCTTTACATTTCTGGTCCTGCCAAGAATGACGCAATTACCTCTGCAACGAATAAATATGTATTCCGTTCCGGAAACACATCGCTACAAGATTTCGCGCCATTGCAAAAAATTAAGCCAATTAAGGGCAAGAAAGTTATTCTCTTCGTTGAAGATAACCCATTTGGTCTTGGAAACATCTTTGCTGCCAAGGCATACCTTGCTTCAAAAGGAGCGATATTTGAAGAAATCAAAGTTCCTACAACGACTGTAGATTTCACACCTTTTGCTAAGAAGGCTGCAGATGCTAACGGCGCTTACATCTTTATCGCGTGGTCAAATGCGGCAACAGCTGGTGCGATGTTCACATCACTAGTGCAGCAGAAGGCATATGCAACAGCTCGCCCAATTACCGGTCTTGCTGGTGTTGATACTTACAACATCTACGGAACATTATTAGAAGGCGCTAATGCGATCCTGACCAATAGCTACTTCCCAGGTGTAGTAAAGGGCAAGGCAGCTACTGCAATTGCTGCTGACTATGCCAAGGCTGGAAAGACACAAGACCTATTTACATCAACCGGCGTGAACGCTGCACAGATGATCATTGCTGCAGTTAAGGGCAATGCAGATCTTGATGTAGATAAAATGATCACAACGCTTGAATCACTTTCCTTTGTTGGTTTAACTGGTTTAACCAAAGTTAACAAGACAAACCACACCTTGATTCAGTCAATGTTCCTAACCAAGCTAACTAAGGTTAATGGTCGTTATGTACCATCCTTAGTAAGTACTCTGTACAACGTAAAGGTCTGACCTAGTCAATTAAATAAGTCTGGCCCTACATTTCGGTGTGGGGCCAGACTTATTTTCTGACTCTAATCACAGTAAATCAGGCTTGAATAATTAGATTATTGAATTGAGAGCAGGTAGATTATTCAAATGACTTCAGCCCTATCGGTCGAAAATCTTGGTCTAACTATTGGTGGTGCCAAGATTCTTGAGGGCATCACGCTCTCGGTTAAGCAAAACGAAACCCTAGGCATCATCGGCCCAAATGGCGCCGGCAAAACTTCTTTCTTTAATTTACTCTCGGGGTTACGCGAAGCAACAACTGGCACCATTCATTTGGGCGATAAAGAAATTACTAACTTGAAGCCATATCAACGTGCACAAGCCGGAATCGCGCGTACTTTTCAAACTTCAAGTATTTTTCCATTCTTATCGCTGCTAGAAAATGTGCGCATTGCAGCTCAGGTTGCCGATGGTTCGTCAATGAACCTAACCAAGGGCGCTGATAAATATAAAGATGTGCTCTATCACGCCAGCGCCTGTCTTGAGCAAGTTGGCCTACTCAATAAAGGCGCGCTATTTGCTGGTTCCCTCTCACATGGTGACAAGCGCCGGCTAGAGATCGCCATTGTTTTAGCTTCAAAATCAGATGTGGTTTTACTTGATGAGCCAATGGCGGGTATGAGCGTTGAAAATATTCCAGCGCTGGTTGAGATTATTCGCTCACTAGCAACTGTTCATAAGAAGACTGTGCTGATTGTTGAGCACCATATGGAAGTAGTTTTGGGGCTGGCAGATCGAATTGCGGTTTTGAATTATGGCGAGCTACTAACGATCGATACCCCGCAAAATGTTATGGATAATCCGACTGTACAAAGTGCTTATTTAGGGGCCGAACTATGAGTTCGCTTGAGGTAAAAGATCTACACGTAACGATCAATGGCTCTCATATTTTGCAAGGCGTTAATTTCTTTGTGCCTGAGAACAAAGTAACGGCGCTACTCGGTCGCAACGGCGTTGGAAAATCTACGACGCTCAAAGCCATCATGGGCTTAAACCCAGGCACCGGCAGCATCAAATTTGGTGGCACTGAAATCGTTGCTATGCCAACCCACAAGATCGTGCAAATGGGCATGGGTTATGTACCCGAAGACCGCGAGATTTTTGCCAGTTTAACTGTCAAAGAGAACTTGTCGCTGGCTGCTCGCGATGAGCAACCGAATTACGAAATGGTTTATTCGCTATTTCCTGAACTACTTACTCGCACTAGCCAACGTGCCGGCACGCTCTCTGGTGGCCAGCAGCAGATGGTGGCAATCTCGCGAGCCCTTCTTAACAAAAATAAGATCTTGCTAATCGATGAACCAACTAAAGGTTTAGCGCCAAAACTAGTAACTGAAGTGGCTAAATCTCTAGCCCACGTTGCTGACCAATCAACGATGCTGATCGTAGAGCAGAACTTGGCACTTGTTAAAGCCATCGCGCAAAACATCATTGTGATGGATCAAGGCAAAGTTGTTTTCGAAGGCGGCCCCGAAAATCTACAAGATGAAGCTTTTGTTAAATCAATGCTGGGCGTTAGTGGGGGTCATAAGTAAATGAGTACTTTCCTACTTATCTTAATTACTGGTATCGGTTTAGGCGCTTTGTATTTCCTAGTTGCCTCAGGCCTCTCCCTTATTTATGGCCTAATGGGTGTTCTTAACTTTGCTCATGGTGCGTTTTTGACCATTGGCGCATTTACCGGCTTATGGATTTCGACCAAAGTTTTTCCGAATCCAACTACTGGAACTTTCATAGTTTCCATGTTGGCTGGTGGAATCATGGCTGGCTTATTCGCGCTCTTAATGGAGCAACTGGTAATTACTCGTCTTTATAACCGCCACATTGATCAAGCGCTAGTAACCGTTGGTGTTTCCTTAGTTGTGACCGCACTACTTGGTGGCTGGTTTGGTTTCGATGCCCAGTTCTTGCCTACCCCGCTCTGGTTTATGAATGCGGTAACCATTGGTGATGCCATTATTCCAGTCGATCGTTTTATTTACATTGTGGTAGCTGCAATCTTGCTAATCGCAATGCTTAGCATTTTGAGATTTACTCGCATCGGCTTAATCATTCGCGCTGGTGTTGAAAACCGCGCCATGGTTACCGCCCTTGGCATTAACGTGCGATTGGCCTTTAGCACCGTCTTTTTCATTGGCGGATTTGCCGCCGGTGTTGGTGGCGTTCTGATCTCGGTCTTCTCGTACGGCGTATCGCCACTAATGGGCGGATCTTGGCTGATTTATGGCTTTATCGTCGTAGTAGTAGGTGGCATGGGCTCTATAGCAGGTAGCGCAATTGCAGCTATGTTAATTGGCATTACAAACCAGTTTGCAAATTATTATTTCACTGGCTTAGGCGACTTCGTCGTGGTAATTATTTTGGCAGCAGTTCTATTGACTAAGCCAACTGGCTTGCTCGGAAAGGTCAGCCATTAATTATGTTACGTTGGAAATACTCTCGCCCATTGCTCATAGCAATCACACTAATCTTTGCCATCTTGCCGTTTGCTGGCGATAACCCGCTATCTAAAGCCGGTCTTCAGCAAACTATGGCAGTTGCCTTTTTATTCGGCGCGCTGGCGCTAACTTACGACTTGCTCTTTGGTTTTACTGGTTTGCTCTCATTTGGTCATGCCCTTTATTTTGCCAGCGGAATGTATGTAACAGCTATCTTGATCAATGACTTTAATGTTCATTTCTTGCTAGCTATTCTCTGCGCAATTCTCTTTACCTCACTATTGGCAGCCTTAACTGGTGGCGCAGCATTGCGTACAACTGGCATCACTTTTGCCATGGTGACTTTGGCCTTTGGCCAAGCGGGCCACGTATTTATTGCCCGAGATTTTGGTGGTTTCACAAATGGTGACGATGGCCTACCAGTTAACGCAGACCGACTACCTGACTTCTTTATTGGCGTTGTAAACACCAAATATCTCTACCTATTAGCTCTGGGAATTTTGGTATTTATCTATCTCGCGGCTTGGTGGATTACCGAAAGTTCAGCGGGCCGAGTATTTGCCGCCCTTCGCGATAATGAGCAACGAGTCTCTGTCCTTGGGCTAAACCCAAATCGCTTTAAGTTGCTTTCCTTCGTTTTATCTGCGGCGATGGCTGCCTTAATTGGTGCCGCGATGTTGATTGTGAGCGGCTCTGGTTCACCTCGCTACGCAGCTGCTGACATCACAATTGCCCTTCTCTTGATGGTGATTTTGGGCGGTCCAGTAACTCGCTGGGGCGCAGTGCTCGGAGGCATTATCTACTCAGTCCTAAGCACCCGCTTAACCGTGCTTAGCGATGGAACTGCCTTTGATTCATTGCCAAATTTCATTGGCGGGCCGCTAACTGAACCAGCATTTACGTTAGGTTTAATTTTTATCTTCATCGTAATGTTCGCACCGGGTGGAATCTCAGGTGCTTACTACCGAGCGCGCTTTAAGTATTTAAATAAAGGCAAGTAATTGAGCCAAGAATTACTTTGGCAACCAAGCGAAACTGCTATTGCCAATAGCGCACTGACTTCGCTTACCAAAGCTGCCATCGCCCAAACTGGGCTAAACCTTGATTCATATGCTGACCTACATAAGTGGAGCATCAGCCAACCTGGTGATTTCTGGTCACTAGTTTGGGATCACTTAGAAATCATTGGTGACAAAGGCGGCGTTAACTACTCCCCCGGCAAAAACTTTATTGATGCCAAATTTTTTCCGGAAGCCTCACTTAACATTGCTGAAAATATTCTGGCCCAAGGCCAAGCTGATGAAGTTGCCATCGTTGCAATCGATGAAGCTGGAAATCGCAGCGAACTAACTTGGGGCCAATTACGAGTTCAGTCAGCTGCAGTTGCCGCCGCCCTTACTGAACTAGGCGTTGTAGCTGGTGACCGCGTTGTCGCTTGGACCCCTAACTATGCCGAAGTAATCATCTACGCACTTGGCGCTTTAAGCATCGGCGCAGTTGTTAGTACTTCATCGCCAGACTTTGCGCCTAATGCGGTGCTCGATCGTTTTGGCCAGATCGAACCTAAGGTATTGCTGGCAGCGCAAAGTTATTCATATAACGGTAAATCATTTGATTGCATTGAGCGGTTAACCGAGATTGCCGCCTCTCTACCAACGCTTGTTAAAACTGTGCTGATCACAGATCAAGCAAATGAATTCACTAGTTTTGATAATTGGATCAAGCCGCACATAGGCGCTGAAGCTAAGTTTGTTCGCCTGCCTTTTAGCCACCCAGGTTTTGTGCTCTTTTCCAGCGGCACCACCGGCAAACCAAAGTGCATCATTCATAGCGCAGCGGGTGTTTACCTAAAGGCAGTAGCTGAGCATCGCTACCAATTCGATACAACCTCTGGCGATAAAGTTTTCTTCTACACAACTTGTGGCTGGATGATGTGGAACTGGCTAGCCACAGGTCTCGGTGCAGGTGCCACCATCGTGCTCTTTGATGGTCAGCCGATGTATCCAAACCCGCAAAGGCTCTTTGATATTGCCCAGAACGAGAAGTTAGATTTCTTCGGCGTCTCTGCCAAGTTTATTGACTCTGCTGCAAAGGCAGATTTAAAGCCGCTGCAGACCCATGATTTAAGTAGCCTTAAGGTAATCGCCTCTACCGGTTCGGTGCTTACGCCCGAGAGTTTTGATTATGTTTATCGCGATGTAAAGAAAGATGTGCACTTGGCCTCAATGTCAGGTGGCACCGATATCTGTGGCTGTTTTGCCGCCGGCATCTCAACTCAAGGTGTTTATCGCGGTGAACTACAAGGCCCGGTTCTCGGCATGGCAACTGATGTTTATGACGTACAAGGAAAGTCAGCAGCCGCCGATGAAAAGGGTGAACTTGTTTGCACCGTACCTTTCCCATCTAAACCAATTGGTTTCTGGGGCGATGTTGATAACGCCAAGTATCGCAGTGCTTATTACGAAGGCTTCGCTGGGGTTTGGACCCACGGTGACTTTGCCGCTAAAACTAAATCAGGTGGATTCGTAATCTATGGTCGCAGTGATGCCACACTAAATTCTAAAGGCGTGCGCATTGGTACAGCTGAGATTTATCGCGTAGTTGAAACCTTTGCCCAAGTGCAAGAAGCGATGGCAGTCTCGCAAGATTTCGAAGGCGATACTCGGGTAGTTCTTTTCATTACTATAAAGAGCGACGCTGAGTTAACGCCTGAGTTTGAGAAAGAAATTAAGACCGCACTTCGGGTACAAGCTAGCCCGCGCCATGTGCCAGATTTAATTGTCGCTGCCCCTGAACTACCTCGCACGAAATCAAATAAGTTAGTTGAGTTAGCGGTGGGCGATGTAATCAATGGCCGCGAAGTTCGTAATCGTGATGCGCTAGCTAACCCCCTAGCGCTAGATTGGTTTAAGCAGTTCGCGCTTTAGGAAATACCGCGAAAATATCTAGCTAGCCAATAATTCTGGTAGTTAGTTCAGTTAAGGATTTTCCTTTTAAACTAGGAATACAAACGCCATCTAAATCTGATCCGCTCGAAATGAATCCCGCTGGAATCCATTCATCGCCATGTATCAGACCAGCAATTGCACCTAGTAGCGCCGGCATTGAGTCAAGCTTTCGCTTGTGAATTGTGCCTGCCAAAAGAAAGTCATTAGAGCTCTTTGCTACTTTCAAATAACACAAAATAAGAGCAAGAGACTCTGGGGCTGAAATTGAGTATGAATAAATACGATCAATAACAACATCTTCTAAAATGTAGGCAACTTCGGTTACCGATTTAGCGCCAGCTGTAGCAGTCAGAGCATCGTTAACTACTCTTTGCGACCAACTTCCATCTGGCAGTTGCTTAAGCGCCTTAGCTATTGCTGCATCAACTGATTCATCGGCCAGTAACGAGATAGCCACCGTGACAAGTGCCAGAGCGCAATAAATTCCGTCTTCGCTATGAGTTACTTCAGCATCGGATCTAGTTTTTTCTAGCGCCTGAGCCTCGTTTCCGCGAAATATCAAAGCTGCCGCTAGTGATCTAATCATTGCCATATCGTCGAAATAATGAGGGTTGTCATGACCGCTATGTGGTGGCATTTTGCCCGACTTCAAGTTATCAAGTGCCATCAAGGTTCCGGTGCGGCCTCTTAAATCTTCATCACTATTGGCCAACTTTGTCCATGCCGACTTTGGCTCTATGCCAGCTAAATGAATATCGGCAGAAAAATACAACCACTCAGAATCATCTGTTGGGCGTGGCCCTAGGAATTCAACCGACTGTGCATGCGTATAAACAGTTGGATAAGTATTTTGCTTTTGATCGAAGGCAAATTGAGTCAAACTAATCATTCGATTTGAACGCTTAACGTTTAATAGTCGAAGACGGTGAGTAGTTGATGGGAACGACATGGCATCGCCAAATGCCAGACCGAATACTGCTCCGCGAATCTTGCTTTCTTGGGAATGGCTCACTTGCTACTCATCTCTACTAACGAATCCGCGACGCTTAGGGGTTCCATGCCTTTAGTAAATGCCAGGCAAGATCCACCCACACTTGTTACTGCTACTTTCCACTTATCGGGAATATTTGAATATCCAGATATAGAACCGGCCACCGCGCCTGACATTGCGGCGATGGTGTCAGCGTCTCGACCAAGGTTTACTGCAAACAACAGTGACTTAGCAAAGTCGCCCTTGCCGTAAAGTACCGAAGCCAGTGCAAGTGATACGGCTTCTGGTGCCAAGTCAGCAAAGAAATACTTAGTTTGCGCAACTTTATCTAAAAGCTTTTCGGCATTAACAAAAAGTGATTCGTTAACGTTTTCGTTCAGAATGTTTTGCGCATCGACCAAAGTTCGGTAAGTCCAGGAATCCTTTGGCACTGAGTTAACAGCATCAGAATAAACTTCTAGATAACCTTTTCCGGCCATGCCGCTTGTAACAGCAACTGCTATTGCAATACCTGCATGAATGCCTTCGCCAGAGTGGCTTACTTCGCCATCAGCTATTGCCATTCGTTTGGCAGCGGCGATGTCACCATTTGCTAAAACACCAATTGGCGCTACGCGCATTGCTAAACCATCGCTCCACGCATGGTTGTGTTGGCCCGAAAATGGTGGCATTAGCCCAATTTTTAAGTTTTGAATTGCATTCATCTCGCTAAATCCAGCCCCAAGAAATGCAGCAGTCTGTGTGCAGACCTTTGATTTCCAAACACTTGCAAAATCTTCGGCCGTGATGTTGATTCCGAATTGCAATAGTGCTGCTGCAGTTAAAAGGGCGTACTCAGTGTCATCGCTGCCTGCTGGCTCGAGATTGACAAAGTCATCAATTGCTCCGTATTTAGCTCGGATATCTTGATATGACATTCCTTCAACTGGGCGCCCTAAAGCGTCGCCAATTGCCAGGCCTGCCATTGATCCTCGGGCACGATCAAGTTGCTGACTCAATTAACTCTCCTAATTTGCAAATAGCGTTTCGCGGGCACTTAGTGTTGCTCTTGCCTTCACGGCATCCTTCTTTCCAATTGCTCTTGCAATACCAGAAAGCTTGTCAGCAGATTCTGAGAAGTTTCTGCGGCTAGCTTTTTCAATATCACTTAGCCAGTCACTTGGAATGTTCTCTATTCCGTTTAATCCGCCTGCAATTGAACCTGCCATCGTTGCAATTGAGTCAGAGTCACGACCGTAGTTGACGCCACCAAGAACACTCTTTTTGAAGTCTCCACCAGCGACAGCAAACATACCTATTGCGATAGGCAATTCTTCAATCGCAAGTAATCGACTTGGCTTTCTAGCGTCATCGCCATGGACTCGATACTCATCTTCTAAAGTATCGAAAGGTTTGAAAGCTTGACGCAATACCGGAATTGCCGCTTTCCAGTCTGATACGCCTTCGGCAGCCTTCACAACTGCCACAATGGCTTTTTTGGTTCCATCATTAGCTAGATCTATTGAACATTCGACAATCTCTTTGACGGTAGTTCCGGAAACAAAAGACTGAGCTACGCAAGCAGCAAAGACTCCGGCGGCTTCACGACCAAAACTAGATTGATGCGCACCAGCAATTTCAATTGCTTCTTTATACGCGCCAACTGGGTCGGCAGCATTTACTACGCCAACTGGGCTCATATACATAGCCGCACCGCAATTGACCATGTTGCCAACACCTGCTTCACGTGGATCAACGTGGCCAAAGTGAAGTCTTTGCACTAACCATTTCTCTGCATAAAAAACTCGATGTACTAAAAGTGTTTCTTTCCCTAATTCAGGAATGTATCTAAACTTCTCAATCATCTCTGGGATCATGTATTTAGCGAATTTAAACGCATCAAGATGATCAGCTACTTGCTCGTATACCGAAATCAATGACTCGGTCATTAAAGTATCGTCAGTTATGTGTCCATCGCCTTTATGGTACGGCGACAGTGGTCTAAACGTTTCAAAGTCAGGATGAAACGGACCTTCAATACCTTCTACATATCCACCATAGCGGACTTTAATTTGTTCTGGGCTATAGCCTTCAGTGGTTCCGCCAAGAGCATCGCCAACTGCAGCACCAGCAATTACGCCACGTACCTTGCTTTCAAACATTTAGTCTCCAAGTTATTTAGTGTCCCCAGGATCAGTCTTTACTCTGACCCTGGGGACGTCCTAGATATTTTTCAGTCTTTAACGGAGACCAGCCCATCCAGCTGCTACTGCTTTCTTATACTCGTCAAGAGTTATCTTGCCGCTATAGAGCAATCTTGCTTGTGGGTTTTGGAAGGAGCCCTTCCAGGCATCCCACTGTTGCACGAACAAGAATGGCGCAGTAGTTAGATTTCCACCTTGGTTCATTAGGAACTGCCAGTTTGAATCCTTCTTAATCGCCTTAACAGCTGCTTGTCCGCTAGTTGTACCCGGAATAGATCCGCCAACTGCGATATTTGCCTCAGCTAGGTTCTGAGCTTGCATCAAGAACTTAACAAACTTAACTGAGTTCTTAATCTGCTTGCTCTGAGCACTAACAGAATAGATTCCCGCTGTTGGTGCCTGCTTAGCGCCACCACTGCCTGAAATCATTGGCAAATATTGGTACTTAATATCTGACTGCAGGTCAATGGTGTTTGCCAATGAGTTCTTGGTAAACCACAGTGGCAACTTGCCCGTCAAGAAGTCGGTCTGAGGGCTTGAGCTCACATAACGGCTGCTCATGCTCTTATCAACGTTAATCATTTCAGCGAAGTGATTAACAACTTCTAGTTCAGGAGCTTTTTGAATCAGGCTCGCCTTACGACCAGTTGTAATACCGGTGAAGTACTTAGCACCGACTGTTGGGCCCATAACCATTGTTAGTTTTGCAGCAGAACCCAGACCAACACCGATTCCAGGCTGCTCAGGCGTTGTTACCTTCTTTGCCAAAGCACGAAGTCCATCCCAGGTCAGTTCGTCTGTCTGCTTAGGAACAGCTACGCCTAGCTTCTTAAACAATTCAGTGTTAGCAACAACCATGTATTGCTCGATCATCCAAGGCACACCGAACATTTTTGCTTTGTAATTAACGGTGGTCCAGATTCCTGGGTTGATCTCTTTCTGGATGTAACGCATATCAGGAGCAAGGTTGTATAGATAACCGCTCTTGGCATATTGCAGTGCAGCAGCTGATTCAGTGTCAATAACATCTGGAGCAGTTCCTGCTAAGAAACCAGTTGACAGTTGAGTATAGAGACCTGCTTCATCAACTAGTTCAAGTTTCACGGGAATTGTAGGATTTGCCTTATTCCACGCTGCTACTTGACTCTTTAACACAGCAATGTGTGTATCTTGCCAAGCCCATGACATAAATCGAATTTCATTGGCTGCGGATGCTGATTGCATCGGTATTAATGTTGCTATTGAAACAGCACCAATAGCAACTGCAGACAAAAGCTTAGCTTTTGCTTTAAAGCGACTTTGCTTCATTTCTCCCCCTACTTTGGTTGGTTTTTAAAACATCACGACTAACTCTTGACTGCACCTGCGACCAAGTTAGCTGTGAATTTTCGTTGTAGCACTATGAACAACAGAAGCGTTGGGATTACTGAGAGCACAGTCGCTGCTGCGAAAGGACCAAATAAACCTAACCCTTCGGTTCCAATAAATCTTGCTAATTGAGTAGTAAGAGTTTGCTTCTCGCCACCTTGCAAGAACACTGTTGCAACCAGGAAGTTATTCCAGGTGTTAATAAATGCATAAATAAAGACCACGATTGATCCAGGAAGAATCAATGGGAAGACCACGTAACGAAGTACCTTAAGACCAGATGCGCCATCGATTCGGCCAGCTTCTAGAATCTCGCTTGGTACATTCTTAACGAAGCCCCGCTGCAGCCATAAACAAAACGGCAAATTGAAGATAACGTAAAGAATGATGGCGCCAATAAATGAATTAAATAGACCTATTTTCACGTAGATCAAGAAGAGTGGGAAAACAGTCAAAAGTGAAGGGAAGACTTGGGAGCTCAAAACCCAACCAGTGGTTACCTTTGAAAACCAACCTCTTGATTGCGCTACTAAGTAAGCCGCTGGTGCCGTTACGACGGTTGTAATAAAAGCAGACACTGTTGAGAGCCATAAGCTATTCCAAGCTGCTAACAAGATTCCAGAACGACCAACTGCTTCGGAGTAATTTGCCCAATCCGGCTGGCTAGGGAACCAGATCAGATCGTTGCCGCCTATTTCGATTTCTTGTTTAAGCGAAGTTGCAACCAGCCAAAATAGCGGCAGGCCAAAGAAGATCGTGAAGAAGATGGTTCCGATAACTCTTAGAGTTTTCATTGGTTGCTCTCACGCATCTGTTTTTTCAAAATCGCATAGACCAGAATCAGTTCAAAGATGGCAATAGTCACGCCTAGTGCGGCCGCGTACCCAAATTGACCATATTTAAATGCTTGTCTAAATGCGAAAACAATTGGGATATCAGAATTTGGTGGCGGGAAGGATCCGAGAATCACATAGATCAAATCGAATGCGCCAAAGTTCCAAATTAGGTTTAACGCAAATAACGGAACTAATACTGGGCGAAGGTGCGGAAGAATCAAATGACGTAGTTTTTGTAATGGAGTTACGCCATCGATATCCATAGCTTCGGAAAGCTCTCGCGAAAGAATTTTAAGAGAGGCTAGCGCGGACAAGGTGATCATCGGCATCAAGGCCCACGCACCAATAACCACTAAAGTTGGGAAGAATAGAGTTGGATCCTCAAGAAAACCAATTTCACCGGCTGGAATATTGAGTTGTCTAAGAATCACATTGAGTGGGCCGCTATTAACGTTCATCAAGCTAATCCAGATAACCGCAACGGCTGGTGGTGACATCGCCCAAGGGGAAAGTGCTAACAACTTCAATGGGAACATGTAGCGTTTATTTTGGTTAAGCAGAAGTGCCACACAAACACCCATGACTGTGGTGAGCGTCGTTACCAGAAGTGACCAGAGTAAACCAAGTCTAAATGAAGCAAGGAACTGTTTATCCGACAGCATGTATCTGTAGTTTTCAAGACCAATGAAATTGAGATCAACATCAATTCCGGCTACCCAGTCACTGAACGAAGCTAAAAACGAAAGAACGATTGGAACCGTGCTTACCAAAATAATTAAAGCAAGCAGCGGAGAAAGAAGAATTCGAACTGACCTGTCCTGATTCTTTATTGTAGAGATTCTCTTTTTCATGCCGATTCCCGTTCGACTAATTCAGGGGCAATATTTACCTTGCGATATGAAGTCTTTGGATCTTCCAATCGATCAAGAATGAATTGCGCAGCTAACTCGCCACGATACTCAGATCTATAGTCAATTGAGGTAAGGGATGGACTTAGAACATTTGCTAAATCAGTATTGTCGATTCCGATAACGGCAATCTTCTTTGGTACTTCAATCTTTAAGGTCGATAGATGGCGCAAGGCGGCCGCTGCTAACAAGTCGTTTGCGCAGATAATTGAGCGATATTTGCTGATGTTTTTAATTGTACGAAGTGCTACTAAACCAGCTTCAACATCAAAGCTTTCTGCTTCAACGACATGTTTGGCGCCATCTATCCCACGATTCTTCATCGCTTCGAGAAAGCCTTTTTCTCTATTTCGACCAGGAATCGTAGAAGTTGGACCATTTAAGAAGAGAACTTCGCCACCGTACTTATCAACTAGGTAGGTTAGGCCTAGTTCAACTGCGCCAGCAGATACTTTTATCGTATCCACCTCGTCATGTACTTGAACGTTTCCGATAACCACAGCCGGAATTCTTAACTTCGAGAATGCCTTTCTAATCCGTGGATCATCAACTAGAGATAGAAAAATAAAGCCATCGGCATAGTTAGAATCAAGCGAATCAATTAGGGCCAGATTCTCTTCAACCGTTAAGTTTCGCGGCGCTAACATCAACCGATAATCAGTTCCATTCAGTATGTTCTGAACGCCTTTAGTAATTGTTTGATAAACCGGGTTCGAAATATCCGGAACCGAAAGGCAGATCTGCTGCGTTTTACTTGCACGCAAAGCTCTACCTGCTGAATTTGGCTTGAAATTAAGGGCTGATATGGCTTTGGTAATTCTTGGTTCGATCTCTTCTCGAACAGTCTGACCATTGATAAAGCGTGAAACTGAAGCAATCGAGACATTAGCCTCGCGGGCGACATCATGCATCGTCGCTCTAGTTTTAGTGTTTCGAACCATCGCCCTGCTCCTTCCTACTGTAAACGTTTACAGTAAGTTAGTGCTGGGTTTTACGTAAGTCAAGGGTTTTGCGGATTTCGCAACGATATTTTTATAACGATTTGGTTATCCAAAAACGAAGAGAATCTGAGGCTTGGGTAGCCCAAGCAGCTTCGGTATGTGCATCACCTTGATAAAGAGTGAAAGATAAATCGCGATCGAATGAATATCCTTTTTTAATCAACAACTTATGCGCATGGTCTTGAAACTCGCCATACTCAGAATCAAATCCTTCGGTGCCGTGAGCCATCCAAATTTTGTGCTTTCCCGGATCAGGCAAGCCCGCAATCGTTAATTCAACTAACGGATACTTTCCGATAGTCCAATGTGTGGAATGTGCCAAAGCTGTATGAAAACTTCCTGAGTGGTTCTTTAACGCATATAGAGTGCTAAGTGCTCCCCTGCTTGCACCAATCATCGCTGTTTTCTCAGCCAAATAAGTTGCATTTGTGCGACCCAATACTTCGGGTAAATATGAAGTAAAAATTTCACTTAAGTATTGATCGCCTTTTGTTGCGTTAACATCAAATGGGCCATTCTTCGGAAACAGTGGAATGCCTGACTTAAAGTAACTATCTGGCGAGAGATCAAGACCACGAGCAACCGAATCGCCTACTTGTCCTTGATGCCAGATTCCAATAATCAAAGGTGGCGTCACGTTTAGCTCTTTGGAAACTTTGATTGAGTTTTGAACTAACTCCCAAGTTGTTGATTTCTTAGCTGTTCTTGGATCAAAAATACATTGACCATCGTGGGCGATAAGAATTCGATCTGTGGCTGTTTCAGGTGCCCAGTATTCAATTGTGCGCTCACCTAGTTTGAAGCGATGCACGGGGCTACTTACGCCCTCTAGGAAATACTCAACCTCGTCGGCCATCTTGAAAGGTTAACAGAGGCGAGTTTTCGGGCAAAGAAAAACCCCCGCGAACCGGATAACCCGCGAAGGTTGTTTCTTTAATATGGAGATAGTTTAGAGGTATCTCAACCCTAAACCTGTCATCTAGAGTGGCGTGTCTTATGAGCAACCTGAGGTATTGCCGCAGCCTTCGCAGACGTAGCAGGCACCTGAGGCACGCATCTTCACGCCGCAAGTCATACATAGCGGAGCATCTGAGGCGACACCGGTGATTGCTTCCATTAGCTCAGTTGAAGAGTTGTATGTGCGTGGAGCTTCTTCGATCTTCACATCTTGAACCTTGGCTGCTGGAGCTGCTGGTGCAACTGCCGCAGGGGCTGCTGATTGAGACAAGGTCTCGGTAACTGCTGCAACATCGGCTGTGTATTCACCAGTTTCTAGAGCACGTGTGCGCTCTGCTGCGGTGTATAGACCCATTGCACTGCGAGTTTCAAATGGCAGGTAATCAAGGGCTAGACGACGGAAGATGTAATCCATCATTGATTGAGCCATACGAATATCTTGATCATCGGTCATACCAGCTGGCTCGAAGCGCAAGTTAGTGAACTTCTCGACGAAGGTCTCTAGCGGTACGCCGTATTGCAAACCAATTGATACTGCAATTGAGAAGGCATCCATTACACCGGCAAGAGTTGAACCTTGCTTGCCAAGCTTTAGGAATACTTCGCCAAGTGCGCCATCGGCGTAAGCACCTGAGGTCATGTAACCCTCAGCGCCGCCAACTGCAAATGATGTTGTTGTAGATGGACGTGACTTTGGAAGACGCTTACGAACCGCTGCAGCTGGTGCTGCTGATTCAACTTCAACTTCCTTCTTCTTTGCCTTGCCATCTGAAAGTGGTTGACCAACTTTGCAATTGTCGCGATAAACAGCCAACGCCTTGATGCCTAGTTTCCAACTCTCGTAGTAAACCTCTTCGACATCTTCAACTGTGGCGTCCTCTGGCAGGTTAACGGTCTTTGAGATCGCACCTGAAAGGAATGGTTGGCAAGCAGCCATCATGCGAACGTGGCCCATTGGCGCGATTGATCGTGCACCCAGTGCGCAATCGAATACGTCGTAGTGCTCTAGCTTTAGGCCAGGTGCGTCAATGACGTGTCCGTTGTTTGCAATGAATTCAACAATTGCTTCGATGGTCTCATCTGTGTAGCCAAGCTTCTTAAGAGCTGCTGGCACAGTCTGGTTAACGATCTGCATTGAACCGCCGCCAACTAGCTTCTTGAACTTAACTAGTGAGAAGTCAGGCTCGATACCGGTTGTATCGCAATCCATCATTAGGCCGATGGTGCCAGTTGGTGCAAGCACAGAAATCTGTGCGTTACGCCAACCGTTCTTATCGCCAGTTGAAAGACAGGCATCCCAAGCCTTGTTGGCTTCGGCCCAAACATCTTTATCAAGAGTTGTCATTGACTTCGCAGATGATGACGCGCTTGCATGCTTGCGCATTACGCGAGCATGTGGCTTAGCGTTCTGTGCGAAACCATCGTATGGCCCAACAATGCCAGCTAGTTCAGCTGAGCGCTTGTATGTAACACCTGTCATCAATGAGGTAATCGCACCAGCTAGAGCGCGGCCACCTTCTGAGTCGTATGCAAGACCTGATGCCATAAGGAGTGCACCTAGGTTTGCGTATCCGATTCCAAGCTGACGGTATGCACGTGTTGTGTCACCGATTGCTTGAGTTGGGAAATCTGCGAAACAGATTGAGATATCCATGGCTGTAATGATTACTTCAGCTGCACGAGCAAATGTCTTTGCATCGAATGAACCATCAGCCTTTAGGAACTTCATCAAGTTAAGAGATGCCAAGTTACAAGATGAGTTATCTAGTGACATGTATTCAGAACATGGGTTTGATGCATTGATGCGACCGGTCTCAGGATTGGTGTGCCAATCATTGATGGTGTCGTCATATTGAATTCCTGGATCAGCACATGCCCATGCAGCTTCGGCCATCTTGCGGAATAGCTCGCGAGCATCAACTGTTTCAATAACTTCACCAGTTGAACGCGCAGTTAAACCAAAGCCGGTGCCATTTTCGTATGCGCGCATGAATTCATCGCTAACACGAACTGAGTTATTTGCATTCTGGTATTGCACAGAGATGATGTCTTTGCCACCGAGGTCCATATCAAAGCCAGCATCGCGAAGTGCGCGAATCTTGTCTTCTTCAGCAACCTTGGTCTCAATGAATTCTTCGATATCTGGATGATCAACATCTAGAACAACCATCTTGGCCGCACGACGTGTTGCGCCACCTGACTTGATTGTTCCGGCAGATGCATCAGCACCGCGCATGAATGAAACTGGGCCAGAGGCTGTGCCACCTGACTTTAGAAGTTCCTTCGATGAACGAATGCGTGAAAGGTTTAGACCAGCACCTGAGCCGCCCTTGAAGATCATTCCTTCTTCGCGGTACCAGTTAAGAATTGAATCCATGGTGTCATCTACTGAAAGGATGAAACATGCTGATACTTGCTGTGGAGCCTTGGTACCAACGTTGAACCAGACTGGAGAGTTAAAGCTAAAGATCTGGTGTAGCAACATGTAGGTAAGTTCGTGCTCGAAGATTTCAGCATCTTTTTCAGTGTTGAAATAACCGTTTTCTCTTCCGGCCTTGGTATAGGTAAGAACGACGCGATCGATTACCTGTTTCAAGGACCATTCACGGTTTTCGTGACCAACTGCGCCACGGAAATACTTTGTTGTAACAATCATTGACGCGTTTACTGACCAGAAGTCAGCGTATTCAACGCCACGTTGTTCAAATACTGTCTCACCAGTTTTCCAGTTGGTCTGGACCACATCGCGGCGTTCCCAGGTGACTTGGTCATATGGGTGCACACCTTCGGTGGTGTAAATGCGTTCGATCGTTAAACCCTTCCCAGGCTTTACTTTCGCTGCTACTCGGTTGATAACCGTATCTGACATGTGAATCTCCATTTTCTTATTTCGCGTCGTTTTTTAAAAACCAGAACTGCTGACTACTAAGTGAGTGCTATGAGCCCTGATTTATAATGCTTTCGTAACTATTAAATTGTTATTCAGTTTTTTGCCGTGCGGGAAGGTGCAGTTATTTCGCGGAGGAAGTAACTGCAGATGTGCTTTTTTCTGGGGAATTCTTTGAAGCTGGGGTTGAAGGAGCCGCGCGGAGAAGTGCGATCTCACCTTCAAAATCTTCAAGGGAGGAAAAACTACGGTATACCGAGGCAAACCGTAAGTAGGCGACCTCATCGAGTTCGCGAAGTGGCGCCAAAATAGCTAAACCAACTTCTTGAGCTTCGATTTCGGCTTGACCAGTAGCGCGCAAAGTTTCTTCAACTCGCATTGCTAGCAGAGCAAGATCATCATCATTTACTGGGCGGCCTTGGCAGGCCTTAGTTACGCCGGCGATAACTTTTTCGCGGCTAAATGGCTCAGAGGCCCCTGATCGCTTAACGATGTTAAGCAAGGTGGTCTCTTGGGTAGTAAAGCGGGCACCGCAATCTGTGCACTCGCGACGACGGCGGATTTGTGAGCCGTCATCGGCAGGACGAGAGTCGACAACGCGGGAATCGTCATGTCGGCAGAATGGGCAGATCATGCGGCGTGTCCTTTCTCGAATACGTTGCTTTTACAAATTTGGGTGTAATGGACTTTCCTGAGAAAACCCATAAGTAGGGGGTAAAACCACTACTTATGGAACTATATCTCACTTCGACCACTACATCTAGTGGTAACTATAAGTTAAGACTTTAGGGTTTTTGGGATGCGCCTCGTGTCGGGTTCAATCCGCGTGTCGCAACGCCTAGCTTCGATCTGGTGGCTAACCCATCATCAGGATAATTCGGACATATCTCCCAAATCAGGCGATCAGGCGAGCCCCTGGATGGTTCTTGGCAAGCTGCCTATCAAAAGTCCAGAGTTCGGCCTTGGCCAAGATCGCGGTGGCGCTAATCAGCGCATCAGGGGTTTGTATCGTTCTCTTCGATGCTCTGATCTGGCTGGCCAAGAAAGCAACCTTTTCATCTACGGGATGAAAGGGCGAAAAGTGTTTTTTAATGTCCCGGTTCATTTCAAATCGCTCTGCATCTGAGAGATCTGAGGAGAGCGCCTCGGTCAATGAGATCGTTGATATTTCAAAATCACCTTTGGACTCGCCAAGAGCTTTTGTGGCAGCCTCATGATGAGAATCTGCATCATTAAAAAGAGCAATTAAAACCGAAGAATCAAGAATTACTTTTCCCACGAACGCACCCAGCCTTCGCGCTCTTTAGCTAAATCAAAATTCTTAAATGCTTTTGAGTATTTGCCAGCTAATTCAAGTACCGGATTTAATGCACTTGCTACCGGCTTTACCTCGATAAAACCAGCGTCATTCACTGAGAATTCCACTTCATCTCCTGTCGTTAATCCAATACTTCGAAGAATATCGACCGGCACTGTCAATTGATTCTTTGAACTCAATCTAGATGTGGATGTCCGCCCAGCCCGGGCAGATTTCTTTGCCTTTTCAACAGGCGCTTTCTTGGCCGCTTTAACAGCCGCTGCCTTTTTAACTGGCTTAGCACCGTTGCTGCGGGTGCTCCTCTTAGCCTTTACCTTAATAACCATAAGTAAAGGCTAGCACCTGCTTCGCCAGCGCGCTAGTAATTACTTAATCGGAATACGAAGTTTTTGACCAGCTTCAACATCAACACCGTTTAGCGAATTAGCGGATGCGATATCGGCAACTAGTGCCTGCACGTCGCCACCATCGGCCATTGCAGATGCAAGTGACCAAAGTGTTTCACCGGCAGCAACTGTTACAACAATGTATGTCTTTGCAGCATCGCTAGAACCATTGATTTTGGCTGCTGATAGCGCATTGCCACCACTTGCACCAGCATCGCCTGCACCGGCCTTCATCGCAAAACCAGCGCCCAGCACTATCGAGAGAGAAAGAACCAAGAGCGTGCGCGCTAAACGACCACGACGGGTGAGGCACACACCGGCGGACGGACGGTCGAAGTTATATGTGCCAGCGGGGAAGGTTGCTGTGCTCATGGTCTTTCTCCTTCAATTTGTAGGTACTGC
>CAXNEB010000015.1:0-32057 GCA_964201645.1 Candidatus Planktophila sp.
GTGCGGATAACTCTCCATGGCTCGTTCTACTTGTGGAATGCCCACTTCGCGCAGGGCTGCTTCAACTCGAGCGACTGAACCATTATCCAATTTTTCATGAGATTCAATCACTTCTAACAGTTGACGACCTAGCTTCATCACCGGATTTAACGCAGTCATTGGATCTTGATAAACCATTGAGATATCTGAACCGCGCAAATTACGCATAGTTTCCGGATCAGCTTTTGTTAAGTCAGTACCGTTGAAAACTATTGAACCACCAGCGACCGCAACTCCACGAGGCAATAAACCTAGAATTGAAAGCGCAGTAAGAGTTTTTCCAGAACCACTCTCGCCCACGACGCCAACTGCTTCACCTGGCATAATTTCAAAAGAGACACTGTTAACCAAAGTGCGAGGGTCTTGCACGGTTGATATTCCGAGGCCGCTTACCGATAGAAGTGGTTTACTCATGAACTTCTCCGTGCTGGATCAAGTGCATCGCGTAAGCCATCGCCTACCAAGTTAAGTCCAACTACTACGATGGTAATAAATGCAGATGGGAAGAAAAGTGCCCACCAAGCAAATGCGGCAATAGATTGCGCTTCAGACACCATTAGTCCAAGGGATGCGTTAGGTGGTTGAGTACCGAGCCCTAAGAAACTTAAACCTGATTCAGTCAAGATTGCCCAGGAAAGTGAGAGCGCAACCTGAACCACGATTGGAGCTGTCACATTAGGCAAGATATGTTTACGCAGAATTCGAAGCGAAGAGAAACCCAATATTCGAGTTACTTTTACGTAATCCATCTCTTTCACAGTTAAAACTGGCCCACGTGCAACCCTTATGAAGATCGGCGTGTACACGACTGCGATTGCCAGCGAAGTTTGATACCAAGAATTTCCCAGAGTACTTACAATCGCTAAGGCGAGAAGAATTGCTGGAAAAGCGAAGATAACGTCGCTCAAGCGCACAACTAGCTGATCAAACCAGCGTCCTAAATAACCGCTCAGAATTCCAAGCGTTACTCCGATAGTAGCTGCAATCGAAACGGCTGAAACTGAAACTGTTAGCGATCTACGCATACCATCGAGTGAGCGCGAAAATATATCGCGGCCGAACTCATCAGTTCCGAACCAGAAAGTTGTACTCGGACCTTGCATTGCAAACTCTACATTTTGCTCAAGTGGGTCATGTGGCAGCCAGCCAAAAACGGCACAAATAGAAACAATCACCATAAAGATCAATAGAAGTGCACCGACAATTCCGCTGGTGCTTTGCATGTAATAGTAGAAGCCACCTTTAGGCTTTAATGCATCTCGTTTCATTTTTTGATCCTTGGATCAACTTTACGATAAATTAAATCTGTAATCACATTAATTGCTATGAATAAGATGGCAAATACCATGACGCTACTTTGCACAGTTGCATATTCGCGTCTAGTGATCGCATATAGAACCTGTCGTCCCATGCCCGGTAATGAGAAAATGTTTTCGACAATCACAGCGCCACCCAATAAATAGCCAAATTGGATACCGGTCATAGTTACAATCGGAATCAAAGAGTTTCGCAAAATGTGACGAGTTTGTACCTTGCGTGAATTGACACCCTTACCGATTGCGGTACGAACAAAATCTTTATCGACGGTTTCAAGTAAGGCAGATCTAGTAGTTCGCATAACTGGGGCAGCTACAGCAATACCAAGGACTAGACCTGGGAACATCATTTGTTGCAAATTCATCCAGGGGTCTTCCCAGAGACGAACAAATTCGTAGCCGTTTGGAAAATAATGAAACTTATTGGCCATGATAGTTACGATCGTTGTACTCAAAACGAAACCAGGTACTGCAAGTGCCATTAGACCAAATAACTGACCAGCAAAGTCACGGATACTGCCTGGCTTGCGGGCGCTAAATGTTCCAACTGCAATACCCATTACTACGCCCAAAATTGTGCCAATTAAGGCCAATTCGATCGTTACTGGCAAGGCTTTAGCGGTCAGCGAAGCGATTGAAATACCGGTGGAATACGAATATCCCATATTGCCGGTCAAGAAACTCTGCATCCAAGACAAATACTGCATTGGCAAAGACTTATCAATGCCGTAATAAATTTTTAGTTGAGCTATCTGCTCTGGCGTCAATACGCCAGTTTCAATTCCAAAGGCACCCACAATTGAGTCGCCGGGAATGACACGAAGAACTAAGAAAACAAATATTGAGATACCGAAAAGCGTAGTGAAGATACTTCCGATACGTAAAACCGGGGTCGGGAGCAGGATTCGGGAAGTTCTCTCACCGAAAGACAATTAGTGCTCCTTATTTATTGTTTGAAACTTTAAGAAAAGGAGGCGGGTAATTACTACCCGCCTCCTCTCTACTTAATCTACTTAACTTAGTTTTACTTTAGATCAACTACGCGAAGCTCGATCAAGGATCCAGTAGCTAGCGGAATAAAGCCAGTTACATTCTTAGCTGCTGCACGATACTCATAAGGTGCAAATAGCCAAATCCAGACTGCATTGTTCTCGAGTTCTTGTGAGACCTGCTTGTAGATCGCCTTGCGCTCTACTGCACGACCAGTTGCCTTACCCTTTAGGAATAAAGCATCCATGGTTGCTGATGAATAACCAGCTACCTTGTTTAGATTTCCGGTTGATGGGAAATAACGGGTGTACATGGTGTCTGGATCGATACGTCCACCATTGTTTGCAACTGCTGCTGCAAAGTCACCAGCTAACCAACGTGATACGTAAGTTGCGTTATCCAGGATATCTAGCTCTAGGTTAATTCCAGCTTTTGCAAGTTGGGCCTTGAGGTTCTGTGCTGTGCCAGATGCTGTTGCATACTGAGTAGGAGAAACGATTGCCTTAATTGTTAATCCATCTGCATAGCCTGCATCAGCTAAATACTTCTTAGTTTTTGCGAGATCTACGTTTGGACATGGGCGATCATTTGGGTCTGAAGCATAAGCAGGGCTTGTGATCGGACAAACTACCTGAGCTTCGCCAGACGCTGCGGTCTTAACTACTTCAGCACGGTTAATTGCGCACTGAATGGCTAGACGAACATCTAGCTTATTGAGCGGAGCAACACGAGCATTTAATTGCAGGGTTACGTAGCCCAAGCCAGGTGTGCGATAAAGATTTAGATTCTTGCCAACTTGAAGTGCAACAGTTGGGCTAGTCAAAACTGAGAACTGAATTGTTCCGGCATTCAAAGCGGCCAAAATTGAAGCCTCTGTTGGAATAATGCGGAAGGTAACTGTGTCTAGTTTAACTGGCGCTTTCCAATAGGTTGCATTCTTTTCTAGCTTGACTGACTGTCCTGGTTCCCATGAAACATATTTAAATGGACCAGTTCCGTGTATAGTCTTGCCAATTTTGTTGGCTGCGATGTCATCGCTTGAAAGCATTGACATATTTACGCCATCAAGTGCGGCCAAAATTGGCGCATTTGGAACGCTCATCTTAATCAAAACAGAGAGGCCAGAACCTGTAACTGAAGTGATCGTGGCAATATTTGCACGAGCTGCTGCAGTTGTCTTGGTATCTAGAACTCGGTTAATTGATGCTTTAACATCTTCAGCATCAAAAGTTGAACCGTCGTGGAACTTTACATTCTTGCGAAGCTTCAAGCGAAGTTCAGTTGAATCCTTATTAAAGCCCCATGATGCTGCTAGGCCTGAACGAATATCAAGTTTTGGTCCAACTTCAACTAATGAACCGTAAGTAAGTCCTAGCATGCGAACTGTTGAAAAACTTGTCGCAGTGTGTGGATCTAACTTATCGATATCAAGTGTTACGCCAATTGCTAAATCTTTTGTTGCGGCTTGTGCTGGTGCAACGAATGCAACTCCAGCCACCATCGCGGTGCTGATACTAAATATTGCGAACTTCTTGCTTAACTTCACCTTTTCTCCTTCCAAGGATGAATCCGGTTGGACCCATGCGGTGAAAAAAACCTTCAGGGATTTCCCCGACCTGTGAAAATTATCGGTAGAAAGAGGCTAGGTCAAGCGTAACTGGGTAACGGTTTGGCTACATTTTTAAGCAGTGTTGAGAGTTAGCCCTCGGTAAGCGCTTGGCGAATTCGATTCTGTGAAGCAGATAGTCGCTCTTTGGCCGAATTCGCATCGATATTTAGCAAGAGCATCAAAATAGCAACTTTTACTTCATGTCCGGAGTCAGTTAACGCGGCAGCTGAAGCGGCTCTGGTTGCGCCAGTGGCTTTTTCAATGATGCGAATTGCGCGATCTTGCAGCTTTTCATTGCTGATCTGCAGGTCAACCATCAAATTTCCAAATGTCTTACCCAGGCGAACCATCGTCACCGTCGAAATCATATTTAGAACCAACTTTTGCGCCGTGCCAGATTTCAAGCGAGTAGAACCAGCCAATAACTCGGGGCCAGAGTCAACATCGAGGGCATGTGCACTTCGCTTACCTGCTTCCGAATTTGGATTGCAGGTAATTGCAATTGTTAGCGAACCAACTGAATTTGCATAGTCAAGTGCGCCAAGCACGTAAGGCGTGCGACCGCTTGCAGCAATTCCAACTACGCAATCGGTTGCTTTTAGATTTATTGATTTTAGATCAGCAATACCAAGTTCGGGGCGATCTTCGGCGCCTTCAGCAGGTAAACGCAAAGCAGAATCGCCACCAGCAATAAAGGCGACGACTTGATCGGTGCTAACTGAAAAAGTTGGACCACATTCAGCTGCATCAAGGACGCCAAGACGTCCAGAAGTTCCGGCACCTAAATAAACTAAACGGCCGCCTTGCAACATACGATCGACAACGGCATCAATTGCTTTTTCAATTCGCGGCAAAATTGCATTTACTGCTTTAGGAACTTCGGTATCGCTTTCATTCATTGCTTGTAAAAGCTCGGAGATAGACATGACATCGAGCAGTTGGAACTTCGCATCAACTTGTTCAGTGCGCAGAAGTCCTAACTCTGGTTCATTTGAATCAATAGTCATGATCGCCTCTCTAGTGCGCTAAGAATAGGCAGAGGAAAGGGCAATAAACAACTACTGTTTCAATAGATTCTTGACCTGACTTCCTCAAGGCCATAAGTTTGCTAAGTGATCATCTCTGCAGCCACCGTGCTTATCGATCAAGAACTGCAGAAAGAGGTATGGCTAGAGATTGAAGATGGTGTAATTCGCTCGATAAATAGTGGAACAACGCCGGAATATGATCTTCGCTACGAAGGAATATTGATCCCAGGTTTCGTAGATATTCATTGTCATGGCGGCGGCGGCAAATACTTCGCGAGCCTTAACGATTCCGAAATCACTCAGGTAATTGCTACCCATCGCGCGGGCGGAACCGTAGCTGGGTTAGCCAGTTTGGTTACTGAGCCAATTCCAAATCTAATTTCACAGATCAATCGGTTGGTTCCATTTGCGCAGCGCGGGGAAATTGCCGGTATTCATTTAGAAGGTCCTTATCTTTCACATGCCCGCTGCGGAGCACATGATCCAAATCTTTTGCGTACGCCAACTATTACTGAAGTTCAAACTTTACTCGATGCCGGCCAAGGTTTTATCAAGATGATTACCATCGCGCCTGAACTAGATGGCGCACTTGAAGTTATTGAGTATTTAGCAAAATGTGGAGTGATTGCGGCAATCGGCCATTCGCAATCAGATGCTGCAACTGCACAAGCGGCAATTGATCGCGGAGCCAGCGTGGTTACTCATTTCAATAATGCCATGCCAAAAGTTGTAGATGGTCCAGGCACCATGTCGAGCGCAGTTATTAGTGAGTTGCGTGTAAGCCTGGAGTTAATTCTCGATGGTGAGCATGTTTCAACTCAAGTAGTACGTGATGTTTTTGAAGCCGCACCAAATCGAATTGTGATGGTTACTGATGCCATGTCTGCGGCCGGTTCAAGTGATGGCACATACAACATCGCAAACCTTGAAGTAATCGTTAAAGATGGTGTAGCTCGCTTAGCCTCAAATGGTTCGCTCGCGGGCAGTACTTTGACTATGGCCAAAGCCTTTAACCACGCTTTAAATGAGATCGGAATAAGCATTACCGAAGCAGTCCATGCCGCTTCAACGCTACCGGCGCTGATTTTAGGCCGTTCTGACTTAGGCGAAATTGCAGTTGGCAAAAGTGGTTTACTGAATCACTTAGCTAAAAACGGAGAGATCACACCAATTAAATGTTAATTCGCCCAGCTACTAAAGCCGATCTCCCTGCCATTATGCAGTTAATTCACGATCTTGCGTTGTATGAAAAAGCTCCTGAGCAAGTCGAAACAAATGAAGTCGAGATTGGCGCGGCTCTCTTTGCCGATGAACCAAAAGTTTTCTGTTCAATTGCTGACCTCGATGGTGAAGTTGTCGGAATGGCGATTTGGTTTCTTAATTTTTCTACTTGGCAAGGCAAGCATGGAATTTATTTGGAAGATCTGTACATCAAGCCTAAATTCCGCGGAAACGGTTACGGCTTAGCGATGCTGAAACACCTAGCTGCAATCTGTAACGAACGTGGTTACGGTCGCTTTCAATGGTGGGTACTCGATTGGAATACCCCAGCAATTGAGTTCTACAAATCCCAAGGCGCAGTCGCAATGGATGAATGGACTGTTTACCGCGTTAGCGGCGATGCCTTGAAGAAGTTAGGCAGTTAGAGTTCAGCGGAAATTAAGCAGTAGGAGTCTGTGCTAAATCTTCTGGTGAATCTGGCGTAATCGCTTTTGGCGAACCAGTGAAAGTGAATTTCGCATCTGCGCCTTCGCCTTCGACATCAACCACAATAATTTCGCCAGCCTTTAATTCACTAAACAAGATGCGCTCTGAGAGTGAATCTTCGATTTCGCGTTGAATTGTACGACGCAACGGACGAGCACCAAGTAGTGGGTCGTAACCGCGCGCAGCAAGAAGATCCTTAGCTGCTTGAGTTAATTCGATACCCATATCTTTTACCTTTAGGCGCTCATCAAGGGATGCGATCATGAGATCAACGATCTGAATGATTTCTTCCTTATGTAGCTGATGGAATACCACGATGTCATCAATACGGTTTAGGAACTCTGGGCGGAAGTGCGACTTAAGTTCATCGCCAACCTTTGCCTTCATACGCTCGTAATTTGAAAGCTCATCAGAAGAGTTCGCAAAACCAAGACCGGCACCTTTAGAAATATCTTTAGTTCCGAGGTTAGTTGTCATGATGATTACTGTGTTCTTGAAGTCAACTACACGACCTTGTGAGTCAGTTAGGCGACCATCTTCGAGAACTTGCAATAGTGAGTTGAAAATATCTGGGTGTGCTTTTTCGATTTCATCGAAGAGCACTACTGAGAATGGGCGACGACGCACTTTCTCAGTTAGCTGACCGCCTTCGTCATAACCAACATACCCCGGAGGCGCACCAAATAGACGTGAAGCTGTGTGGCGCTCAGAATATTCAGACATATCAAGTTGAATCAACGCATCAGCATCTCCAAATAAGAATGAAGCCAAAGTACGTGAAAGTTCAGTTTTGCCAACACCTGATGGGCCAGCGAAAATAAATGAACCACCTGGACGCTTAGGATCTTTAAGACCTGCGCGAGTACGACGAATTGCTTGCGAGAGCGCCTTGATCGCTTGATCTTGGCCAATCACGCGCTTGTGTAGTTCATCTTCCATACGCAGTAAGCGAGCAGTTTCTTCTTCGGTTAACTTAAATACTGGAATACCAGTTGCGATAGATAGAACTTGGGCGATGAGTTCTTCATCAACTTCAGTCACCTTATCGAGATCGGTGGCTTTCCAGTTCTTTTCGGCTTCAGCTTTTTCAGAAGACAGGGTCTTTTCGAGATCGCGGAATGATGCAGCCTTCTCGAAATCTTGACCATCAATTGCTGACTCTTTATCTTTTCGAGCAGCAGCGATCTTGTCATCGAATTCGCGAAGTTCGACAGGCGCGGTCATGCGCTTAATGCGCAAACGTGAACCAGCTTCATCAATTAAATCGATAGCTTTATCTGGCAAGAAACGATCAGATACATAGCGATCAGCCATATTTGCCGCAGCCGCTAGAGCACCATCGGTAATAGATACCCGGTGGTGGGTTTCATAGCGATCGCGAAGACCCTTAAGAATTTCAATGGTGTGGGCAACCGATGGTTCTTTAACTTGAATTGGCTGGAAACGTCGTTCAAGTGCGGCATCTTTTTCAAGGTGCTTACGATACTCATCAAGAGTTGTTGCGCCAATTGTCTGGAGCTCACCACGAGCAAGCATTGGCTTTAAAATGCTCGCTGCATCAATTGCACCTTCGGCTGCACCGGCACCGACCAAAGTGTGAATTTCATCGATGAAGAGAATGATGTCGCCACGAGTTTTAATTTCTTTAAGGACTTTCTTCAAGCGCTCTTCAAAATCACCACGATAGCGAGAACCGGCAACTAAAGCGCCTAAATCAAGTGAGTAAAGCTGCTTATCCTTAAGAGTTTCAGGAACATCGTTTTTAACAATCGCTTGTGCCAAACCTTCAACAACAGCAGTTTTACCAACACCTGGTTCGCCAATTAATACTGGGTTATTTTTAGTACGGCGTGAAAGAACTTGCATAACGCGTTCGATCTCTAATTCGCGACCGATAACTGGATCAAGTTTTCCTTCGCGAGCAGCTTGAGTTAAGTTGCGACCAAATTGATCAAGTACTAATGATGTTGATGGAGTTCCTTCGGCTGGTCCATTTGCAGCAACGGCTTCTTTTCCTTGATAGCCAGAAAGTAATTGAATCACTTGTTGACGAACGCGATTTAAATCGGCGCCAAGTTTTACTAATACTTGTGCAGCTACGCCTTCGCCTTCGCGAATCAAGCCAAGCAAAATATGTTCAGTGCCAATGTAGTTGTGTCCAAGTTGTAGCGCCTCGCGAAGTGAAAGTTCGAGCACTTTCTTAGCTCTAGGAGTAAATGGAATATGGCCACTTGGTGCTTGTTGACCTTGCCCAATAATTTCCTCAACTTGTGCGCGCACGGCTTCGAGTGAAATGCCCATGCCTTCCATCGCTTTAGCTGCGACGCCTTCGCCTTCGTGAATCAGGCCAAGCAGAATGTGCTCGGTGCCGATGTAGTTGTGATTGAGCATGCGTGCTTCTTCTTGGGCCAAAACAACAACCCGGCGGGCACGGTCGGTAAAACGCTCAAACATGGGCGGTACTCCTTTATTCGTATCTCGCTAAGCCTAATGCCCGAGGGGGCAGGCTCGCGAGGTGGGATTTGCGCTTGAAAAAACCACTAGATATGCCTGTTACAACCAGATCGAGCCCCAATTTATGCCCCAATTTATGTCTTAGACCCGTCAGGGAATTAGAGGATTTTAAGCATTCGGGTATTGCCCAAAGTGTTTGGCTTTACCGATTCTAGGTCAAGGAATTCAGCTACACCAGAGTCATATGACTTGAGTAATTGGGTATAGACCTCGGGCTCAACTGGGGTGCCTTGAATCTCTTCGAAGCCATGTCGGCCAAAGAATTTAGTTTCAAAAGTTAAACAGAAAATTCGGGATAGGCCGAGTTCGCGAGCACGTTCAATGATTCGTTCGAGAATTTGGTTTCCGATTCCTTTGCCACGCAAAGTCTCAGTAATTGCAACCGAGCGAACTTCGGCTAAATCTTCCCAGAGCACATGCAGTGCACCGCAACCAACTACTTGGCCATCTTCAACTGCGACCATAAATTCTTGCACGCTTTCATATAGCGTCACAGTCTCTTTTTGCAGCATGCGACCACCGGAGGCAAAATCCACAATTAACTTGTGAATTGCTTTAATGTCACTGGTGCGAGCTGGCCGAACTTCGATCATTACTCAATCTCCGGCTTAACCAGTGGGAACAAAATTGTTTCGCGAATTCCGAGTCCGGTAAGTGCCATGAGTAAGCGATCAACGCCCATGCCCATTCCGCCCATTGGTGGCATTCCAAATTCCATTGCACGCAAGAAATCTTCATCAACTTGCATCGCTTCGACATCGCCCTTGGCGCCAAGGCGAGCTTGTTCGACTAAGCGGTCGCGCTGAACAACTGGGTCAATAAGTTCAGAGTAGCCTGTTGCTAATTCAAAACCTTCAACATAGAGGTCCCATTTTTCAGCAACACCAGGAGTTTCGCGATGTGCGCGAACTAGTGGTGAGGTATCAACCGGGAAACCCATCACAAAAGTTGGTTCGATCAATTGATCTTTGGCAACATGTTCAAAAATTTCTTCTGCTAACTTGCCGGCAATCCAAGCCGGATCTATCTTCATGCCCAACTTTGTTGCAATGCGCTTTAGATCTTCCATCGGCGTCAATGCAGTTACGGCCTCGCCCGCGCCTTCAGAAATCGCTTCGTATAGCGATATCTCACGCCATTTTCCGCTGAAATCTATTTGGCGGCCATCTTGATGAGTGACGATTAATGAGCCCGAAACAGCCATTGCGGCATTCTGAATCAGCGTTTGGGTTAGTTCGGCAATCGAGCGCCAATCACCGAATGATTGATAACTCTCGATCATCGCAAATTCTGGTGAGTGTGAAGAATCTGCACCCTCATTACGGAAGTTTCGGTTGATTTCAAATACTCGTTCGATGCCACCTACGACGCAACGCTTAAGGAAAAGTTCTGGAGCAATACGCAAGAAGAGATCCATGTCGTATGCATTGCTAAAAGATTTAAATGGGCGAGCCGCAGCACCACCATGTTGAACCTGCAACATTGGAGTTTCAACTTCAATGAAATCTAATTCGTGGAAAGTTTGGCGTAAGGAACGCATGACTGTTGGTCGCATTCGAGCTGTTACTCGAGCTTCAGGGCGCACAATTAAATCTACATAACGCATGCGAACTCGAGTTTCCTCGGAGAGTGGATTATGTTCATTAGGAAGCGGGCGCAGAGATTTAGAAGCAAGTTGCCATGAATTAGCCAAGATTGAAAGTTCGCCGCGCTTTGAAGTAATAATTTCGCCAGTCACGCTAACGATGTCACCAAGATCGACCTGAGATTTCCATGCAGAAATTGAATCTTCGCCAACTTTGTCGAGTGAGAACATGGCTTGCAGTTCAGTGCCGTCGCCTTCGCGCAAGGTAGCAAAACATAATTTGCCAGTATCGCGCTTAAAAATAATGCGACCAGTCAAACTTTCGATATCGCCAGTCGCGGTATCGGTCTCTAACCCTTGGTACTTAGTGCGAACTTCGCCTAGGGTTTTCGTGCGAGCGACGGCAACTGGGTATGGCTCGATGCCCTGGGCAATTAAGTCAGCTCGCTTTTCGCGTCTGATCCGAAGTTGCTCAGGAAGGTCATCACCGATTATTGGAGTCTGCTCGCTCATAAGAAGTGCAGTCTAACTGCTACTGATTGCGCTCGTGAATCAGGCGCAAACCGATCAACGTTAGATCGGGTTCGTGTTCATCAATCGTCTCGGAAACGCCCAAAATCAAGGGTGCCAGGCCGCCAGTAGCAACAACAGTTGGCGTATCGCTATAGCTTTGTGCAAGTTCTTCGGTGATGCGATTTACCAAGCCATCGACTTGGCCGGCAAAACCAAAGATCGTTCCTGATTGAAGTGCCTCAACGGTATTTTTACCGATTACTGATTTCGGCAGAATTAATTCAACTTTCCGAAGTTGCGCAGCTCTAGCCGCAAGTGCCTCGACTGAGATTTCGATACCGGGAGCAAGCGCGCCACCTAAAAACTCACCAGTTGGCGAAACCACATCAAAATTAGTTGAGGTTCCAAAATCAACCACGATTGCCGGTCCACCAAATAAAGTGTGAGCAGCTAAGGTATTTACGATTCGGTCAGCGCCAATTTCTTTGGGATTATCTACTAGAAGTGGCACGCCAGTTTTAATGCCTGGCTCAACGATAGTTGTTGGGACATCTTCAAAGTAATCAGCGATCATGCGTCGCAGCTCGCGCAGGGTTGCAGGTACGGTGCTACAAATAGCTAATCCAGTTAAGTCATAATCTGAAACTAGCGCTTCGTATTGCAACCAAAGTTCATCGGCGGTATTGCGAGGGTCAGTCTTTACTCGCCATGACTGGGTTAAATTCTCACCTTCGAAAATTCCCAGCACAGTATTGGTATTACCAACATCTACAGTTAACAACATGGTTATTTGCTCCTTACGTCGAGGCCGATATCGAAATTCTTTGCCGAATGCGTGAGTGCGCCAATTGCAAGGTAATCAACGCCAGTCTCGGCATAGCTGCGAGCTTTATCTAAGGTGATACCACCAGATGCCTCTAATTTAGTTTGACCAGCAACGAGTGAAACTGCCTCACGGCATTGCTCTGGGGTCATATTGTCGAGTAGCACTAAATCAGGCTTCAGCGGTAGTACTTCAGCTAACTGATCCAAAGTATCAACTTCGATCTCAATTGGCGCGGTTGGAAATGCGCTGCGAACCGCATTAAACGCTGCTTTCACACCACCTGCGGCGGCAATGTGATTATCTTTAATCAGAGCTGCATCAGATAAGGACATTCGATGATTTGTGCCACCGCCCACGTGAACCGCATATTTTTCTAATTCCCGCCAGCCAGGTGTCGTCTTTCGGGTATCACGAATTTCGCATTTGGTACCTGCAATTGCCTTAACCCATTGGTTGGTCAAAGTAGCGATGCCAGATAAGTGACCAAGAAAATTAAGTGCGGTTCGCTCAGCTAATAAAATCGCGCGCGCATTTCCGGAAACTCTAATTAAGACATCACCGGCGCTAACTGAAGCGCCATCTTGAACCAGAGCTTCGATGCCATCAACGCCAACTTCAGTTAAAACGGCTTTAGCCATTTCAATTCCAACTACTACACCTGACTCACGAGCCACAAAATCTGCCTGCAGTTTGGCATCAGCAGAAATAGTTGCTACCGAAGTTACATCTACTCCCCCGGCTAAATCTTCAGCAAGGGCGGCCTTTACTAAATCAAGATTAATCATTTGTTGATTACCTGCGCATATTCGGTTGCCCAATTTCCAACTTCATCTATTTGCTGCACAATTCTTTTTTCCCAGGCCACACTTGATTCTGGAAAATCTTCGCGCCAATGTGAGCCACGAGTTTCTTGTCTAATCAAAGCGGCTCGCAAAATAGTTTGAGCGAGTTGAAATAGGTTAGTCGTCTCCCAAGCATCAACTTGCGGTGCATCACTATTTCTAGTTTCTAGTCGAGATAAGGTATTACTAGTTTCAATAAGCGAGTCCGCTGAACGCAAAACGCCGGCGCCTCGACTCATCGCTGTTTGTAGCTCTCTACGAACTGCTGGATCAAGCAAGAAGGATTGACTGTTGTTTTCAACTGGCTCCGATTCGGCTGGCAGATTTGCCGCGATATCAGCTGCAATTCGAGCGCTAAAAACTAGGCCTTCGAGCAGTGAATTTGAGGCTAATCGGTTAGCTCCGTGAACGCCAGAACAGGCAGTTTCGCCACAGGCATATAGGCCAGGAATGCTGCTGTGGCCGTTTAGATCTACCCGAACTCCGCCTGAGGCATAGTGCGATGCAGGTGCTACCGGAATTAAATCTTTACTTGGATCTATTCCGTGAGAGAGACATGATGCGTTAATAGTCGGGAATCGTTCCGCGAATCCGGTTAAGTGGCGAACATCGAGCCAGACATGGTCTTGGCTACTTTCTTTCATCTTGCGCATGATTGCAATTGCAACAACATCTCGCGGCGCTAACTCAGCCAACGGATGTAAGCCCGGCATAAAACGGTCGCCATTGTCGTCAACTAAATATGCGCCTTCGCCGCGAACCGCTTCTGAAATTAACGGTTGCTGTCCTCGTGATTTTCCACCTAGCCATAGCACGGTCGGATGAAACTGAATAAATTCCACATCTGCAATTTTTGCACCAGCTCGCAGTGCAAGTGCAACACCATCGCCAGTAGATACCGATGGATTAGTCGTGCTTGCAAAAACTTGTCCGAGACCACCAGTTCCGAGTACCACTGCCTTGCCCAGTGCTTGGCCAACGCCGTCGCGCGAGCCCGCACCGATTACGTGCAGAGTGACTCCGCATACGCGACCTGTTCTATCTTTCAGCGCATCTAGTACCAATGCGTCTTCAACAACTTCAATCTGCGGATCATTACGAACTGCCGCTAATAGTGCACGCGATACTTCAGCACCGGTTGCATCGCCACCTGCATGCAAAATGCGATTACGTAAATGGCCACCTTCGCGAGTTAGCGCAATTTCGCCATCAGCCTCAGTATCGAATTTGGCGCCACGTTCAATCAACTTTCGTACTGCTTCGGGGCCTTCGGTAACTAATACTCGCACTGCTTCAACATCACAAAGTCCGGCACCGGCCGTCAAAGTATCTGTTAAATGGGCCTCTGGTGAGTCTCCGTCACCAAGAGCTGCGGCAATTCCGCCTTGTGCCCACTTAGTAGAACCTTCATCGACTTTTGCTTTAGTCACAATTAAAACTGATAAACCAAAAGTACGTAGTTGTAGCGCGGTAGTCATGCCCGCAATTCCAGAGCCGACCACAATTACATCGGCATGTGAAGTCCAACCTGGCTTAGGGGCTAGTAGTTTCATGAGTTAGATTCCACAACTGCATTATCTAGTAATCGAACCCCATTTACCCAACCAGCGATGATTGCCCGCTTTTTATGAGTGGTCGCGCTGGCCAATTGAAAGGTTTTCTCGTCAATTACATCGGCGTAATCTAATTTGAAGGCAGGCTCGGTTGCCAATATTTCTCGCATTCGAGTTGGCTCTTTAAGAGCTTTAGAAATAATCAATGCAGCCGCACGATCTGCTTCGGTCAAACGGATATTACGTGATGACAAAGCTAAGCCATCAAATTCACGTACGGTTGGTACTGCCGCAATTTCAATTTTCTTAAAGTGATTTTTAATCAACCACAATTGTTGAAAATCTTTCTCGCCGAAAACTGCCGCACTTGGTTTAACAATTTCGAATAATCGATTAACCACCGTTAAAACACCAGCAAAGTGGCCAGGCCTTGATGCGCCTTCATAAAGATCGCCCACAGAACCTGCGGGGATCTGAGCGGGATTAGAAGGATAAATTTCATCGTAATTCGGAAACCAAACTTCGGTGGCACCGGCCAAAGTGGCGATTTGGATATCGGCTTCTGGCGTGCGCGGATACTTTTCTAGATCAGCCGCATCAGTAAATTGCAGTGGATTGACAAAAATACTTACAACTACCTCTTTATCTAATTCGCGAGCACGCTTGATCAACGCTTGGTGGCCCTTATGAAGGGCGCCCATTGTCGGAACTAGTACGGTCATCTTTTGGCTCCAGTCCTTTCAGGTACCGGGCGATGTGTCCTTATTCTAAATCAGTATTTAGCAGATCCGAAATCCGGCCGTGTGTGAGCAAGATTGCCTCGGGCTCAATCTCAAACCAAGGCGCTAATACAAAACGGCGCTCGTGAGCTCGGGGATGTGGCAGCGTCAATTTTTCGTCCTGAACCAAGAGCCCACCATACTGAATTAGATCTAAATCAATTACTCGCGGCCCCCAATGTATTTCGCGCGTGCGACCCATCGCAGTTTCAATACCATTTAAAAGGGCTAATAAATCTTTAGCTGGTAAATCTGATTCAACAATTGCAACAGCATTTAAATAATCGGGTTGTTCTGGACCACCAACTGGCTTCGTTTGCAAATAACTAGAAACAGAAATTACTTCGGTAGCTTCGCGTAAAAGTGCGACTGCTAAATCTAAATTCGCTTTGGGATCTCCGACATTTGCTCCTAACGAAATTACGGCTTTCATCGAGTGCGGATAACCATCACATTAATATCACTAGTGACCGCGCTGACTGGCGCACTTGGTTTGTGAACTGTAACGAGGGCAATTTCGACCAAACTCGCAGTCGCCAAAATTTCATCCGCAATTACCCCAGCCAACTTCTCGATTAAATTATATGGCGTGCCCGTTATTGCCCCAACAACTAGATCACAGATTGCCCCGTAATCGACGGTATCGGCTAAATCATCACTCTTAGATGCTTTTTCTAGATCGAGAATAAGTTCGACATCGACTAGGAAATCTTGACCGTTTTTGGTTTCCTCGGGAAATACTCCGTGATAGCCAAAGCTTTTAATGCCATTGATGCGAATTGAATCATTCATTACAAGACCGCCTTGTTAGCTGCTACTCCGTGAACTCTAACTGCCCAGATACCGCTTTGGCTAAGTCGCTTAGTTAGCTCAACGGTGGCTGCCTCGCGTGCAGTTGGATCAGATCCGCCTAAGAATCGTTTGCGTGATGCGCCAACTAATACGGGGTAACCAAGGGCTACAAATTGGCCAATTTCCTCGATTATTGCCCAGTTATCGGCCGGTTCTTTAGCAAAGCCGATTCCTGGATCAATAATTAAATTTGATTTACTCACGCCGGCTGAAAGCGCGGCATCAATTCGTAAACTCAATTCTGCAATTACTTCATCAACGACATTCGTATAAACCGCCAAATTATTCATTTCTTTGGAGTGACCACGCCAATGCATTGCGATGTAAGGAACTTGCAACTCGGCGGCAGTTTCAAGCATTGCGGCATCAGCTAACCCACCACTTACATCATTGATAATCGATGCACCCGCGATTACGGCAGCTCGCGCAGTTGAAGCTCGCATGGTGTCAATGCTTATTGGTTTGCCAGCATCAGCCAATTTTGAAATGACATTTATGACGCGACGTTCTTCTTCGGCGGCTGAGATTCTTTCAGCACCTGGCCGAGTTGATTCGCCACCCACATCAATAATGTCGGCACCTTCGGCAATTAACTTTAAGCCGTGATCAACAGCGTCTGGATAAGTGAAATGTTCGCCGCCATCGGCAAAGGAATCTGGTGTTGCATTAAGGATTCCCATTACCAGCATGGTTTAGCTACCGAGCTGTAATGAGTGACATTGCTTCGGCGCGAGTTGCCGGATCGCGTAATACGCCACGTACCGCACTTGTTATTGTGCGGGCTTCAGACTTACGGACGCCACGCATTGACATGCATAAGTGCTCGCAATCGATAATCACGATTACACCCATTGGCTTCAAAATCTCCATCATGGCATCTGCAATTTGTGAAGTCATACGTTCTTGAACTTGTGGTCGCTTGGCAAAAACATCAACTAAGCGAGCAATTTTCGATAGCCCCGTGATTTTTCCATTTGGAATATAGCCAACGTGAGCAACACCGTGGAAAGGCGTTAAGTGATGCTCGCACTGTGAAAATAGGTCAATATCCCTAATAATCACGAGTTCTTCATGCCCAATATCAAAAGTCGTGGTCAGCACATCTTCGGGTGATTGGTAAAGCCCGGCAAAGTTTTCCGCCATCGCCCGTGCTACCCGCGCCGGAGTTTCTCTTAATCCATCGCGCTCAGGGTTTTCACCTAACGCAAGCAGAAGCTCGCGAACCGCTGCTTCAGCGCGCGCAGCATCGTACGGTTGCTTAGCGCGGCCATCTCCATCTTCAATCGAGATTGAATTTATCTCACTCACTGGATTTCTTTCTAGTGCGTGGCTTCTTGGCTTCGACTACTTCTTCAACCTTGGCTCTGACTGGTACTTCTACCGGCGGGATATCTGATGGAACGCGAGTGATTGATCCAGTCCAGGCTGGTCGTTCTGCCCAAGACTTAACTTTCTTGAAGATTTCTGCGATGTCATCTTTGTTAATTGTTTCGCGATCAAGTAATTCAAGCACCATGGCATCAAGAGTCTTGCGATTGGCGACGAGAATATCGAAAGCTTCTTGATGCGCATTTTCAATTAACTTACGAACTTCGGCATCAATGATTCCGGCAACTTTTTCAGAGTAATCACGTTCGTGTCCGTAACTGCGACCCATAAATGGCTCGGAACCATCGGTGCCAAGTTTTATAGCACCAATCGCTTCAGTCATTCCATATTGCGTGACCATTGCCTTAGCTAGCGCAGTAGCTTTTTCAATATCATTCGATGCGCCAGTAGTTGGATCATGGAAGATAAGTTCTTCAGCTGCGCGCCCACCAAGTGAATATGCCAATTGATCAAGTAGTTGATTGCGAGTAGTTGAGTACTTATCGTCATCAGGTAACACCATGGTGTAACCCAGTGCACGACCTCGCGGCATGATGGTGACTTTGTGAACTGGATCAGTGTGCGGCAAAGCATGTGCCACAAGTGCGTGACCAGCCTCGTGATAAGCCGTAACTAAGCGCTCTGAGTCTGACATTAAGCGTGATTTACGCTGTGGACCAGCCATTACCCGATCAATAGCTTCATCTAGTTCGCGGTTACCGATTTCAGTCTTAAGTTCGCGAGCCGCAAGAAGAGCCGCCTCATTAAGTACATTTGCTAAGTCAGCACCAGTGAATCCGGGAGTACGACGCGCGTATTCAAGAAGCGCTAAATCTTTTGCGATTGGTTTGCCTTTTGCATGTACTTGCAAAATTGCCTCGCGGCCTTTGAGGTCCGGACGATCAACTGCGATTTGGCGATCAAAACGTCCTGGGCGAAGTAGCGCAGGATCTAGAACATCAGGACGGTTAGTAGCTGCGATCAAAATTACTTGACCATTTGCTTCGAAGCCATCCATTTCAACTAGGAGTTGATTAAGAGTTTGTTCACGTTCATCGTGACCGCCACCCATGCCAGTTCCGCGTTGGCGGCCTACGGCATCGATTTCATCAACGAAAATAATTGCTGGTGCATTTGCTTTTGCTTGGTTAAACAAATCGCGCACACGAGCTGCACCAACACCAACAAACATTTCGACAAAATCAGAACCAGAAATTGAATAGAAAGGTACGCCGGCTTCACCAGCAACTGCGCGAGCTAATAGTGTCTTTCCAGTTCCGGGCGGGCCGTAAAGCAAAACACCCTTTGGAATCTTGGCACCGAGTTCGGCGTACTTAGCTGAGTTAGCTAAGAAATCTTTAATCTCATGTAGTTCAGCAATTGCTTCATCGGCGCCGGCAACATCGGCGAAAGTTGTCTTTGGCACTTCATCACTTTGTAATTTCGCACGTGATTTACCAAAACTAAATACTTTATTTCCGCCTTGTGATTGGCTGAGCATAAAGAAGAAGAGCAAGCCGATTATTAAAATTGGCAGGATCGACAATAGGAAGCTAACCAGTAACGGCGTCTTCGGAACTTCGATATTCCAGCCACTTATCGGTGGATTAGCGCTTAAAGCATCAATAATCGTTGGCTCTTGGCGAACTACATAAGATGCCTCGACTTTAGAAGCCCCATTGATGGTGCTGCCAGCTTTTAGCTCAACCCGAATTTTTTGATCTCGATCTACAACTGTTGCACTCTTAACCTCTGATTGTGCAATGGCATCAAGAATTTGAGAGGTATTGACTTTGGTAAAGGCGCTACCTGCGCCAGAGACCTGACCGAAAACTGAGACGGCAATTATTGCAAAAACGATCCAGAACAGTGGACCACGTAAGATTCGACCAGCTTTTGTGGTTGGTTTCTTCTCACCACGTTTAGTAACAGTCTTAACTACTTTCTTTTTCTTATCTTTCTTAATTTCTTCAGTCATATTGCTTCTATTCGTACATGTGCTTTGCGAGCACACCGATAAATGGCAAGTTGCGATATTTTTCATCAAAATCAAGTCCGTAACCAACCACGAAATCTGTCGGTATATCGAAACCGACATACTTAACGGCAATTTCAACTTTTGCCGCCTCTGGTTTGCGCAGAATTGCCAAAATATCTACGTTGGCAGCGCCACGTGATTCGAGATTCGACTTCAACCAAGAAAGCGTTAAGCCTGAGTCAACAATATCTTCAACGATCAAAACATTGCGGCCCGTAATATCGCGATCAAGATCTTTTAAAATGCGAACTACGCCGCTAGATTTTGTGCCAGAACCATATGAAGAAACCGCCATCCAATCCATTTCCAGATGACGTTGCATCGCACGAGTTAAATCAGCCATTGCCATAACTGCGCCTTTTAATACGCCAACAAGTAGAACGTCACGTCCTTCGTAATCAGCATCAACTTGCGCTGCTAATTCTTTGATGCGTGCCTTTAGATCTACTTCGCTAACTATTACGCGCTCGATATCGCTTTCAATTACTGATAAATCCACGATGCTCCTTCATAGATATTGCGGGCTTACTTAAATTAGCGGGACAGGAGCGAAAGTCTGCCCGAAATTCGCGAAACCTTCACACCGCCTGGGAGGCTGCAAGCGCCTTGACCGTGCCAAGAGGTGACTAAAGCCTCAACGGATGCCACATGGTCGGCGGTAATTGAGCCCATTGGAGCTCCTGCCGCATAAATTGCCAAACGCAAGAGGCGAGTTCGAACGGCCCTGGGCAGGTCGGCCAACTGAGTAATTTCTAGATCGGCTAGATCAAGATTGGCTGCAACTTGAACCGCCCAACCGTCTAGAGCGTCAGCATCATCGCGCAACAGGTCGGCGCTACGCGCAAGTGCTTCGGTAATTCCGGGCCCGATACTTTCTTCTAACTTTGGCAGTGCATCAGTGCGCACGCGAACTCGAGCAAACTGTGAATCTGAATTATGTGGGTCAATCCAAGGCGTTAAATTATTTTCAGCACACGCAGCCAACGTTTCAGACCGAATAATTGCTAAAAGTGGTCGACAATATTTGCCAGTTAACTGTGACATTCCAGAAAGTGAGCGAGCACCTGACCCACGAGCTAAACCTAACAAAACACTTTCGGCTTGATCATTTAGAGTATGACCTAAGAAAATTAATTTAGCGTTGTGTTTTTCAGCAACTGCATCAAGTGCGGCGTAGCGAGCTCGACGAGCAGATGCTTCCAAGCCATCAATCATTTCGACATCGACTTTCACGATTTCAATTTGGGGAAATCCTAATTCCGAGAGTTGCGAGAAAACTTTAGTAGCTTGTTCACTAGAATTTTTCTGTAGTTGGTGATCAACAGTTACGCCGACCAAATTAATTAAGGCATTTTTAGATTCCGGAACAAGTGCTGCAGCAAGTGCTAATGAATCAGCGCCACCAGAGACAGCAACTAAGACGGTGTCTCCTGCGCTACAACTAGAAAGGCACTCACGCACAGCACTACGAATTGCGACCGTTGCTGGGTTTGTGCTCACGGGGTTAAGACTAGACCCGACCACCAAATGGCATTAAGCCCTTAACGCTATAAATATTTGAGTAAAGCAGGCCCTTGCCCTTGGAATTCGCTTCCCACATCATGCCATTTCCAGCATAAATCGACATGTGGTGGATGCTTGAGATAGTTCCCTTATATGAGTAGAACAAGAGATCGCCAGGAACTAGCTCGCTGATTTTCACGTGCTTGGTATAGCCAAAATAAAGTGCTGAGTTCAGGCGATCCCAGTTTGGCCAACCCAAGCCAGCAGATTTATAGGCGGCATAAACCAGACCCGAACAATCAAATGCGTTTGGTCCTTCAGAGCCCCAGATGTATGGCTTGCGAGCTAGAACTTGTTTCTTGGCAAAAGCCACAGCCACATCGCGTTGGGCTTGCGTTGTACGAATAGTTGATCGGCCTTTAAAGCCAAGATCTGGCCAAATTTTTGATTGGTTAGGAGTTTGTGCAGCTTGCCCGGCTTGAGCTTCTTCAAGCAAAGCTAACTGACGTTGTTGCTCTAAAGTTATTCGAACATTCTTTGCTTTGGCTAATTCCTTAATTAATTTATCTTGGACAGCGCGTAATTTATCAACTTCTTTTTGCTGTAGCACTTTAGCATCATCGGCAACTTTCTTTGCTGCGGCGACTTTTTCAGTAGCAGCGACTTGCTTAACTTTAGCTGCATCGGCTACAACTTTAGCTGCCCGCGCAATTACTTCAGCCGCCTTGAATCGTGCGAGCGCCGCAGTATTTTGATCACCCAAAGATTGCAAAACTGTAATTCGATCAACTAAATCTTGTGGACCATTCGCACTTAACAATGGCTCGATATCGGTAAACGTGCCGCCCATTATGTAAGCATTAGCTGCCAACTTACCGATTGTTCGATGTGTACTTGCAACTTCTTCTGCAGTCTTGCGAGCATATTCCGCTGCAGCATTTGCATCGGCAGTTGCTTTTGCTAATTCTGCTTTAGCTGTTACGTAAAGAGTTAGGGCCGCATTGGCTTTCGCAGTGAGCGCTTTCAAGGTCAAATTTGCATCGGCTAATTTCTTTGCTGCCGCATCGGCTAATTTCTTCTTGGCGGCTTCAGCTTTTTTGGCAGCTTCGATCTGTGCCAAAGTGGGTTTTGGGGTAGCGGCATAAACAGCCGTGCTGCTACCTAGAAAAGTAAGCGCGACTGCGAGGGCAATGAGCCGCTTCGACATGTTCCTAGAATAAATGGGGCGCCTTAGAAAAGAGTCAGACGCGCCCCTGTGTCAGTACTTAATTAAGTAAGACCTAATTAGATACGTCACGTCGCTTGAAAAGCGTAATCGCAATTGCGGTGCTAACCGCTAAATAAATTGCAACCATTGTTATTGAGTGGGAATAAGTAACATCATCGGTACCACCAACTGCGATTGTGGACATCAGATTTCCGGGCATCCATTTTCCTAAGTTGGCCTTGACTGCAATCAAGATATTTTCCACAATCAACAACCAGATAACACCCAGCGAAATAGCACTGATTGGCGAGCGAAGCAAAAGTCCTAAAATCATGCCGACGGTGCCGAATGCGATAACTGATAAGAGAACATTTCCGAAAGTTTTTGCTAATTCCTGAAGTGCATCTGAAGTTACCCAAGCATCAGTTTCAACTTTTGCTTTACCCGATAACCCAAAAGCTAGTGACATGCTCACAACTGCAGCCAGAATCACCATCACAATTGCAAACGAGGCCATTGATACATATTTACCAATTAACAGCTGCAAACGTCGTGGTTGACGTACTAGCAAATTTCGCAAAGTTCCATAGGTGTATTCCTGTGCAGTTTGCGCAGCAAAAACACAGAGAGCGACAATTCCTAACAGCCCGGCTGCGTTACTAAAACCAATAGTTAATCCACTTGGCAGTTGCAATATCTCTCGAGAGATCATGTTTCCACGATCAGAGTTACCTTGCGGAGAATCAATCAGCAAAAATAGTAGAGAGGTGACTAATCCAGTTAAACCAGCCGATGCCAGCATGGTGCCAAGAAATAGCGTAGGGCGGCGAAGTTTGCGCCATTCGGATTTAAATACTCTAATCATTCGGAATCCCCCGTCATTTCAAAGAAGGTTTCTTCAAGGCTGGGCAACATCGGCGATAGCTGCGAAAGGGTTATGCCTGCAGCAAATGCTGATTTATTCAGTTCGGCTGCCCATTCGGCTGGTCCTTCGATATGTGCAACACTACTGCGAATCGTTGACTTATGGCCTGCGGCTGTAGCAATTTCTGAAATCTTGGATAAATCACTTTCATTCGGCGTTTTAACCAAAATGAATGGTTGCTGTGCCAAAAATAAATCCTCGATTTTGCCAGCAAATAAAACTTTGCCTTTGCGCAACATCACTAGATGCTGACTAATTAGCTCGAGTTCTGAAAGCAGGTGTGAAGAAACGAAAACTGTAGTGCCCTCTTGTGCCAAAGATTTCAATAATTCTCTAATCTCTTGAATTCCCTCGGGATCTAACCCATTAGTTGGTTCGTCCAGAATTAATAACTTTGGATTAGGAAGTAAAGCAGCAGCAATTCCTAGACGTTGTTTCATGCCGAGTGAATAAGTTTTATATTTCGAATTGCCGCGATCGCCTAAGCCAACTCGTTCAAGAAGTGATTGCACGTGGTCGGTTCCGTAGCCACCCAGCGTTGCCAAAACGTTTAAGTTTTCGCGACCAGTTAAAGCTGGATAGAAAGCTGGGCCTTCGATCATCGCACCAACGCTGGCTAGATATTTTTCTGGATGCTTAATTGAATGACCCAAAATCTCGCCAGATCCACCAGTCGGTGAAATCAAGCCAAGCAACATACGAATGGTGGTGGTTTTTCCTGACCCATTTGGCCCGACGAATCCGCACACAGTGCCCATCGGTACTTCGAAGTTAGCGTGTGACACCGCAAAGGTGTCGCCGTATTTCTTGCTTAAATCCTGTACAGCTACTGCGAGATTACTCATGCCCACCACAATAGTCCTTCCCCTTACACTTAGCAGGTGAGTAAAGATGCCTGGGGTTATCAAGAACCCAATCGCCGCCCTGCCCCGGATTGGAAAGTTAATCCACAAACTTCTCAGGTTCGTGCTGGCTTAACCCGCACTGGCTTTGGCGAGACTTCTGAAGCGCTCTTTCTAAATAGTGGCTTTACCTATTCTTCTGCGCAAGAAGCGGAAGATTCATTTACCGATGAGACTGATCACTTTGTTTATAGTCGTTTTGGCAACCCAACAGTTGCGATGTTTGAAAATCGTTTAGCCGAACTTGAAGGCGCCGAACTTTGTGTAGCTACCGGTTCTGGCATGTCTGCGATGTTTGCATCCGTTGCTTGCATGGTTAAAGCTGGCGATCGTGTTGTTGCAACAGCTGCGATGTTTAGTTCATGCCACGTAGTGCTTACCGAGTTTTTACCAGCCTGGGGCGTTGAAGTCGAACTTGTAAAAGGAACCGATGAAAAAGTTTGGGCTGAAGCACTTAGCAAGCCGACCAAAGTAGTTTTTATCGAGTCACCAAGTAATCCATTAATGGAAATTGTAGATATTCGAATGATTTCTGACTTGGCGCATAAAGTTGGCGCAACTGTGATCGTCGATAACGTAATGGCTTCACCAATGATGCAACGACCACTCGAACTTGGCGCAGATGTAGTTATGTACTCAGCAACCAAACATCTTGATGGTCAAGGTCGCGTACTTGCTGGCGCCGTACTAGGTAGCTTTGGATACATGAATGAATATTTCAAACCATTCTTCCGCCATACCGGGCCGTCGTTAAGTCCATTTAATGCTTGGGTGCTTTTGAAGTCACTCGAAACTTTGGATATGCGCGTTGAACGTATGGCAAATAATGCGCAGAAGATTGCCGATTTCTTAGCAACCAGACCAGAAATTGAAGTTGTTAGCTTCCCCGGCTTGCCTTCGCATCCAGGTCATGAACTGGCAAAGAAGCAGATGACTGGTTTTGGTACCACCATCGGCATTACTTTTAAGGGCACTAAAAAAGATGTATATAAGTTCATGGATGCCTTGCGCATCATTGATATTTCCAACAATTTAGGCGATAGCAAGTCACTTATCACTCACCCAGCTTCAACCACACATCGCCGTTTAAGCCAGCCAGATCAATTAGCAATGGGAATTACGGCAACAACCTTGCGTCTTTCAGTTGGCCTTGAGCACAGTGATGATCTAATTAAAGATATTGCGCAAGCGCTCGGTTGATTTAATTTGGGTTAAATTAAAACTGCGGCAACAAGTAATACTGAATACAAACTTAAATAAGTAATCGACCACTGAAAAACTTTGGCCGCCACTTTGCCATAATCGGGATTACTGCCACGAAGTTGCGCAAGCGTTAGCGCAAAAACTAAAAACAATATTTCGTTAACAATCTGAACCCATAACGAAAGCTCAGCAAAGTGAATTGTCACAACTGAAGCAATGAACATCGCAATGGTGTGGAACCACATTTGGCCATGTAAATTTTTCTGGGAAGTAACACCTGGCAACATCGGAATTCCAGCGGCGTTGTAATCATCTTTATATTTAATAGCCAGTGCCCAAAAATGCGGCGGTGTCCAGAAGAAAACGACAAAGAAAAATGCCCACGCCACATTCGATAGCTCATTAGTTACTGCTGCCCAACCAATTAACACTGGCATGCAACCTGCGATTCCACCCCAGACAATATTTTGCGAAGTGCGTCGCTTAAGCGCCATCGTATAAATAACTACGTAGAAAACTATTGCAGTTAAAGTTAACCAAGTGGCGAGCGGAGTAGTAAAGATCCAGAAAATTAGAAGTGAAAGTAGTCCGACAATAGTTGCAAAAACTGTTGCTTCTCCTCGCGAAAGCACGCCCGTTGCAATTGGTCGTTGCGCGGTGCGCTTCATCAACTTATCGGTTTCACTCTCGATCACCATGTTGAATGCATTTGCACTACCCGCTGCCAAAGTTCCGCCAAGAATTGTGGCGATCGATAGTCCAACGGAAGGAATGCCATTTTGGGCCAGGACAAGAGCCGGCAAAGTGGTAACTAGTAAAAGCTCGACCACTCGCAACTTCATGAGGTCTAAATAGCCACGAATTCGAAGATCCGAACTCTTATCTGGCTGATTTACGCTCACGGAGCAAGGCTACTAACTTAAATGCACAGCGCTCACCGCTAGCGTTCCCAGAAGGCTCTCAGGTTCATGGGTTATTTCTGACTACTAGTTTTCGCGATAAAGGCGATGACGACTAAATAATTGCATCACGCCTAACGCATGCGTTAACCGCCAGAACCTGGGTCGCTTGTTACGGTGGCTCCATCAAGGTTTTCGACAACGTTTGATGGGCTTGGCGAAGGAGTAACAACTGGCTTAGCAAATTTTGCCAGCACTTTGTCTAACGCCGTACGAGCTGCCTTTGCAGCAGTAATGCCTCTAGGAATTTGATCAGCTATCGCTACAAATATGTACTCTTTATCGCCACCTTGAACGTAGCCAGCCAGTGAAACTGTTCCGTTTAAGGTTCCAGTTTTTGCTCTAACTAAACCAATGGCCGATGGTGCGCTCTTTATAAACCGATCCTGCAAAGTGCCGCTTACCCCACCAACAGGTAGCCCACCGTATATAGAGCTGTACTTTTCATTGTTATATGTTTTTAGAAGGAGCTGGCCAATCATTCGAGCCGAGAGTTTATTTGATTTAGAAAGCCCACTTCCATCTACAGCATTGAAACCTGTTGAATCAACGCCTAAGTCAGCTAAGGTTTTTACGAAGACTTTTTCAATTCCAGTGGCGTTATAACCAAATCCAGCTCTCATCGATGCATGCATAGCTATTCGATTTCCTAGAGTGTTATCGCTCCAGATCAACATCCAATCCATGATCTTTTGTAACGGCGGTGATTGAAAAGTAGCTATTGGCTCTTTCGCATATAAACGTGTTTCCGCGCCATTAATTTTTAACATGCTCACTTGGATATCTCGAGCTTCAAATTGCTTCTTAATGAAGTCGAGATCGACGGTATGCATGCTGGCATACTCGATACGCATAGAAGTTATCGGGACACTATTGTCGGCATCAAGTTTCTTGAGTGCAGTTTTCACTAACTTGGGCAGCGATACCCGTCCCATTTTCGTTGCAACTGAATTGTTTCGCTCCATCCATGGATCTAGCGAACCAGCAATTATCAAAGTGTTTGGTTCGGAGCCGGTAGAAATTTGCGTAGTAAACCTGTGCTCTGGAGTTAAGTAACTCAACAAGGCGGTTGCTGAAACTATTTTGAGCAGGGATGCTGGCTTGCGCAAAGAAGTTGCGCTGCTCTCAAAAAGAATTTCACCAGTTACTGGATCAATCAATGTCATGCCTGGATTCGCCAGCGCTTTTGAACTAGCTGCGGTTTTTAGAATTGGGCTAATCGCACTGCTCTTTAGGGCTGCTGGAGCGCCCGAAGTCATAGCTGCGGTAAGCACAACTAGAACTACGCTGACAGAGAGAATTGATAACGGGCGCAACTTCATGCTGCGAATACTACTTTCTAATTACTGAAGATAGATTAACCCAATGAGCATGCCACCAGCTGAAATAGGTCCGGGCGAATTTTTCCCCGTAGTTGGCGTTGGGCCATATCCGAAACCATGGCCAACAGGTAATGAATACGACTTAGAGCTTCTTGAGAATGGCGATCGTCGTAACGTCCTCGACAAATACCGTTATTGGTCAGTTGCTGCAATTGTTGCTGACTTAGATACCAAACGACATAAATTGCAGATTGCAATTGAAAATTGGCAGCATGATTTGAATATCGGTTCAGTAGTTCGAACTGCAAATGCTTTTAATGTTGCTGCTGTTCATATTGTTGGTAAGCGCGACTGGAATAAGCGCGGAGCCATGGTTACAGATAGGTATTTAACAATTGTCCATCATCCAACTGTTGAGGATTTTGGAAATTACTGTCGCGAAGCTTGCTTACCAATCATCGGAATTGATAACTTGCCCGGAATTTCAAAACAACTTGAATCAACGCAATTGCCCGAAAGTTGTGTCTTGTTGTTTGGCCAAGAGGGCGCTGGTATGAGTGAGGAAGCAGTTGCGGTCTGCGAAGTTGTGCTCGAAATTAATCAGTATGGTTCGACACGCAGCATGAATGCTTCAGCAGCTGGCGCAATTGCTATGTACCACTGGGCGCTTCAGCACTTACCAAGACTCTAAGAGTTGTTAGCTTGGCTTTCGGTCTCGTCGGCAAGTGCCTCGCGCACTGATTCCAAACGACGATCAACTTCATCAGCCTCAGTATTGCGACCCAAAATTCGCATTACTGCAGCCATCGAAGTCTCAATATCTACGATGAATTCGAAATCTTTAGGCTCTTCATCAGTAGCTACAGTTAAAACTTGATCAAGGGTGTTTAGGCCTTCTTCGTAATTCTCTAACAGCACTTGAGCTTTACCGTATTCAAAAAGTGCATTATTTGAACGAATATGGTCATGTGCGGTTTCAAAAACATCAAGTGCTTTGCGTGCACGAGTCAAAGCCAAATCGCCTTCACCTAGCGCAACATGGCAAGATGCAATTTTCTGATCACAGCGGGCAACTTGAATCACTTCTTTGTTTCGCTTAAACAGGTCGCGTGCTTCATAGAATGAAACGATTGCTTCGCGGAAATTCTTTAGCGAACGATGGGCACAACCAATCAAATAAAGATCGTTTGCAGCACCATATTCATTTCCATCAAGTAAATGCTCTTGCGCACATTCATCCATTGTGGAAATTACTTTTTCAAAATTCTTAGAGGCAAACCACCACTCACCCAAAGTGCAGGCGAGCTCTAGCGCGATAGAAGATTTGTTGGCACGCAAGATCTCAACTGCTTTAGACATTGCAGTTGCGGCTTCTTCCATGCGCTTTAGCTGATTTAAGTTGTATCCAATTGCGCTATATGCCTGTGCAACGCCTTCAGATGGTGCACTTGCACCAAGTTGATCGTAAATATCGCAAGCAGTTTCAGCGAGTGCAAGAGCTTCGTCATATTGGCCACGGGCAAAAATGCGCGCGCTTAATTCGTAATAAGTACTGGCACGTTCTGCGCCTTCAACTTCTGGAATTCGATCCCAGAGCATTTCCTCAGTTACTAGATCTTCTAAGCCTTCGTCATCGCCCATTTGGATCTCCCCAATCGAAGTGTCCTGACCTACCGAGTAACCGTGACTCTATACGCCCCGGCTGCTCTTTGCCTGTGGGTTTGCCTGCAAAACACCCCTCTCTCCACGCTCATTTCCGCCAAAAAAGAGCCAGTCTGCTTACAAGATGCAGATGCGAATGACTTGCATTAACATTTTCCTATGCATATTCCTGACGGTTTTCTCGATGTCCAGACCTCTGTCATCTTTACTGGTCTCTCTGCCGCCGGTGTTGCAGTTGCCTTAAAGGGAGCCCGTTCGCAACTAGATGAAAGGACCGCGCCACTTGCTGGCCTAACTGCAGTATTTATCTTTGCTGTTCAAATGCTCAACTTCCCAGTTGCTGCAGGAACAAGTGGGCACTTAATTGGTGGTGCATTAGCTGCAATCTTGGTCGGACCGTGGGCTGCGACTCTCGCCTTAACAATAGTTCTTCTTATGCAAGCATTTTTATTTGCCGATGGTGGATTAACCGCTTTGGGTGCAAGCACATTTAACATGTCAATTGTTGGAGTGTGGGCTGGTTACGGTGCTTTTCTTTTCGTTCGTAAAATTCTGCCAAAGCGTAAGGCGTCGATCCCGCTAGCTGCTGCGATCGGCGGATTTATATCTGTACCAATGGCTGCAATTAGCTTTACCGTTCAATATGCAATGGGCGCTACAGCAACTTACTCAACGTCTACAGTGCTTGGCGCGATGGTTGGAACACACATTTTGATCGGAATTGGTGAAGGTCTTATCACGGGACTCACTGTAAGTGCGGTGATTGCAAGTCGTAGCGACTTAGTTTATGGATGGAAGAACAACACGCAGCGTTTGGAGATTCGAAATGTTTAACAACCGCAAGTTTTACATTGCTGGCTTTATTGTTTCATTATTCTTAGCTGGGGTTGTTTCTTTCTATGCTTCTTCATCTCCTGACGGCCTAGAAAAAGTTGCCGAAGAAATTGGTTTCATCGAAACAGCTAAGGAAAATACCAACGCTGATGTGGTGCTATCTGATTACGGAACCAAGGGAGTCGATAATGAGCGTGCCTCGGTTGGAATTGCAGGTGTAATCGGCGTCCTAGGAACTGCAGTAGTTGCAGGCGTTGCATTTAAATTAATTGCACGTAAACCAAGAAACGCAAAAAATTAAAGTACAAGAAAGCAAGCATCATCATGGCCATGATGTTGGTGAGCGACTTTACCTCCATCGCCATACCTTTATTCATGGGCTGCCGTCACACTTAAAAATCATTGCAGCGCTCTGTTTTATCCTGGTTGTTGTCTCGACTCCGGTAACTCAATGGGGCGCGTTTTTGGCCTACTTTTTCTGGTTATTCATCGTGGTCAAAGCAGCACAGATTCCATTTGCAACTTTGTTCAAGCGCGCGTTGATTGAAATTCCATTTATTTTCTTTGCAATTTTGATGCCTTTTTTTGGTACCGGGGAAAAAGTGCAAGTGGGGCCTTTTGAGCTATATCGCGAGGGATTAATCGCAGGTTCCGGAATTGTCGTAAAAGGAACACTGGGAGTTATGACTGCGATCATTTTGTCTACTTCGACGACTGCTCGCGAAATTCTTCGTGGGTTAGAACGGTTACGTCTTCCAGTTCTCATGGTTCAGATTGCATCGTTCATGTTGCGGTATGTAAATGTGGTAAATGATGAAATGGAGCGCATGAAGATTGCGCGCGAATCACGGGGCTTTGAAGCAACCGGAATGAAAAGTTGGAAAGTACTTGCCACCGCAGCTGGGGCACTGTTTATTCGATCTTATGAACGAGGCGAACGAGTGCATCTTTCCATGTTGTCGCGAGGTTATGAAGGAGTTTTACCGCAAGAGCAGCAATTTAAAATAAAGTCGTCGATTTGGTTTAAGGCCATGATCTACCCACTTGTCGCTGCAATCATTTTTATCGCTCAATTACTGATTGGAAGAATGTAATGAATACACCAAGTCTAGAAATCAAAGAGTTGGCATTTGCCTATCCCGATGGCAATCAAGCTCTATTTGGTGTGAACCTTTCAGTTCAAAGAGGCGAACGCGTTGCACTTCTTGGTCCTAATGGTGCCGGTAAAACAACTCTCGTTATGCATATGAATGGAATTCATCCAACCTCACATGGTTCGGTACATGTAGCTGGTCAACTGGTAGATGCAAAAGATAAAGCTTCACTTAAAGTGATTCGTTCTAAAGTCGGAATTGTTTTTCAGGATCCTGATGATCAATTGTTTATGCCCACCGTTGGCGAAGATATTGCTTTTGGCCCTTACAACATGGGTAAAAGAGGCGCTGAGCTTGATTCGATAGTTGATGAGGCGCTACACCTTGTCGGTATGAGTGAGTTCAAAGAACGTCCGCCTCATCATCTTTCATTTGGCCAACGTCGCCGTGTAGCAGTTGCAACTGTGTTGGCAATGAAGCCGGAAATTCTGGTGCTAGATGAACCTTCTTCAAACTTAGATCCAGCTAGTCGCCGCGAATTAGCCGATATTTTGCGCTCACTCGATATCACGATGGTGATGGTTACACACGACCTTCCATACGCATATGAATTGTGTCCTCGCTCTGCAATTCTCAACGGCGGCATCATTGTTGCTGATAGTTCTACGCATGAAATCCTTACTGATTCAGCTCTTTTGGCCGCTAATCGTCTTGAACTTCCAGTTGGTTTTTCAATTCAATAATCCAAGGTAGAATTAGGCATTGCTTCGACCGAAGCAAAGTACTTCCCCCACACAAGTGCAAAATTGCACTTTCTTGCGAGTCTTATCTCCACCCTGACCAATTTGAGTCAAACCAAGACGCGCTTGTTTACGTCTTGATTGGTG
>CAXNEB010000016.1:0-31113 GCA_964201645.1 Candidatus Planktophila sp.
TTAACCCTCATCTTCTTGGCCAGAGACTGTCCAATTGTGCTTTTTCCGGCACCAGGCGGACCAATAAGAATTATCTGACTGCTCATTTTATCGATAGGTGCGCGATATAACTTTCAAAATTGCGCTTAGTTTCACCAACACTGTCGCCACCAAATTTTTCAAGTACTGCTTCCGCGAGAACTAGTGCAACCATTGCTTCTGCGACAACTCCCGCGGCTGGAACTGCGCACACATCGGAACGCTGATTAATTGCTTTAGCCGCTTCACCAGTTTTTACATCGATGGTGTCGAGCGCTTTGGGAACTGTTGAAATTGGTTTCATCGCAGCGCGCACGCGTAAAATTTCGCCATTAGACATGCCACCTTCGGTGCCACCGGCACGATCAGTGCGACGACGAATGGAACCATCAGGACCACGCTCAATTTCATCGTGAGCTACCGAGCCACGACGCGTTGCAGTTGTAAAACCATCGCCAACCTCAACGCCCTTAATTGCTTGAATACCCATCATCGCACCAGCTAACCGTGCGTCTAAACGGCGATCCCAATGCACATGTGAACCTAAGCCAGGCGGCAAGTTGTACGCCAACACCTCGACCACGCCTCCCAAAGTGTCACCATCTGAGTGAGCAGATTCAATCTCTGTGATCATGGCTGCACTTGTAGTTGCATCGGCGCAACGAACTGGATCTTCATCAATTCGTTTCATGTCGCCTTCACTTGGCAACTGCGTATTTTCGGGAACCCGTACTGAACCAATCGACAACACATGACTCAAAACTGTTATGCCGCAAGTTTGTTGTAAGAAAGCACGAGCTACCGCACCAAGTGCGACACGTGCCGCAGTTTCGCGAGCACTGGCGCGCTCTAAAATCGCACGCGCATCATCAAAGTCATACTTCTGCATTCCAACTAAATCCGCATGCCCTGGTCGTGGCCGACTTAGCGGAGCATTGCGACCTAAATCTTTAATTTCTTCTTCTGGCACTGGATCGGCCGACATCACTTTTTCCCATTTGGGCCACTCGGAATTTGCGACCTGAATAGAAATTGGACCACCTTGAGTTAGGCCCAAGCGAATACCGCCGAGAATTGTGACTTTATCAGCCTCGAAATTCTGCCTCGCGCCACGGCCGACGCCCAAGCGGCGGCGAGCAAGGTGATAATCAATATCGGCAGTCGTTATTTGAACCGAAGCAGGAATTCCCTCAATGATCGCACTGAGGGCTGGACCATGAGATTCACCCGCAGTTAACCAACGCATGGGCTAATTCTCTCAGATGAATCGCTTTTATGTCGCCATATTAAGTGCCGCAGCCGCCAGGATCGCCGGAGCGAATGCAATTCGATGAGGGAAACTTCGCTTAAAAACTAGACCGAAAGCTAGTTGCAACCAAGTGAGCGCAACTAGAAGGATCAGAGGATTTCGTAAATTGGCATAGTGCAACCAGGGCGCTAGAAAAATCAGCAACTTCACATCACCCATTCCGATTAGAGAAGCAAACCCACAGAACAACGCAAAGACCACAAATGCGAAGGAGACTAAAGTGAAGGCAAACTCTTGACCAATAAGCATAAATGCGGGCCAGACTATAAGCACGCCCATCGCGAGTGACTTATTGGAAACACGGAAAGTCATCAAATCTATTGTGGCAATCGCTATGGCCCAAATGCTGCAAACTATCAATGCCAATAGATCAACGCTCACACCAGGCAAAGTAGCCATCTCACCGGCTTTTGCCGCCGATGAAAATATTTCTGTGTAAAAGTTTCCTAAAGTCGTTTCAAAGCAGCTTCACGCATCAATGGTGCGAGCTGTGAGCGTTTAACGGGCGTACCCGCAAACATCGCGACCTGCGAAATAGCCTGGTGAACCAAGAGATCCAAACCATCGATACTTTCGAGGCCAACATTTCGCCAGAAACCCATCAACGCAGTGGGCCACGGATTGTAAAGGGATTCAAAAAGCAGCGCGCTGGCCCCAGCTATTTTTCCAACCAGTTCGTCGGCAGCGCCGGCTGGCGAAGTGTTGACGATCAAATCGTACTTTGCCCAGTTGATCTGATCATCGAATCCAACCACTGTTACTTCAGCAAAGAGAGCTGACTTAATCAAGCTCGCGCTGCGATGCTCGCTGCGACTTGCAACATCGATTGAAACACCGACGCTATCGAAGGCAGCGATTGCGGCTCGGGCCGTTGCTCCCCCACCCAGAATTAACAGATTCTGGAATGTGGCATTTGTTTTTGCAGCGACACTTTGTTGGAAGCCAACCACATCAGTGCTATCAACTTTCCAAGAATCACCAACCTTAATTAAGGTATTGGCACTTCTGATTCGCTTTGCTAGCTCAGAGGTTGGAAAACCTAAATCAACCAACTCCTCTTTAAGCGGCATAGTTAGCGAAAAACTATTTAGCTCTGGTGGCGTGGATTCCAAATACTGTGCGAGTTTTCCACCCCGAACCTCAACTGCTGTGTATTTAGCTGAAATTTCTAAGAATTCGTAGGCTACCTGATGAATAACCGGCGATAGCGAGTGTGAAATTGGTGAGCCCAGTACTGCTCCATTGAATGTTCTCAATCGAATGCACCCGCCTTTCGATTCTTTTGGTAGATCAATTTCCAGCCGTTAAATTCAGTGAAGGATTTAGTAAAACGGGTATCACCTGGCGCGACAGTGATAAAGAATAACCAATCTCCCTCTGCTGGTGCGATTGCTGCCTTCAGCGCTGCTTCACCGGGATTTCCGATCGGCGTAGGTGGTAAACCGTAGTTTTGGTAAGTGTTGTAAGGCGACTTTAACTTCGTGGACTTACTACTGAGGAAAATCTGACCACGAATATTCTGTGCGTAGTGAACTGTCGAATCAAACTGCAGTGGCATGCCGATCGCCAGCCTATTCCTGATGACTCGTGAGATCTGCGCGAAGTCTTGCGGGTGGCCTTCGGCCTGAATTAGAGATGCCATAGTGACTAATTGCTGCGTACTAAATTTTCCAACTGGATCTACGAAAGCTATCGTCGAGATGACCTGACTGAATTTATCAACCATGCTTTGCAAAGCATCAACCTGACTTACCTCTTCGCCAAAACTGTATTGCGCAGGGAAAAGGACACCCTCGAGTGATGAAATTCCCGTTGGTAAGTTAACTTTTTTTGCTGATTCGACTGGGTCCGTTGACCAAATCTTGGTTGCCCTCATTTGCTCGAAGACTTCTGATTTCCAAGCACCTTCGGCAATCTTGATCAAATTAACTATTCGTTTCGGATCTAACAACTGTTCGAGTGCGGTCTTTCCGCTGATCTTGATCGAAAGTAAATGTGAACCAGGTGCAATAGCGGCTGACTTGGGATCTGCCACTGCTGCCCTAAAGAAACTTTCAGCCGATGCTACGACCCCAGCGTTCTGCAGAAGTTTTGAAATCTCTGCTCCGGTTGCACCCGTCGGAATAGAAATTGAAACGTTTTTTTCATCTGCCGTAATAACTCGCTCAGGGAAGTTTGCGTATCCCCCACCTGCCTGATTAATTTCGCGCAATGAAAAAGTGAAAGCAAGGATGAATATGCCAGCAATACTGATGCGTTTTAGGGCTTGGCCGTTAAGCATCCTTGGCCTTTTCAATTGCGAGCCCTTGTTCCAGAATCGCTACCGCAGCCGCCATATCTACTTTGCTGCGCGCATCCTTTGAATTGACCCCGCTTTGTCGCAGCGCGTTAGTTGCAGTCACTGTTGATAGCCGCTCATCAATCATCGTGACTGGAATGTTGAATTCTGTCTGCAGTCTCTCGGCAAACGCTGCTGTTTTCTGCGCGGAAGCGCTTGATTCACCAGAGAGATTTAGTGGTTCTCCCACGTATAACGCAACAGGTTCATGTTCAGTAAGTAAATCTGCAATTTGTTTGAAAAGTTTTGGGTCACCGTTAGCTAACGTTGTTAGAGGCGATGCCAAAATGGAATCCGGGTCAGACATAGCAACACCAATTCGCACATCACCATAATCAAACGCGATCCGGCGACCTCTTTGCATCTGCGTTATAGCGCTGCCACTGCAGCTGAAATTGCGGCAAGTGCTTCGGCAGCTTTGCTGGCATCGGTGCCGCCACCTTGGGCGAAATCATCCTTTCCGCCACCGCCACCACCGAGAACCGCTGAACCAATTTTTACTAAAGCGCCTGACTTGGCACCCATTGCGCGCGCTGCATCTGATGCAGCGACAACTAGGACTGATTTTCCAGCTGCTGAGCTGATTAGCGCAATAACTGAAGTTGAAAAACGATTTCGAAGGTCGAGTGAGATGGTGCGCAGATCATCGCCCGAAATTCCATCAGGTAAAACAGCCGTGATTAAATCTACTTGACCAACTTTAGTTACTGATTCAGCAATAGTTGAGACAGTGCCCAACGCTTGGGCGGAACGAACTGCGGCCAACTCTTTCTCAATTTCTTTTATTTTTTCTAACAGATCATTAATTCGCTCAGGGAGTTCATCTACGCGAGCACCTTTAATAATTTGAGTTAGTGAATTCAAAAGTAAATGCTCGCGAACTAGGAATTTATAAGCATCGACGCCAACTAGCGCTTCAACGCGGCGGACGCCTGCACCAATTGATGATTCACTCAGAAGTTTTACAACGCCTAATTGTCCAGAGCGCGAAACGTGCGTGCCACCGCAAAGTTCGCGTGCCCAATCCCCGACGCTGACCACTCGAACAGTGTCGCCATACTTCTCGCCAAACAGCGCCATCGCCCCGATAGCTTTTGCTTCGGCTTGCGACATGCTTGCAGCAGTAACTTCAAGATTATCTAGTAACAAGGTATTTACTCGCGACTCAACTTCATCAAGTGCTGCATCTGAAACCGCGCCAGTTGCGGGGAAATCAAAGCGAAAACGTCCTGGCGAGTTTTCTGATCCTGCCTGCGTAGCAGTTTCACCTAAAACTTCGCGGAAAGCTTTGTGCACCATATGAGTTGCTGTGTGCGCGCGAGAAATAGCATCGCGACGCTCCTGGTCAATAGTTGCCAAAGCGCCTTGGCCAACAGCAACCTCACCACTTAATACTCGTCCTCGGTGAACAGATAAACCATTAACTGGTGCTTGCACATCATCAATCTCAATTACTGCACCGTTGGCCAATTTAATCAGCCCAGCATCGGCTAACTGTCCGCCACCTTCGGCATAGAACGGTGTGCGATCCAGAATAACTTCTACTTCATCGCCACTCTTGGCGCTCTGCGCAATTACGCCATCTACCAATAGCCCATTGATCTTGCCTTCAGCTTCAGTATGCGTGTAACCCAGGAAAGTTGATAAGCCAGATCCATCGGCAATCTGCTTGTATTGTGACAAATCAGCGTGGCCAGACTTCTTTGCGCGCGCATCTGCTTTAGCGCGATCTTTCTGTTCTTTCATTAGACGCTGGAAACCATCAGTATCGATCTGTAGTCCGACTTCCTGCGCCATCTCAAGCGTTAAGTCATATGGAAACCCGTAGGTATCGTGCAATTTAAATACTTCTTCGCCACCTAACGTGGAAACTTTCTTCGCTTTCAAAGCCGTCGCAGCTAAATCAAAGATCTGAGTTCCGCTCTTAAGTGTTTGCAAGAAACTTTCTTCTTCAGCAACTGAAACTGCCAAGATGCGCTCTTGTTCTGCAATTAACTCTGGATACTGCGGCCCCATTGCTACGATTGCCGCTCTGGTTAACTCCGAAATAATCGGATCGTGCGAGCCAAGTAAGCGCATATTACGAATCGTGCGGCGCATCATGCGACGCAATACATATCCACGGCCTTCGTTTCCAGGTGTTACGCCGTCGCCGATAAGCATTGCTGAGGTTCGGGCGTGATCGGCAATAACACGTAAGGAAATATCTGATTTCTCAGAACTACCGTAGTTGACGCCGGTTAATGAACTAGCCATCTTCAAAATTTGCATCGTGGTATCAATTTCGTAGATATTTTCTACGCCTTGAAGGAGCGCAGCTGTGCGCTCTAGACCTAGGCCAGTGTCGATACTTTTCGCTGGCAGCTCTCCCAAAATTGGATAATCATCTTTACTAGTTCCAGCCCCGCGTTCATTTTGCATGAACACTAAATTCCAAATTTCTAAGTAACGGTTCTCATCAGCAACCGGGCCACCTTCGGCGCCATAAGCTGGACCGCGATCGTAATAAATCTCAGAACACGGACCACATGGGCCTGGAACACCCATAGACCAGAAATTATCGGCCATTCCGCGACGCTGAATTCGTTCCTTTGGAACACCAATCTTGTGATGCCAAATATCGGCCGCTTCATCATCAGTATGGAAAACAGTTACCCATAACTTTTCTTCGGGAAAGCCATATCCACCTTGTGCGATTGGCTTAGTTAGCAATTCCCACGCGAGTGCGATCGCACCCTCTTTGAAGTAATCACCAAACGAGAAGTTGCCACACATTTGAAAGAACGAAGCGTGACGAGTTGTCTTGCCAACCTCATCAATATCTAACGTACGAACACACTTTTGAACTGAAGTTGCGCGCACGTATGGCGGAGTGACTTCGCCCAAGAAGAACGGCTTGAATGGCACCATGCCGGCATTGACTAAAAGTAAATTTGGATCATCGGCAATTAACGATGCGGATGGAACTACGGTATGAGTTAAGCCTTGTGAATTCTCAGATTCGAAAAAGCGCAGCCAACGTGAACGTATCTCGGCGGATTCCACTGTTGCTGATCACTCTGCCTTTGTCTTTTTAGTTTTACGTTTCTTTGAGGCACCAGCTGCGCTCATGAGTGCGCCAGCAATCTTTAGAGCTGGACCACCTTTATCAACAAAGCTAGAAGTAGCCTCAGAAGCTTTGGTAGAAATATTCTCGACATTCTTAGTGATCTTGTTAAAGCTTTCAAGTGGACCGTTAACTAGAGTCACAGTCTGAGTAACCCCATCAATTAGTGGCACGGTTTCTTCAGTAATTGATTTAAGCGAGACTTTGGCCTCATCGATTAAGCGACCAAAACGAATCACGGCGTAGGCAATCGCCACAGCAATCGCAAAAAGCGACACCGCGCAAATGATTAAGGCAATTCCGCCTGCGCTCATGACATCTCCTTTAACTTAAGTTATTAAGCAAATCCTACCGCTTAGGCGTCGAACTACTTCTTTTCAGCCACTTCAGGAACCCAATCAATTGCGGCTTCCTTGCGTTGAGCAGGTGTAATTGGAGTTGGCGCGCCAGTTAGTGGGTCACCACCGGATGCGGTCTTTGGAAAAGCAATAACTTCGCGGATAGATTCGGAGCCACTAAGTAGTGCGCAAACACGATCTAGACCGAGAGCTATTCCACCATGTGGTGGGGGTCCGTAATTAAAAGCATCTAGTAAGAATCCAAACTTACTGTTGGCCTCTTCATCAGTTAATCCAATAACTTCAAAGACCTGCTTTTGGATATTACGATCATGAATACGAATTGAACCGCCACCTAATTCGGTGCCGTTTAAAACGATGTCATATGCATAAGCAAGAGCCGAAGCTGGATCTGATTTAAACGTCGCTGCGAATTCTGGTTTAGGACCAGTGAATGGGTGATGAACTGCAGTCCAGCCACCACCATCGGTTGGTTCAAACATCGGAGCATCTACTACCCAAAGAAATTCCCAAGCACCCTCATTTATAAGATTGCAACGTTTACCAATTTCATTACGAACTGCACCTAACAAATTCTGCGAAGCAGTGCGCTCTCCGGCAGCGAAGAAAATTGCATCACCATTTGAGGCGCTCGCTGCAGCAACAATGCCCGCAAGTTCTTGCTCGGAAAGATTCTTGGCAACTGGGCCACCCAAAGTGCCATCAGCGTTTACCAAAATGTAGGCAAGTCCCTTTGCACCTCGTGCTTTAGCCCAGTCCTGCCAAGCATCTAGCTCGCGACGAGGTGAATCTGCTCCCCCTGGCATAACAACTGCGCCAACGTAAGGTGCTTGGAATACTCGGAATGGAGTTTCACTAAAGAAATTAGTTAGCTCAACCAGCTTCTGACCAAAACGAAGATCTGGTTTATCTGAACCATAATCAGCCATTGCATCGGCATAAGTCATTCGCTTTAGTGGCAATGGAATCTCGTAATTAACGGTCTCTCGCCAAACTGTCGAAACGATTTTCTCGGCAATCGCCAGAATATCCTCTTGATCGATGAATGACATTTCAATATCGAGTTGAGTAAATTCTGGTTGACGGTCAGCACGGAAATCTTCATCGCGGAAACAGCGCGCAATCTGGTAGTACTTCTCCATGCCCGCAACCATTAAAAGTTGCTTAAACAACTGTGGTGATTGTGGCAAGGCATACCAAGAGCCTGGCTGAAGGCGAACCGGAACCAGGAAATCGCGAGCTCCTTCGGGTGTTGAACGAGTCAGGTAAGGGGTTTCGATATCAAGAAATTCCTCAGAATCCATAACTCGACGAATCGCAGCGGTAACTTTTGAACGCATGCGCAGGTTGGCCGCGGGTTTTTCGCGACGAAGATCTAGGTATCGATACTTCAGACGAACTTCTTCGGAGATATTAGCTTCATCGCCGCTATCTACTGGGAACGGTAGCGCAGCTGCTTCGCTTAGAACGAAGACCTCATCGGCCATAATTTCAATTTCACCAGTTGCGACATTTGAATTCTCGTTACCCGCTGGACGTTCAGAAACAACACCGGTGATCTTTAAGCACCATTCCGCACGCAACATATTGGCAATAGCTTCGTCACGAATTACTACTTGAACCCAACCTGTGGCATCACGGAAATCAATGAAGGCAACTCCGCCATGATCGCGACGACGCGCAACCCAACCAGCCAGCGTGATGGTTTGCCCAACTTGGCTCTTACGGATTGTTCCTGCCCCGTGCGTACGGATCAATTTAGCTACCTAACTTTCCTTAGTTCATCAATTCGAAATACGTAATCCGACGCTTATTTCAAGGCGCTGGCTAAGGAGTCAAGTCTAACCGAGTTCACGGAACCGCTGCTCATCTCTTTGACTTCAACAATGCCACTAGCCATCTCTTCGTCGCCTATTACGAGTGAATAACGAGCGCCACTTTTATCTGCTGTCTTCATCGCTGTCTTCAGGGCCCGATCACCGAAGGCCAATTCAACTTTAAAGCCGGCAGCGCGAAGATCAGCTGCGTACTTTAGGGCGGCTGACTTAGCCGATAATCCCATTGGAATAATAAATAGATCGCTTACAAAGGTCTCTGGTATTACAACGCCCTCGGCCTCAACGGCTAGTAGCGCACGATCAAGACCAATACCAAAGCCAATTCCAGTTATATCTTGGCCACCGATTTCTCCCATTAACCCGTCGTATCGGCCACCGCCACCGATACCTGATTGCGCTCCAAGTAATTCGTGTACGAATTCAAAAGTTGTACCCGTGTAGTAATCAAGGCCGCGAACCATGCGTGGATTAATGGTGAACGCAATACCCAGTGCACTTAAGTGCTCTTGTACCTCGGCGAAATTTGCCGTTGATTCGGCCGATAAGTAATCCAACAAAACTGGAGCCTTTGCCATTTGGTCGCGAACCTCATCGCGCTTATCATCGAATAATCTCAGCGGATTTAACTTGGCACGTTCTTTGGTTTCTTCATCGAGATCTAGTCCTTCGATAAATTTCACGAGATCTACCCGGTGTGCGGCTCTTGATTCGGCATCACCAAGTGATGTCATCTCTAAGCGATATTTCGATAAACCTAATTGCTTGAAACCAGCATCCGCGATTGCAATTACTTCAGCATCAAGGGCAGCATCGTGAGTGCCGATAGCTTCGATACCGATCGAATAGAACTGACGATATCGGCCTTTTTGTGGGCGCTCGGCACGAAAGAACGGGCCGCAATAATAAACCTTGGCCGGTAGCGAACCTCGATCTAGTCCATGTTCATTAACTGCACGTAGCGCTCCCACAGTTCCTTCGGGACGCAAGGTAATTGAACGACCGCCGCGATCTTCAAAGGTATACATCTCTTTTGAAACTACATCTGTAGATGCACCAATACGTGCAAACAAATCAGTATCTTCAAATATTGGGAGTTCAAGTAGCTGATAACCGGCTGAACTAATCGTATTCTCTAAAGTTGAACGCACCCATGCAAAAGCGCTGCTGCGCGGCGGCACATATTCACTAACCCCTTTGGGTGCTTGAAACTTCATGATCTACTCGCTCTCGCAGCTTCGATTAAATATGGGTTGTTCTTACGTTCGTAACCAATCTTAGTTTCTGGACCATGTCCGGGGAGTACCCTTAAATCATCGCTTAAGGTCAAAACTTTCTTACTCAGCGTCTTCTGCATATCTGAACTAGAACCTGTCGGTAAATCTGTGCGTCCAATAGAACCAGCGAACAAAACGTCGCCACTAAGCAATGTTTCGTCATCAACTAAAAACATCAGCGAACCTCGAGTATGACCTGGGCTATGAATTGCTTTGATTTTCAAACCGACTAACTCAAACTCTTCGCCACTTTTTAATTCTCTTACCTCTTTTGGTTCGCTAAAACTCATACCCGCCAAAGTTGCCCCAAACTCCGGGCTAACCGCAGCGGCTGGATCAATTAAGAGGCCGCGATCTTCACTATGTATGTAAGCCGGAATTCCGTAACCATCACAAACTGGCACCACCGAAAAGGTATGGTCTAAGTGCCCGTGCGTTAAAAGAGTTGCAACTGGTTTCAAGCGATGCTTACTTAGCAGTTCAGCTAACTCCAGCGAAACGTCAGGCATACCTGGATCAATGACGATGCATTCAGAACCTTCGCCCGTGGCCAGAACCCAACAGTTGGTTGCGTACATCTGGGCCGGGAAGCCTGCAACTAGCATCCTAAACCCACCCTTCCACGCTCAATTCTGTGGTCTTGCTCAGACCCATTGGAAATACCCTAGGCGGACAGGGTACCTTTACCTTTCCAACCAACGACGTAGTGCGGCGATGATTTCGATCATTTTTGTACATCGTCACCCAAATGTTTCGCCATCTAACAATTAACCCAATAGCGAAGGCTCTACCGAGAAATTCTCCAGAGCTACCGCGCTGAAAGGATCCACCATGACCGAGAATCCAGTAACTCCGACCCAATCCCCTGCAGTTGTATCTGCAGCATCAGCGTTAATTGGGGACCCGGCTCGATTCGGTCGCGTTGGCGAAGATGGCACGGTTTATGTAATTACCCCCGAAGGCGATAAGCCAGTTGGTTCATACCCTGGCAAAAGTAACGAAGAAGCACTTGCCTATTTCGTTCGTAAATTTGAAGCGATTGCATCTGAAGTTGCTCTGCTCTCTGCTCGCATAAAGTCCGGTGCAATGGTTCCCGGCGATGCTACAACTGCGGTTATCAAACTGCGCGAACAAGTTCGCGAACTAAACGGAGTTGGTGATCTAGCTGCATTAGCGGTTGCGGTTGAACAACTTTCCCCACTCATTGAAGATCATCGCGGCGCTTATGAGGCCAAGAAAGCTGCCGAAGAAATTGCTAAGGCTGAGCGTTTAGCCCAAGTGTTAATAGAGAAAGAAAAGATTGTTGCTGAAGCAGAATCTCTAGCCGATTCAACGAGCTGGAAAGTAACGGGCGATCGTCTTAAGGCGCTACTCGATGAGTGGAAGTCAGCCCCACGTTTAGATAAGAAGACCGATACCGATCTCTGGAAGCGCTTCTCTTCTTCACGCAATAAATTTGATAAGCGTCGTCGCACACACTTTGCTTCCCTTGAAGAAGTAACCGCTGTGGTTTCCGAAGCCAAGAAGAAACTCGTAGCCGAAGCAGAAGCGCTAGCGAACTCAACTGATTGGGTTGCGACAGCTCGTCGTTTCAAAGCACTTATGGATGCATGGAAAGCCGCCGGTCGCGGCAAGATGAGTGATGATACAAAATTATGGGCGCGATTTAAGGCATCACAAGATACTTTCTTCGCGGCTAAAAATGCCGATTTGGAAAAGCGCGAAGTCACCATGGCGGCAAACCTAGAGAAGCGCAATGCGCTGATCGTAGAAATTGAAAAATTGCTACCAATTACTGACTTGGCTGAACAGAAGAAGGTGCTTCGCGAGTTGCAAAATCAATGGAGCAAGATTGGCATGACCGCTCGTGACAAGCGCGCCGCCCTTGATGCTCGCCTAGAAGTTGTTGAAGCCGCATACAAGGAAGCCGAAGCAACTATTTGGCGCAAGTCTGATCCAGCTGCTAAGGCGCGTGCCGCCGATGTGGTCCGCCAGCTTTCTGAAGCAATTGAGAACTACGAGAAGGTCGCCGCGAAAGCCTCTGCTGCTGGAAATACTAAGAAGGCGCAAGAGGCTGCCGATTCAGCTGTTGCCCGTAAAGTCTGGCTAGCTGAAGCTGAAAAGAATTTAGCTGAGTTCAGCTAAAAATCACTGCGTTAGTTATTAAAGGTGCGATAAACATCGTAAACACCTTCAATATTTCTAACTGCACTAAGCACCGCATCCAGATGGGTTGCGTCCGCCATTTCAAAAGTAAATCTGGAAATCGCAGTGCGATCTTTCGAAGTACTTACAGCTGCACTCAGAATGTTTACATGTTGCTCAGATAAGGTGCGAGTGACGTCAGCTAGCAGTCTTGCGCGATCAAGCGCCTCAACTTGGATGTTCACTAGGAATACACTCGCTGCGCCGGCCAACCATTTAACGCCAACTACGCGCTCACCTTGATGAATTTTCAAGTCCGCCGCATTTACGCAATCACCACGATGAACTGATACGCCATTGCCCTTGGTGATGAAGCCCATAATTGTATCGCCCGGAACTGGTGTACAGCAACGAGCTAACTTCACATAAACATCTCCGATGCCAGCAACTTCGATTGAACTACTTGAACGTCTTGCGGTTTGTACGCCGGTAGGAAAAGTTGGAACCGTAGCCTCTGGGTGAGAGTCTTCTTCCCCCATTGAGGCGATTAACTTTTCAATAATCGATGCCGATGAAACATGGCCATCACCGACTGCGCTATAGAGCGCGGAAATATCTGGGTAATGCAGCTCATGAGAAAGTTCTAGCAACGCGTGACCGGCGAAAATCTTTTGCAAAGGCAGGCCAGCTTTGCGCATCTGACGCGCAATAGATTCGCGCCCGGCTTCTATCGCCTCTTCGCGGCGTTCCTTGCTAAACCAAGCTTTGATTTTCGAACGAGCGCGTGGACTCTTTACAAAGTTGAGCCAGTCACGACTAGGAGCTGCATGTTCGCCTTTATTGAGCACGACCTCGACAACGTCGCCGTTGTTCAGTTTGGACTCCAACGGTACAAGTCGACCGTTCACTTTCGCGCCCGCACAGCGATTGCCCACATCGGTGTGAACTGAATAGGCGAAATCCACCGGAGTTGATCCACCTGGAAGCGCGATGACGCTGCCCTTCGGTGTGAAAACAAAAACTTCCGGAGATCCAAGGTCAAAGCGAAGTGAATCCAGAAATTCGGATGGATCTTCAGTCTCCTTCTGCCATTCGTGTAACTGGCGCAGCCAAAGCATTTCAGGTGAAGAAGAGCTCGCCTCGCTCCCCTGCTTATATTTCCAGTGCGCAGCGATACCAAATTCTGCACGTGAATGCATGTCATAGGTGCGAATCTGAATTTCAATCGCTTTTCCACCCGGCCCGATTACCGTTGTGTGCAGGGATTGATACAAGTTAAATTTTGGCATCGCGATGTAATCTTTAAATCGACCAGGCACTGGTGACCAGCGAGCATGTATCGCACCGAGAACTGCGTAGCAATCACGAACATCTTCAACCAGTACGCGAATACCGACTAAATCGTAGATGTCATTGAAGTCGCGACCACGCACCACCATTTTTTGGTAAACGCTATAGAAATGCTTTTGGCGCCCCGTGACCGTGCACTCAACTCCATCGGCTAGCAGATCTGACTTAACCGCTTGAATTACCTCGTTCGTTAAGGTAACTCGAGCTGGATTTCGTTCTGCAACTAAGCGCGAAATTTCTAGGAACTTCTTAGGCTCAAGTACCTCAAAACTCAAATCTTCAAGCTCCCACTTAATTGCATTCATACCTAGTCGATGGGCAAGAGGGGCATAAATATCGAGAGTTTCGCGCGCTTTTCGCTCCGCTGATTCAGGCGAGACATATTTCCAGGTCCGTGCGTTATGTAAGCGATCGGCTAACTTAATAAGGAGGACGCGAATATCGCGCGACATCGCGACGATCATTTTTCTAACTGTTTCAGCTTCAGCAGTTGGCCCGTAAGTTAATTTATCTAACTTTGTAACACCATCAACTAAGAGCGCGATCTCTTCGCCAAAATCTTTACGCAACTGGGGCAACGAGTAAGTCGTATCCTCGACGGTATCGTGAAGAAGAGCTGCGATAACTACAGCTTCATTGAGCCCGAACTCAGCCAAAATCGCAGCTACTGCAACTGGATGAGTTATGTAATCCTCGCCAGATTTGCGCAGTTGACCGGTGTGAGCTTCTTTGGCAACTAAAAAAGCGCGCTGAAGATTCTCTAACTTATCGTCAGGATGATGCTCTGTTAAAGCACTAACCACCGGCGCTAATAGAGTGTCCATGATCGGATTCTAGTTAACAACACGGTGGTTAGTTACTTGAATAGCTAGGCTATTACTTCTTCTTGCCCTTACGTTTTGGTTGATTACGTGGGCCGCGATTTTGGCTGGCATCTGTACTCGCCTCAACCGCAACTGGAGTAGCCCCACCACGAGCATTCACGCGCTTAGTCAAGGCGATCATTGCTGGCTCACGCTCGCGCAGACCAGTGAGAACTTGTGGCGCAATAAATAGAGATGAGTAAGTACCGATCGCAAGACCAATAAATAGTGCTAGCGAAAGATCCTTCAAAGTTCCTGCACCTAGTAAGCCAGCGCCCACGAAGAGAATAGAACCAACTGGAAGTAAGGCGATTACTGAGGTGTTGATTGAGCGAACAATTGTCTGGTTGACAGCCAAGTTTGTAGCCTGTGAGAAAGTAGATTTTCCAGTCGAGGTAATCGATTTAGTATTTTCACGAACCTTGTCGAAGACAATAACCGTGTCATAGAGCGAATAACCGAGAATCGTTAGGAATCCAATCACCGTAGCTGGCGTTACATCGAAGCCAACTAGAGCGTAGATACCTACTGTGATTAGCACGTCGTGGAGAACTGCCGCGATTGCAGCGATCGCCATTTTGGGCTCAAAGGTCATAGCCAAATAGAGCATTACCGCAATCAAGAATGCGAATAGACCGTATAGCGCTTTTTTGGTGATCTCTTCACCCCAAGAAGGGCCGATAATCTGGGTATCAATACTTTCTACACTGATTGCAAACTTCGCCGCGAGCGCATCTTGAATCGCGTTTGATTGCGCAGTTGTAAGCGAACCAGTTTGGATACGAATCTTGTCGCTACCAACACTCTGAACAATTAACTCTGACGAAACGCCGGTTGACTCAACTACAGAACGAGCTTCCTCAACTGTCGCTCCAGCTTTAGTTATTGTGTAACTAGAGCCACCTTTGAATTCAATACCTAAGTGCAATCCCTGAAAAACGATCGTTCCAATAGATAACACTAATAAAAGAGTAGAGATCGCATACCAACGTTTGCGAGTTGCGATGAATTCGAATGAAGTCTCACCACTATAAAGACGTGCACCTAGCGTTGTTCCATGTGCCATTTTTTACGCCTCCATGCCTGTGGTAGATACTTGAACATTCTTGTTCTCTTCGATGCCTGAACTCTTCTTGGACAGACCAGATAATGGGTGACCGCTTGCAAAGAAATTCCACTTTGCGACGATTGACATCAGCGGTTTAGTAAATACAAAGATTACGATTAGATCGACCAAGGTGGTTAAACCAAGCGTAAATGCGAAACCGCGCACTCCACCCACCGCTAAGAAGTAGAGCAGAACTGCGGCAATAAGTGAAACCATGTCAGCAACTACGATGGTACGGCGAGCTCTCATCCAGCCGGTTTCAACGGCTGTACGTAGGGTCTTGCCTTCACGTAACTCATCTCTAATACGTTCAAAGTAGACGATAAAGGAGTCAGCGGTAATTCCGATTGCGACAATCGTTCCGGCGATACCAGCCAAGGTAAGCGTGAAGCCAACCCATTCACCGAGTAGGAGAATTGAGAGATAGATCAAACCGGCTGCGACTGCTAGTGAACCAACCGTAACAAAACCGAGTCCGCGATAGTAAAGAATTGAGTAAAGAAGTACTAGGCCTAAACCTAAACCACCAGCAAGCAGACCTGCTGAAAGTTGATCAGCACCAAGAGTTGGCGAAACTTGTTGTACTTCGCCACGATCGAAGGCGAGTGGTAAAGATCCGTACTTAAGAACGTTAGCGAGATCTTGAGCTTCAACTTGGGTGAAGTTACCAGTGATTTGAGCACTACCACCACGAATTGCCTCATTAATTCTTGGCGCAGAAACCACCAAACCATCAAGAACAATTGCTACCTGATTTAATGGCGCAGTTAATGAAACGACGCGAGCAGTTTGATCTCCAAAAGCTTTAGTTCCTTCTCCGTTGAAAGTTAGGGAAACAAACCAGTTTCCACCAGTTGTTGGGTCAACGCCGGCAGTTGCTTTGGAAACTTGGCGACCGAGAACTTCAGCTCCGGCCAGAATATATTTAGCACCGCCATCTTGCGAACAAGCAAGAATCACATCGGTCGCGACATCGGTACCAGTTCCTTGCCGATTTTCCGGAATGGTGCAATCAAGTGCTGCATAAAGTGCGTTTAGCTCCGGGCTAATACCAGCCGGTGGAGTCGCTGCTGCATCAGTACCTGCGGTTGGAACGCCGGAAGACTCAGCCAGAACTTGGCGGAAACGTAGTTCGGCAGTCTGGCCAACAAGTTCGATAACACGACGGCCACTTTCGCCAGGAACGGAAATCACGATCTGACGATTAGCGCCTGTACCTTGTGAGGCTACTTCGCTTTCAGCAACACCGAGTGAGTTAACGCGTTGCCTAATGATTGTGACCGCTTGATCAATTGCTTCAGAAGTAACTTTGCCCGTTTCGCCAGTTCCGACGCGTGGCTGCAATGTAACGCTGGTGCCTCCGCGCAGATCTAGACCTAAGCGAACCGAAGTTGCGCCTTGAATGAAAACAGTGGCAATTAATAGGACAAAGGCGCCAGCCAAGATCGCAAGTCTGCGACCTGGACGACTGGTGCTCTTAACGGGTTTTGTAGGTGTTGACATAAGAGGTGAGTCTAGGCGTCATTTAGCGGTGTGTCGAAAAGCGAGGCAGCCTCGTCAGGCGGAACTTTGCCCAAATGCGACCACCCAAGAGAGGTAGCCACTCGACCTCGTGGAGTACGCGCCATAAAGCCATTTCGAACCAAAAATGGCTCAGCCACAGACTGAACTGTCTCGGTTTCCTCGCCCACGGCTATGGCCAAGGTGGAAAGACCAACGGGTCCCCCACCAAATCTCTCAATCAAGGCAGTGAGCACTGACCGGTCCAAACGGTCAAGACCAGCTGCATCTACTTCATACATTTCAAGAGCATCGTTTGCGTGCTCGAGTGAAAGTTTGTTGGAACCTTTTACTTGGGCATAGTCGCGAACGCGGCGAAGAAGTCGGTTAGCTATGCGAGGTGTTCCGCGTGAACGACTAGCAATTTGTTCAATAGCTTTCGCTTCGATTGCCAAGCCGAGCAGCGTTGCCGAGCGCGCAATGACTTGTGCTAACTCATTCTCAGCATAGAAATCTAGTTGCGCAGTAAATCCAAAACGATCACGTAATGGGCTGGGCAATAACCCGGCTCGGGTCGTTGCACCAACTAATGTGAATCTTGGCAACTCCAATGGAATTGCAGTTGCGCCAGGGCCTTTACCAACAACAACATCAACTCGGAAATCTTCCATAGCCAAGTACAGAAGTTCTTCAGCTGGCCGTGGCAACCGGTGAATTTCATCAATGAAGAGAATTTCACCCTCCACTAACGAAGAAAGAATCGAAGCTAGATCACCAGCATGTGTAATTGCCGGCCCCGATGAAATTCGAATTGGCGCTTGCATCTCAGCCGCCAGAATAAGTGCGAGAGTTGTTTTACCTAGGCCAGGTGGGCCACTTAACAAGATGTGATCCGCACTTGTTCCACGATGTTTTGCAGCAGTTAAAAGCACGTCTATTTGTTGACGAACCCGTTCTTGTCCGATGAACTCTTGCAAGTCTTTCGGGCGTAGCGCTCCTTCAGCTGCTGACTCATCTAATCCAACAACCGGTGAAATCAAGCGATCATCGTTTTCCATTATTTACGACCACCAATTTGTAACGCTCTCTTTAGCAACTCGCTCATTTCTAGTTCGCTTGGTTCTTTTCCTTCACCCTGCAATTCATTAACCACCGAAGTAATTGCGCGGTCGGAGTCTTTAGGTGCAAAGCCCAATGAAATCAGGGCGTTAGTTAGCTGTTCTCGCCAAACTGGTTGGTGGCTGGCGACTCGTGCACCATCGGAGAGATCAGTTAGTTTGCCTTTTAGCTCGAGAATCAAGCGTTGGGCCCCTTTTCGGCCGATACCGGGAACGCGTTCGATTGCTGCAATATTTTCAGTGGCGATTGCGCTGGCTAGTTCAGCGGGTGAAAGTGAACCGAGAATTGCTAACGCGACTTTAGGCCCGATGCCACTTACTGTTTGAACCTGTTCAAACAGTTGCTTTGATTCAGCGGTCAAGAATCCATAAAGCGTTAAGGAATCTTCACGGACAACTAATGATGTGTGAAAAGTGACGACGGTGCCTAGGTTTAGATGTGCGGCGGCACTTTGGGTCAGATTAACCGACAGGCCAACCCCGCCAACTTCAACGACAGCACGATCTAGCGAGATAGCTTTTACCTCACCAGTGAGCGTGGCAATCATTTCTTGGTAGATCCTGTCTTCTTAAGTAGGGCTAAACGTTTTTTCTCTTTGGCAAGTGCATCGGCAATTTTCGTGTTACCGCCACCGCGCCAGATATGACAGATGGCTAACGCTAATGCGTCAGCGCTATCGGCTGGCTTAGGAGCTGCATCCAATCTCAGAATATTTAGCACCATCTTACCTACCTGCGCTTTGTTAGCTCGGCCAGAGCCAGTTACTGCAGCTTTAACTTCGCTTGGAGTATGCATCACGACTTTAGTTTGATTCCGCGCCGCCAGCAAAAGTGCGATTCCGGCTGCTTGCGCTGTGCCCATAACAGTGCGCAGATTGTGTTGCGAGAAAACACGTTCGATTGCAATTACATCGGGTTTGAACTCGGTTATCCAAAGTTGGATCTCGCGCTCGAGTTGCAATAATCGCGCTTCGGTTGGGTCTTCGGAAGAAGTCAGGATGACGCCTACGGCAACCATTTGTAACGGAGAGCCAATGGATCCTTCAACCACTCCAATACCGCAGCGGGTTAAACCCGGATCAATGCCTAGAACTCTCACCGACTAAGCCTAGATAGCAGCGTTAGATAGTTAGGCCAGGCTCGCCATTACTTCATCAGAAACATCGAAGTTACTAAAGACGTTTTGCACATCATCTAGTTCTTCAATCGCATCAATTAACTCAAAAACTTTCGTAGCACCTTCGGCATCGAGCGGAATTGTCATTGAAGGCAAGAATGACGAATCTGCGGATTCGTAGTCGATACCAGCTGCTTGAAGCGCAGTTCGAACTGCGACCAGATCACTCGCCTCACAAACTACTTCAAATGATTCGCCCAAGTCATTTACTTCTTCAGCACCTGCATCAAGTACTGCTTCGAGCACTGAATCTTCAGTTAACTGCCCAACCTTATTTACGATGATTACGCCTTTGCGATTAAACAAATATGCAACCGAACCTGGGTCAGCCATGCTGCCGCCGTTGCGAGTAACTGCGACTCGCACTTCAGAAGCCGCGCGATTGCGATTATCAGATAAGCACTCGATCATGATTGCAACGCCGTTAGGTCCATAACCTTCATACATAATTGTCTGCCAGTCGGCACCGCCTGATTCAAGGCCGGCGCCACGTTTAACTGCGCGTTCAATATTGTCGGCTGGCATTGAGTTCTTTTTAGCTTTGGCTATTGCATCAAAGAGTGTTGGGTTTCCGTCAACATCGGGGCCACCATTACGTGAGGCAACTTCAATTGCCTTAATTAATTTGGCAAAGTTCTTGGCACGACGGCTATCGATGATCGCCTTCTTATGCTTTGTCGTTGCCCACTTGGAATGGCCGGACATGATCTACCCCCTAGAAATTTCACCGTGATTACCAGTGAAAGTTATGACGCTACTTTACCGCAGCCTTTTCCAAAGCCGGTCGTGCTATCGATTCAATAAAGAAGCGATGAATGCGATTGTCCCCCGTTAGCTCGGGATGAAAACTCGTAGCAAGTAACCCGCCCTGGCGAACTGCCACCGCGTGCTCAAAAGTTGCCAAAACTTCAACTGCTGGTCCAACTGATTCCACCCATGGGGCCCGAATGAAAACTGCACGCACTGGCGGATTGGTGATTCCAGAAAATTCCAAATCGGTCTCGAAAGAATCGACTTGGCGACCAAATGCATTTCTGCGAACCGTGATATCCAGACCGCCAAAAGTTTCCTGTCCAACGGCAGCATCTAAAACGCGATCCGCCAGCAGAATCATTCCGGCACAAGAACCATAAACCGGCATTCCTGCAGAAATTCGAGCCTTGAGTAGGTCAAACATTTCGAAACTGCGAGCCAAGTTAGCAATGGCAGTTGATTCACCGCCCGGTAGAACCAGAGCGTCTACTTGAGCAAGTTCACTTGGGCGCCGAACTGTGCTGGCGCTAACACCGCATTCTTCAAGTGCAAGTAAGTGTTCGCGAAAATCGCCTTGCAGCGCCAGTACACCTACTCGCATTACTGAAAAAAACCTAAATTACCATCCGCGTTCAGCTAAGCGATGCGCAACTGGTAGATCGGCAACGTTAATGCCAACCATTGCATCACCCAAACCGCGCGAAACATCGGCTAATACTTTTGGATCATCAAAGAAGGTCGTCGCCTTAACACAAGCCGCAGCACGTAGCGCTGGATCGCCAGACTTGAAAATACCGGAACCAATAAATACGCCATCTGCGCCCATCTGCATCATTAGCGCTGCGTCGGCTGGTGTTGCTATTCCGCCTGCAGTGAAAAGAACAACTGGCAGTTTGCCGGTTTGCGCAACTTCTTTAACTAAATCAAATGGTGCCTGCATATTCTTCGCAGCAACATAAAGCTCATCTTCGCGCAGCGAAGTTAATCGTCGAATCTCGCCACCGATTGAACGCATGTGTGTCATCGCGTTTGAAACATCGCCGGTACCAGCTTCACCCTTTGAGCGAATCATGGCCGCGCCTTCATTAATACGACGAAGTGCTTCGCCAAGATTTGTCGCGCCACAAACAAACGGAATCGTGAAATTCCACTTATCAATGTGGTTTTCATAATCAGTTGGTGTCAAGACTTCTGACTCATCGATGTAATCAACACCTAAGCTCTGCAAGATTTGCGCTTCGACAAAATGACCAATGCGAGCCTTTGCCATAACTGGAATCGATACTGCAGCTTTAATTTTCTCAATCATGTCGGGATCAGACATACGAGCAACGCCACCTTGCGCGCGAATATCAGCAGGCACTCGCTCGAGTGCCATAACTGCAACAGCACCTGATGCTTCAGCAATCTTTGCTTGCTCGGCGTTAACGACGTCCATGATTACGCCGCCCTTAAGCATCTCTGCCATGCCGCGCTTGACTCGTGCTGTTCCTACATTCTGGCTCATGCCGATGCTCCTAGTTAAGAATCTTGGCGAGTGATTGGCTCGCGATCAGGGTGCTCACTCTACTTTGAAAGAGCTGGGGTTGGCGCGGTGAGCGTGAACTCTGGCTTTTGATCGGTCAAAGCCACCCAGATTGACCCCCGTGCAAACTTGATCTCAGTCCCATCTGCCAAAGTCCAGGAAGTTCCAGCCTGCGCACTTGGCCTGCTCCAGTTAGCCTTAAACGAACGACCGTCTCGCAAGATATAGCCAGTTCCGGTTCCAACCGTTTCAGACAGAGGCGTGTAACCACCATCGGCGCTTCGGTAGATCGAATCCGACATTTCGACATCTTGGATAACGAAGGTGCTTGCACCTAATTGTTTTCCACTAGCCGCGAAATTTGCAACGCCAGAATTACTTAAAAGCCAACGCTTTTCGCTCTTTGACCAAGTCGCTTCATATTTTGAGGCCGGCCAACGAACTTTTACTGAATCAATAGCAACGCCACCAGCAGGTGCTTTACCAAAAATCCAACCAACAGATTTCGAAAGCGCGATCTCACGTCCATCGTTGTTAACTTTTTCAAGAAGCAAATCAGCACGTAGGACCATGTCATACGGAGCTGGTCTGGCTGAATCTCGAGTGTAAATTGTCGGTGATTGACGCTGAGCGCCGTAATCCCAAAGATTTGAATTAGCAATCACACTGAGCATTGCTCGCTGCGCACCGCTGTAAGCAAAAACAACTTTGCCGTATTGCGACAAAATATCGATATCTGAAATTCGAGCGCTACGAACCGGACCGATCTTTTGTGGAATCACCGAAGAAAAAATCGCTGCCAAACGTGTGAGTCCACCTTCTACTTGCTCGATGTAAACCAGATCGGCATCCTCTATCCCAATTTGCGGACGCGCTGAAGAAGTATCGTCAATCTTGACCGCCAAAATCGGGCCGTCAACACCAACTCGACCACTAATTGAGTTGTAGGTAACTTCTTTGACTTCATCAGAAGTGGTGACATCACTTGTGCAAGCGGTTAGCACTGCCGAAGCAACAACAAGTGTGAAAATTAATCTAGATCGCATCGGCTTCAAATTCATAAGTTACAGGCAACGGCGCAGTACCCGCTAATCGAAATAATCTAAACACTAACTTCCCTCGAATCAATTGCGTGCGAGTGACTGATTCTACGTGAATAGAAATCGCAACCTTAATTTTATCGGTCAATTGTTCTAGTTCTACTAACAGCGCTTGATCTGACTTAGCCACAATACTTTCGCGCTCAGCCAGCATCATTCCTAGCGCCCCGGATAAAACGCTTTCCGCGCTGGAACGATCTTCAATATCCGCACTACGTGCTTGGTAAGCGCTAGCAGTTAACAGCAGTGATGTGGCCGGATCAGTTATTGCACTTCTGGCAACTTCGAGAGCGATGGCCGCGCGACGCTGAAGCAGAGAGTCAAGAGTTGCCCAGCTGGTTTCTACTCGATGGTGCAAGCGATCTAATCGCCCCGCCGAAAAGCTTAAGTACCAAAATATCAGCACAGCGAGACCAGCAAAAAGAAGAAAGTTCTTCATGACTAATCCCTTCCGAGAAATTTCGTCCAGGGACGATTGTCTGAAGTTAGCGAAACTTTGCGTCCACTCACCATAGCCAGTTCATAGACTTCGAAGATTTCTTCGCCGACTTGGCTCCAATCAAATCTTTGCGCGTGAACAGCACCAGCTGCCGCTAACTCTTTACGTTTTGAATCATCACGCACAAGATCAATTATCACTTTAGCTAAACTTTCGGAATTCTCTGACTCAAACAAAGCTCCGAATTCGCCATTACCTAATACGTCGGCGAATGCTGGAATGTCACTTGCAACAACTGCCGCTCCCCCGGCCATCGCCTCAGCCAGAATAATTCCAAACGATTCTCCGCCAGTGTTAGGTGCGATATAAAGTGAAACACTGGCCAGAAAATCAGTTTTATCGCTTTCACTAATCTTGCCCAAGAACTCAACGCGGTTTCTAAGTTGCGGATCAACTTTCTCCAACACTTCTTCGCTATCTCCAGGACCCGCAATGAGAACGCGAATGTCTGGAATAAAGCGTGAAATTATCGGCAACGCATCTAGTAGGACAGGTAATCCTTTGCGATCTTCTTCAAAGCGACCAAGGAACCCAATTGTGTTTCCTGTCCATTCGGAACGCGATGAGCCATCACGGTAGTTATCCGCATAAATGCCGTTAGGGATAACTATCGCATCGGTCTCAAGGTGCGCCGTGAGCGTTAAACGCGCTGATTCGCTAACTGCAATTCGAGCAGAGAGTTTTTCAATAACTGGCTCAAGAATCGGACCGATTGCCACAATAGCTTTTTGATACTTGGCTGCTGCGTGAAAAGTACCGACCATGGCACCTTCGCCCGCCCAACATGCCAGCAGCGACAGCGAAGGTATTGCTGGCTCATGCAAGTGCAATAAATCAAAGTCGCCATCATTGATCCAACTGCGCACGCGGCTATTTGCACCTACTCCAAAAAGAACTCGCGCCACCGCGCCGTTGTATGGAATCGAAACTGCGCGACCGGCGCTCACAACATACTCGGGCAAATCAGCACTCTCAGTTGCCGGTGCAAGCACTTCGACATGATGGCCATTATTTAGAAGAAACTCAGCGAGATCGCGAATGTGGTTTTGAACGCCACCTGGAACATCCCAACTGTAGGGACAGACGATTCCAATTCTCAGTTTGCGATTCATCATGACCGCTCCACGAAATCACGATCTACCCAGATGCGTTGCAACATATGCCAGTCCTCGGGGTGCTGTTGTATTCCGGAGGCAAAATTGTCAGCGCACAACTGCACGGTCCTTGCTACTTGTTCGCTTTCAGAAGCACCGCTTGCAATCTCGACCTTACGGAAATCGATGTGGATTCCGTTTGGTGTATATGAAACATAAGCGGTGATTAAATCTGCGCCAGTTCGAATTGCTAATAACGCAGGCCCTGCCGGCATTCGCGCAGTTCCGTCAAAAAAATTTACATCAATTCCACTACGCGAAAGATCTCGATCTGCGACCAAGGCAACGAGCTTACCCTCGCGCAATCTGCTGGCCAGAGTTCCCATAACACGGCCATCAAGTGGCAGGGCTTCCATGCCTATTGCTTGGCGATATTCCAGAAATTTCCTAAATAGTCGTTCTGGTTTTAGTCGCTCAACGACTGTAACGAGCGGAATTCCCTGACTGCAGAAGAACGAACCAGCATGATCCCAGTTGCCCGCGTGGGGCAACGCGACTACGACACCACGTTTACTGCGCACTGGTTCGAGCAGAAGTTCTACATCATTTACGGTGACAGTTGATTGAATCCTGTGAGTATCCCAATCTGGTGAACGAAAAGTGTCGCACCAGTAACGCAAATAGGAACGCATGCCCGCCTGAGAAAGATTTCGCAATTCATCATCTGAAAGTTCGGGAGCCACTCGGCGCAAATTACTTTCTAACCTAAGAAAATTCTTGCCCTTTTTAGAGCTGGCGCGGTCAGCCACAAACTCAAACAAACGATAAGCAGCTCGCTCAGGCAGCCATCGAACAATGCGCCAACCGGCAAAGTAAGCAACTGCTGATAAATCCTCGACCTTCATTATCTGGTTGCTTTCCAGACTATTCGCATACGTTGCAAAACAGTAAACACACTGGCAAGTGCTAAAGCCCAAACGCCGATGGCCAGAATGTAACTAACACCTAAGCCAGTAAAACCAATTGCAGTTAAGAGAATAACTAATCGCTCGGTGCGTTCAGCGAAGCCACCTTTGCATTCAATCTGCAGACTTTCAGCTTTGGCCCGAATATAAGAAACTAAGAAACCAGCGACAATCGAGACTAGCAAGAGATATGAAAGCGGATCGTCTTTTCTGGCTAAATAGATAAGTAAACCCATCGCAATGGCCGAATCTGTAACCCGGTCAATCGTCGAATCTAAAAATCCACCCCATTTGCTGGGTCCTTGTGCCGAAAGGCGCGCCATAGTTCCGTCGAAGAGATCGCTCAGGGCTAAGCAACAAATAGCAACAGTGCCCCCAAATAAATGTCCATTTGGATATGCGATCAATGATGTAGCGATAACACCAATTGCACCAATAGTTGTTACTGAATTAGGTGTTAAGCCGATGCGCAGCATGCCTCGCGCGGCTGGTGAGATCATGCGCACCACCGCGGGCTTGAAAATGTCACTAATCATCGTGTCCCATCGTAGGCTGTAGACATGAGTTCAACTAACTTACGCGTCCATATCTACGGGCACGAAAGCGCTTTTTTGACCGAGGTTGCCGCTCAATTCGGGGCCACTGTCAGTGCTTCCAGTGAAGTTGAATCCGATTTAGCGATCTTTGCAATCAACCCAAATACCGGCATCTCCCCCGAGTCCATTGCAATCTGGGAATCTCTGGATGATTACCTGATGCCAAGGCTGATCGTGGTAACAGGTCTAACCGGTAACGATGGTGATTTCGATGATGCGGTGATGCTGGCCAACCGCGTATTTGAAAAGTGCGTAACTCCATATTTAGTTTTACATGATGATGCCGGTACACCTTGTGCGCTGATCTCATTGGCAGATTTGAAGATTACTAATTATCAAGATGGATCATCAATGGAGATCGAAAGCGCTGATGAACATAAAACTTTAGTGAGTGAATTTCGTGACGAGTACTTAATCGCTATCGATCAAATGGGTCCTGATGCTTTTGCAGCTGGACTTTTATTTCCGGCGATTCCGCTCGACTTCAAAACCGGACTTGGCATTAAGGAAGTAAATAGTTATATCACTCAACTTTAATTACCAAGCCGCCGCAATTAAATCGCGGGATTGGCTGAGCAATTGTGGCAAGACTTTGGTCTGACCAATAATTGGCATAAAGTTCGCGTCGCCCGACCAGCGCGGAACTATATGTTGGTGAATATGTGCCGCAACTCCAGCTCCAGAAATTGCACCTTGATTCATTCCTAAGTTAAATCCGGCTGGTGCGCTAACTTTGCGTAAAGTGGACATGGCATGCGCAGTAAGTTCACTAATTTCGTTTCGTTCTGAATCAGTCAGATCGGTTAGATCTGCAACATGACGGTATGCGCAAACTAATAAATGGCCGGCGTTGTATGGATACAGATTCATAACCACGTAGGCCTCGTGGCCGCGCGCAACGATCAAACCGTCTTGATCGCTTAACGTTGGAATTCGACAGAACGGGCACTCAATCTCATTGCCTGGCAATGGCCGGTTATCACCAGTTAAATACTCCATGCGATGTGGCGCCCACAATCGTTGCCAAGCATCAGGAATTCCAGCTCCGCCGAGCAGTTCAGACATAACTAAACCTGGGTGCGTTCGGCGACGATCTTCTTAATTTCAGCAATCGCATCAGCTACAGGAATACCGTTCTTCTGTTCGCCATTGCGATAGCGGAACGAAACCGCCCCAGCGTTTTGATCCTCTTCGCCAGCAATAACCATAAAAGGAATCTTGTTCAGTTGCGCATTGCGCACTTTCTTCTGCATGCGATCATCGGAGGCATCTAACTCAACACGCAATCCTGCTTTACGCATTTGGCTGATGACGTCAGAAAGATAAGGAGTGAAAGCATCGGCAACTGGAATACCAATAGCCTGCACTGGCGCTAACCATGGTGGGAACGCGCCTGCGTAGTGTTCGGTGAGCACACCAAAGAACCGTTCAATCGAACCAAACAAAGCGCGGTGAATCATTACCGGACGCGAACGAGAACCATCGCTATCTGCATACTCAAGTTCAAACCGTTGTGGCAATTGGAAATCAACTTGAATCGTAGACATTTGCCAAGTGCGCCCGATGGCATCTTTTGCTTGAACTGAAATCTTTGGTCCGTAGAACGCTGCGCCGCCCTCATCTAAAACAAGATCAAGACCTTGCAGTGTTGCCGCTTGTCGAAGTGCTTCGGTAGCTGCCACCCATTCGGCATCTTCACCAACAGATTTCTCTGGGTTGCGCGTAGATAGTTCTAGATAGAAATCGTTGAGTCCGTAATCACGTAATAGGTTAAGAACGAAAGTTAGTAATGAATCAAGCTCGCCAGGCATCTGCTCAGGCGTGCAATAGATATGTGCATCATCTTGTGTGAAACCACGAGCACGAGTGATTCCATGTAATACGCCCGACTTTTCGTAACGGTAAACAGTTCCGAATTCGAATAATCGAAGCGGTAGTTCGCGGTATGAACGCTGGCGTGACTTGTAAATCAAGTTGTGAAATGGGCAGTTCATCGGCTTCATGTAGTACTTCTGACCAGGGCGCTTTATGGTGCCATCAGCGTGTAGCTCTTCGTCCATAATCATTGGTGGATACATGCCGTCGGCATACCAATCAAGGTGGCCGGAAGTCTCAAAAAGCGCTGACTTAGTTATGTGTGGCGAATAAACAAACTCATAACCTTCATCTTCGTGACGAATGCGCGAATAATCTTCCATCGCCCGGCGAATGACGCCGCCCTTAGGGTGGAAAACAGCTAAACCAGAACCGATTTCTTCGGGAAAACTAAATAAATCTAACTCGGCACCTAAGCGTCGATGATCGCGCTTTTCAGCCTCTAGCAAAAGTTCGAGATAGGCGTTTAGCGCATCAACACTTGGCCAAGCGGTGCCATAAATGCGCTGCAGCATTGGATTCTTTTCTGAGCCACGCCAATAGGCACCTGCACTTCGCATCAATTTAAAAGCTGGAATGTGTTTTGTAGATGGCAGATGTGGACCTCGGCAAAGATCTGACCAAACTGGTTGCCCGTCGCGCCCTAAGTTGTCATAGATCGTTAACTCAGGCCCGCCTACTTCAACCGAACTTTCATCACTTGAGCCACCCTTAATACCGATTAATTCGCACTTGTATGGCTCTTTGGCTAACTCAACTAGTGCGTCAGTTTCATTAGTTACCCGGCGCTTAAATCGTTGTCCTTCTTTGACGATCTTGCGCATTGCGCTTTCAATTTTTTCGAGTGACTCAGGGGTAAATGGATCTTGCGGATCAAAGTCATAATAGAAACCATCGGTAATTGGTGGCCCGATACCTAATTTAGCTTCAGGATAAATCTGTTGCACTGCTTGCGCCATAACGTGCGCTGTTGAGTGACGAAGAACTTTAAGGCCATCCTCGGAATCAATAGTTACTGATTCAACAACGTCACCATCGGAAAGGTCAGTCCAAAGATCTCGAAGTTCGCCATTGATGCGACAGACGACTACTTCTTTTCGTTCTTCAAAGATCTGAGTAGGTCGTTGGTCGGCTGCAATTGTCGTTGCCACGCCATCTACCGTGATCTTAAGTTCAGACATATCCCTAGCCTACCGAAGTCGCCAATGCAGTTGCTGCAAATCGAGAGCGCATTTGCTTACTCTCTTTCGAAATCTGCAGACTTCGGCCCTCTATTTCGGCTATCGGCTGTGCGATTTTAAGACTCGAAACCACGAATCCGTTAGTGATTAGCGGCAATTCATCTACATGGATCCGCCTCACTAGTACGCCATTTTTCTCAATTAGCAATGCGCGCATTACGCCGGGCAAAACCCCTTCACTCAGTGGCGGAGTAACCCAACTTCCGTTCATTTGAACGACCAGATTTGCGATTGAAGTTTCCGATAAGTAGCCCTGGCCATTGATCTGCAAGAAATCATCAAAGCCCGCATTTTGTGCTTCTTTGAGAAGCTGCAAATTTTGGTCATATGGATAGCGTTTTTCCACAATTCCGTTGCTTGCAAAAGCGTGATCGCGAATTCCTAAAATAGCTGGCTTAGTTAGCTCAAAATATTCCTGATGTGTAACACACAAACTGCCATCATCACCGAAAAGGATTCGTAGTCGGCCAATTGCAAATTGATTTGCTGCGATAACTTCGGCAACTGCCCGTCTGATCAATTCTTCGCCTGGAAACGGATGGCCATTGCGGCGCGCTGTATTTAGAGCCCGTCGCATGTGTCGCGATAAAGCCCATGGTTGGCCGGCAACGGTCTTGACTGTTTCAAATGTTCCAGAACCTGTTGGCCAACCCGATGCATCAAGGCTGGCTGCTTCGTAACTCAATAATTTCCCGTTTAGCCAAGCTAACTGACTCATAACTCGCCACCAACTATTGAAATAAGTCGTTCAGCTTTTAATTGCGTTTCCTCCCACTCAGCTTGCGCATCACTATTCCAAGTTATTCCCGCGCCAGTACCAAAGTGAATAAATTCGGCTTCACGCCAGAAAGTTCTAATTGCCACTGATAACACTGCCTGATCGCCATGCACCCAACCCATTACGCCACAATAAGTACTTCGTGGAGTTTGTTCATTTTCCACAATTATTCGCTTAGCTGCACTCTTTGGTGCACCACTTATTGATCCAGCGGGTAAGAGCGCTGCAAAGATTTCAGACCAACTAATTCCTTCACGCAACTTTCCAGTTACATCTGACACAAGGTGGCTTAACCCTGGGTGTTCTTCATCTCGCAAGAGATCAGGAACAGCGATACTGCCCGGAATGCAGATTTGACCTAGATCATTGCGCATCAAATCGACGATCATCACATTCTCGGCGCGATCTTTGGTTCCAAATTTTTCAGTTGCAGATCGCTTGGTTCCTTTAATCGGTGAGGTCTTAAGTTCATCACCATTGCGAGTCAGAAATAACTCGGGTGACGCCGATGCAATCTCAATGTCACCGTATTTCAGATAACTGGCAAACGGGGCAGGATTCGCCTCCAAGATATTTGCGAATGCCAAGTCGAGTCGTGCATTTGATTTGATACTTAATCTGCGACAAGCATTTACTTGATAAACGCCACCATTAGCTATCTCGTCACGAATCTTTTCGACGTATTGCATGTACTCACTTTGCGAAGTGTCACTCTCCCACTGGCCGCTTACTTCTGGTTTCGAACTACTTGGCGGAAATTCTGCAGTGCTGATCGAAGCGAACTTAGCTGCTCGAAAATCGCCTTCATACGTTGTGCTAATCGCCCAGAAACCACCATCGGCTAAACAGGCCGGATCATCACTTACCTGAACTAGATCCCATGCCAATACCCCGCCCATCCAAAATTGGGGCAGATCTGCCAGGGACTCTGAGTTCACGCGCTAACCGTATGACCCCTTTGGCAGTTACGCCTGAATTAGGATAGATTTCGCCCTCTGTCAGACTTCGGTTTCGGCAGAAATGCAAAGAAGCACGAAATGCGGACGTAGCGCAGCTGGTAGCGCGGAACCTTGCCAAGGTTCAGGTCGCGGGTTCGAACCCCGTCGTCCGCTCGGATATACGGCCACCTGCCTTTCACAGGGGGCCGTATTTTCATGGTGGAATGGCCGAGAGGCGAGGCAAGG
>CAXNEB010000017.1:0-25200 GCA_964201645.1 Candidatus Planktophila sp.
AGTTAGCTGAGCTACCTGTTTTCGACGGCTGTGTTTGCCAGGCTTACTAAGAATTTAAGAACTATTCAAAATTAGTTTCGAAAGGTAGTCATGAGTAGCAGCAGTGCGCAGTTGATTTATGCCGCAGCTGTTATCACCATGAATGATGCGGGCGAGATTTTTTCACCCGGATATTTGCGAGTCAAGAATAATTTAATTACCGAAGTCGGCGCAGGTCGACCAGCTGCAACTGATGGCGAAACTCTTCATGATTTCGCTGACGACATTTTGTTGCCCTCTTTTGTAAATACTCATCACCATTTAGCCAGCTCACTGATTCAAGGTGCTGAACCAAAACATAAAATGGCCGTCGGCACGGTGCGAGATGGAGCTTGGCTCAAGATGTCGGTTGGTTTAGATCGCGAAGAGTGCGAAGCAGGCGCTTCTCTTGGCTATTTGCAGTTATTGGAAAGCGGAATCACTACTACAACCGACTCGCAATCAACTTGGAAAGGGTTATCTAAGTTAGATGGCTCAATCACAGCGGCAGTTAAATCAGGGCTGCGCGTTATCTTCTGTGCAGCCTTTGTTAATAAGACCGAACTCGTACCAAGTGAGTATCAATTAACGGTTTCTGAGTCAGTAGCTGAGCTTGCACGCTTGCGCAGTACTTACCAAAATGAACGGGTAACTATCGAGCCCGAACCACTTTCGTTGCCTCGCGTTACCGATGAATTAGTTCAAGCTCTACATAAAGAGCGCAACCAATTAATGGCGATGCACCTGACTTATTCCGAAGAATTCGATCAGTGGGCCCGCAAAGAATATGGCTACCCAGCGCTAGTTCACTTAGAGAAACTTGGCGTGCTCGATGAAAAGTCATTGCTGGCACACCCAGTTCACTTTGATGATTTCGAAGTTGAGTTAGCCGCCAAGAGCGGAGCATCGGCTGCTTATTGTGCAGTTAGCAATATGCATATGGGCTTAGCTATTCCCGATCTACGTAGATATTCAGAAAAGGGCATTCCAGTTGGGCTTGGTTTAGATCACCCAAATGGTTCACATGATTTCTTTGAAACTATGAAGACCACAGTATTAACGCAACGCAGCCTTAATCGTGATCAGGAATCGTTCACGCCTCTGCGCGCACTTGAGATGGCTACTCGCGATGGCGCAAAAGCACTCAAACTATTTGATCAAATTGGTTCGCTTGAAGTAAATAAGCGCGCAGACTTACTTGTAATAGATGGCAATTCACCTGAGTTGCAACCACCAGCTGGTTTGATCTCACAAGTTGTAATGGCAGCAAAAGCTAAATGCGTTAAACACGTGGCAATGGATGGCAAGTGGCACTTATTCAATTACCAGCATCAAAGTATGAAACCAAATGAAATAATGAGTCATGCACGTGATGTTCAAAAAAAATTACTTGAATCGGCCGGAATCTATTACGGAGCAAGGGGAGCGCGATGAGTTCATACATACATAAACCAGAGATATCACAACAAGTGGTTTTAGCCGGTATCAATTACGCTAAAGAACTTGGCCTCGAAATGACTGTGGCTATAGCTGACGCGGCTGGCAACTTAGTTTCGTATGCGCGCACTGAGCACGCTTCAATGGCTGCGATCGAATCTGTTGCTGCTAAAGCTCGCACCGCGATTTGGTTTGGTCGCCCAACGGCTAAGACGGTAGAAGTTGCTGAGAAGCGACCAGTTGTTTATTCCAGCATCATGGGAACTAGCGCTAATAAGTTAGTTCTATCTATGGGTGGCGAACTGCTCTACTTAGATGGCGAAATTGTTGGCGCAGTTGGATCAGCCGGGGCATCAGGGGCCGAAGATATTCAGGTTTCGCAGCGATGCGTAGAAATTTGGAACTCACTTCATAGTAAGTAGCGAAAAGTTTTATCGCTTAGCTCTCGGCTAAACGCGCATTAACCATCGCCAGTAGCAACTTAATGTCAACTTCCCAGTCATTTGGTACTGCAATTGTGTTCTTGGTGACTCGATACTCAGTTAACTTGGGGCGAAACTTATCTAGTACGTCGGTACTCCAAGGCGCAATCGAGATATGGTTCTTTGAACCTGAGGCACCGAACACATAGAACGTGCCCTTTCGCAGCATTGGTTGATTCCAGGCAATCGCAAGTTCTAGATCTGGATATTTATCTGTAATCGCCTTGATTATCTTTTTGATTGTCTTAGCCTGAGTTGGATCTATGCTCTTGTAATAGTGCGCTGGTGTTTCATGCCGATGAGCTGAAACAGAGCCACGCGAATACATAACTAAAGCATTGGCATGGGCTTGTGAGAAGCCATAGTTCTCGCGCAGATGAGCAATCTGTTCCGGATATTTCTTGCCTTCAAGAGCTTTCATAACCTTGAACCAATATGACATCTTCTCGCCATACTTCTTTTCAATCGCCGGAAAGTGCGCCTCGCGACTCGGGTCTTTAGTAGCCATGGCCAAAGTTTAACGGCAAAGTGATAAACGAATAGAATTCAGAGATGAAGAAGTTAAAGGGACTACTTAAAGCCGCACATTTCGGCCCCACCCTGATAGTTACTGCAATCTCCTTTGCCTTCGCAACGCATTACTGGTGGGAAGGCCCAGCCTACGTAATTGCCTTTGGCGTATTTACGGGCCAACTAGTAGTCGGCTGGAGCAATGATCTCTATGACTTCGACGATGATCTAAAGCATCAACGCACCAAGAAGCCGCTAGTTTCAGGATTAATCACCAAGCAATACTTACAAAAGTGGTTGCGCTTTATGCTGCCCTTTTCTTTCATAGCAAATCTCTTAGGCCCACTTGGAATTAAAGGTGGCTCTGTTTACATGCTTGGTATCGCCTGTGGCGTTGCATATAACTTCTACTTTAAGTTCAATTTTCTCTCACCACTGCCATATGCCATTGCTTTTGCAGCACTGCCTTCGTCAGTTGCTATATCTAAAGATATAAACCCACCGCTTTGGATGTTGTCAGGAGGAGCACTATTTGGAATGGCCGCTCACTTTATTAATGTCCTAAAGGATATGGATCAAGATCAAGACAGCGGAATAAAAGGGCTTCCGCAGCAGCTTGGTAAAACGAAATCTATAGCAGCAGCTGCCGCTCTAATCGCCTTAGGAGTAGCAAGTTTGATATTTATTTAGATAAATATAGATATTGCGAAAGTTAATTTGAAGAAATTTATACCAGATTTTTTAGATAAATTATTGTTATATGTCAAACTTAAAATTAATCTTGCAATTAACCAGACTTAATTAGACAAGAGTTTATCTGCACGCTTATTAAGCCCTAAAAAAGTGATTCGAACTAGTGATTATTAGACCAGATACTCTATTGATCTGATTCTATTTTTAAGTGTTTAACCATTGACTTAAAAATTGCTTATCATAAACTCACGCTAGCAATACTGTAACAAAGTTATATGAACCTTTACTCGAGATAATCAAAGGAGAGATATAAATGAAAAAGAGATTAGCTCTGGCATTAGTTATTGCACTATTGCCAATTGGCTTAAATCCTGTATTTGCATCTACAAAAAAAGTAGAGCTTACTTATTGGACTCATGACAATGCACCTTCAAATGCATTTGAGAGAACTCTTATTGCAGAGTACGAAGCTGCAAATCCAAATGTGAAGATAAACTATCTTCCAGTACCTGGTGCACAAATTGTGACTAAGCTAGCGACTTCTATTGCTGGTGGCTCAGGTCCAGATTTGGTGAACGTGATCCGTAGAGCTGTACCACAACTTGCTTCTAAGGGATTACTAACTCCGGTGAACTTCTTGTCAATTGAAAAAGTTTACGGAGCGCAATATAAAGGTTCAGCAGCAGGAAAGAAATATTTTGATTCCCTGTACTCACCTAAAGTTAGAAATGCCTTCGTCTGGAACGGAAGACAAGTGGGAATCCCACACGAAGTTGCTTCATACACAATGTTTATTAACAAAGAATTTACATCAAAGGCTGGCATCAAATCATTCCCTCGGACTTGGGATGATGTAATCGCATCGTGTAAAGCGATCACTGATGCAAATCCTGGAGTTACTGCTTTAGTACTTCCGCTTAATAGCTCAGGACAGCAGTATCAAGTGTTTGATCAAATCGTTCGCGCTGCTGGCGGTAAATTGATTACTGCTGATGGCCGGACTCCATTCTTGGATACACCTGCGGTAGTCAAGGCCTTGGCACTTTGGCGCGACTTGGTTAAAACACATAAGTGTATTGATCCAGCCATTGGACCTATTGCTGGTGCAACGGCATCTGACTTATTCGCTCAAGGAAAGTCAGCCATTAATCTAAGTTCGGCTTCTTGGTATCCACCATACCTAAAGAGTGGCTATCCAAAGGTCTACTCAAACTACGATGTGGGTCAACTTCCAGTATTTAATGCAAAAGATAAGCCTGCTGGTGGGGCTATCTATTCTTATTCACTGTTGGTTCCAAAGACATCAAAGAAGAGTGTTGAAGCTTGGAAGTTTGGAATTTGGCTTTCAAGTAAGGGTCAACGGTACTTCAATGCAACTGGCGTTTGGCTAGGTGACTTGGAAACTCTAAACTCCAAGGAGACAGCCAAGTCTGATAACTGGGAAGAGTTCAAGAAATCAATCGATACCGGTGAATTCTTGCCAAATGTAACTTCATACCTTCAATGGACAGATATCGTCAGAGTGATGATTGAGTCTGTAATTTTAGGAACTACAACACCTGAAGCGGCAGCAAAAACTGGTCAAGAAGCTGCAGTTAGGTTGTTGTACAACTAAATAGATAGCTGATCAAATGATTGAAAGTATGGCAAGTGTGATGCGCAGAGAAGCCCAGATCACTTGCCATACTTTCGTATCAAAAACGTTTCGTGACTTTTGGGGATAGAGGTTATTTATGGCTGGTGAGTTGGCCCGACGAGAAGCTCGTACTGGTCTCTTCTTTGTGCTTCCAGTATTGGCGCTTTTCGCCCTGGTTAATACAACGCCAGTAGTCATCTCTTTTGTTTACAGTTTGACTGACTTTACCTTAGGCTCAAAAGCAAAGTTTGTGGGCCTAGCTAATTATCAATCTTTACTTTCAGATTCTGAATTTTTAAAAGCATTGGTAGTAACTCTAAAAATGGGACTCGGATTGGCCCTTCCTGGAAGTCTTCTCGCTTTTCTAGTTGCATTATCAATTTCAAAAGGCTCCAAAACTGGTGTCTTTTCGACAATATTATTTATTCCAGTTATCTACCCGTCGGTGGTTTCAGCATTTATCTGGGGAGCCACGCTTAAGGGTGATGGTTTAATTAATCGATACCTGGGATTAGAAAATGATTGGTTAAATAGCGTCTCAACTGCTCTTCCTTCTTTAATTTTAGTGCTGCTATGGACCAATATCGGGTTCTACATCGTAATTGTTCTGACCGGGCTAAGAGGCGTTTCACCTTCTCTTTATGAAGCTGCAAGTCTGGATGGGGCAAATGAATGGCATAAATTGAGGTGGATTACTTTTCCACTTATGAAACCAGTGATTCTATTTATTGGCATTATTGCTACTTCTGATGCCTTGCAGATATTTACCCAACCTTACCTGCTTACTGGAGGTGGACCAGTCGAGTCAACAAAGGTATTAGCAGGATTAATTTATGAAGTACTTTTTGAGCGATTAGAAATTGCCCGTGCTTCATCCATCGCTGTTTCCTTGGCTCTGATCTCAACATTGATCGCTGTAATTCAATATTTCCTCGTAAGGAGCAAGCGATGAAAAATATCGAGATTCAAGGAAAGCCACAACTCAGTGATATACCCATTCAGCAAAAAAAATTTAATGTGTATAAACTTTTAAATTACTTTTTTCTAGTCTTAATCACAGGCTTGACGGCAGTTCCACTTCTATGGTCTTGGAAAGCAGCATTCCTGCCTTCGGCCGAGATTTTTGATCTGAACTTGTTCGCATTCAACGGTTCATGGACACTTCAGAATTTCCGTGATGGTTTTGCTTCTGCACCATTTATGACCTTTTTTCTAAATAGTGTTCTAATCTCGGTGATTTCGACAGTAATAATTCTCATTTCAAGTTTGTCTGCTGGCTATGGTTTCTCCCAATTTAGGTTCAAAGGTAAGAACGCTTTATTCGCGCTTGTCATTATTGCTCTAGTGATGCCTTTTCAGGCCATCATGATTCCGCTCTTCCTTGGCACTGCAAAAGCTGGCCTAATAAACACCCATATGGGAATTATTCTGCCTTCCGCGGTTAGCGCATTCGGAATCTTCATGATGAGACAGTTTTTGCTAAACACCCCCAGAGACTTGATAGATGCCGCTTTGATTGATGGGTGTTCTCAACTAGCTGTATTTTGGAGAATCATTCTTCCCCTAACCAAAGGTCCACTCGCAACGCTTGCAGCAGTTTCATTCTTAGGTGTCTGGAATAATTATCTTTGGCCATTGATGGTGGCCCAAGAAATCAGCATGTATACCCTTCCGGTCGGCTTGTCTCTACTGCAAGGTACCTATGCAACTAATTACGGAACCGTTTTTGCTGGTTCACTTTTAGCGTGTGTTCCAGCTTTACTCGTATTTTTAATTATGCGACGTCAAATTATCAATAACTATTCATTATCTGGTATCAATCAGTAATTAGAAAATCACCGCTTTATCGTGCTTAGCGAGCCGCATGCAGTGCATTAGGGCTCAATACTTTTAAGCACTCTGCATATTCTACTTCGCTACTTAATTTCCCAGCATTGCGGCCAAGATTTGCTAAGTGCTTACCGCGCTTCTTAAGATTTCCCAGTAAGTTTTCCATATCTTCGGGTGAGAATTGGCTATTGTAATTAGAGACAGCAAGTAACTTTTTATCTAAAACTTGAGTGATGTCGATGAAACAGTTTGCCTCAGATGTCGTAAACATGCCAACAGATTTTAGGTCGCGCTTTTCTGAAGAGATAAATTTTTCAGGAATAACTACATGAGTATCTTCAACTCCCGGAACATACGAAAGAATGCTGGCTTCAACAGCTGCGAACCCTGATTTATAGTGATCGCTGTGAGCTTCTGTGCCTAACCAAGGATCTAGAGTTAACACACAATCTGGTTGGTATTGCCTGATTACTGACATAAAGCTTTTTCGGACCTCGTGTACAGTCCAATCACCAGCATCTGGATGACCTAGCTTAATTAAGCCTGAAACACCGAGTATTTTCATAGCATTATAAGATTCGTCATCTAAAGCACGTGCCGCTTTTTCTTTGTTTTGATCTAAATCAACAATTCCGGCCAAGTCATCTGTGGCGGTAACGTAGAGAATTTCAGCACCTTGTGCAATTAGAAGAGAAATCAAACCACCAACAGAAATATCAGTATCGTCATAGTGTGCCTGAAAAGCCAAGACTCTTTTGGATTGCATGATGTCAGGGATCGGCACTAACGATGGAATGTTTACAAATTCGTTGTTGGCTACGTTGTTAATAGTAAGCACCCTCTTGTCTGTAAAGTTTTATAGAAGATCATGGTTTAGTTTCCGTTGTAATGAACTCTAACACCCACGCTTATCTTACTCAATGAGATTTCGATTAATGTTATTCTGAAAAGTGAATGTTATCTTCATACGCGACGTTCGTGATTAATTAGACCACTTGCTCAAAAGTGAAAAATGTACTTATCACGCAAATAGAAATCTTGGTTTCAAATCAACTTATCTTGCTTTTGCGCTCATTATGAAAGCTTAAATCGTTCCGGCTTCTAAACCTTTCAGCACCTCTTGTGCGCGCACCTTTAGTTCGGGCAGGTCACTTAAGCGATTTAGACCAAATACTTGTTGGCTCATGCGGTGATTCTTTGCAAAGGTTTCCTTATGGCGATCGAGGAAGTCCCAATAAAGGGTTGTAAATGGGCAAGCGGTTTCACCAGTACGTAACTTGGGGTTATACGCGCAAGGCTTGCAGTAGTTAGACATCCGCGAAACATAAGCACCACCTGCGGCATAAGGTTTTGTCATCATCTGACCGCCATCGGCATGAACTCCCATGCCAATCACATTTGGAACCATTACCCATTCGCTGGCATCGATAAAAACTTCACGCATCCACTCGAGAAACTCTTGCGGGTTCGTTCCTGTAACCAGTGCGAGATTAGAAAGCAACATCAGCCGCGGAATATGGTGCACCCAAGCTCGCTCATTGATGTCTCTAATTGTTTCTTTCATGCAGTTCATTTGAGTTGCATCAGGGTCGTTAAATAGCGGCAGCAACTTACGATTAGCATTTAACTGATTGTTCTCTCGGTAATCGGGGCCGAGAAACCAATACATGCCGTTTACATATTCGCGCCAACCAATGATCTGTCGGATAAAGCCTTCAGCTGATTCAATCGGAATATTGCCACCGTTAAAGGCTTTAACTGCAGCCGCAATTACTTCACTGGCGTGCAAAAGACCATTGTTTAAATAGGGCGAAAGCAAAGAATGATGTAGCGCCCAGTTATCAGTTGTCATCGCATCTTCGAGCGGTCCGAACTCGCCAAAATGGTTATCAATAAAGTTCTTCAGTTGAGCAAGGGCGCCTTGTCGAGTAGTTGCCCAGGTCGTGGTCATAACATGACCAATCTCCTTAGCTACCTCTTCATCTATCTCATCGCGCTGATGTTCTAAATACTTGGGACCTTCATATTTCTTTGGCGGTGGCAAGCGGTTCTCTTTATCAAAATTCCAAGCACCTCCTGCGGGCTCGTTGCCATCCATCAAAATGTTTAGCCGAACCCGTTGCTTGCGATAGAAACTTTCCATTAAGTAACTCTTTTGCGAGTCTGCCCAGGACTTAAAGAGTGGGCGAGGAGTTAAGAAGAAATCATTCTCAAGAAATTCGACACCAAATTCCTTTAGCGCTGCGAACTGTCTAAATGAGGAAGGTTCAGCGCAGATAATCGGCAAACCTTTGTGCTTACCCTGAACAGATTTAAGGCCATCGATGATGTTTGGCGCCTTTAGATATTCAACGGTGAAGCCTTCGAGCTCTAAAGTTTTAGCAAAGTGCCGGGCGCTAGAAAGTAAAAAGAAAAGCCGTTCTTTATGCCAATTACGGCCCGTAGTCATGCGAGCGCTTTCTACTAAAACAATCAGATCGCTCTCAGGTTTGGCATCCTTTAAAGCACCGAAATTTCGATGCAGATGGTCAAACGGCAGATAAATAATGCGCTTCATTTGTTCTCTCGGCATCGATCGCTGCAGTATTTAACTTCTGGCCAATTCTTAGCCCACTTCTTACGCCATTCAAATTCCAGACCACAGCGCACGCAAACCTTTGGCGCAAAGCCATTCTTTGTTTTAGCAACGCGTGACATCAGGCAATAGTAAATCAGTGTTTAAGAACTTTCATGGGAAGATTAAGTCATGAGCAAAGAGATTAATTCAGCAACTATCCGCCGTTATAACCTGATTGCGGGTTTCTTCCACTTAGCCCAAATGGTCGCAGTTATCGCCTTATCTAATGATTTCACGCTGCCAATCGTGGCTAGATATATGACTGGCCCGCCAGGAAGCACATTTGCTGAGCCAATAACATTGCTCGACACTCCAGTCGGACTAACCGTGGCGCTATTCCTTGGCCTGTCTGCTTTCTTCCATTTCTTAGTTGCTTCGCCTCAATACTTTGATCGCTATCAAAACGGGCTAGCTCAAAACCGCAATTATTTCCGTTGGGTTGAATACTCAATTAGCTCTTCAGTAATGATCGTTCTGATTGCTCAAATTGTCGGCGTCTCAGATGTGGCTGCAATCATTGCCATCTTCGGTGTTAATGCGTCAATGATTCTTTTCGGTTGGTTACAAGAAAAATATGAGACTCCAGGAAATGGCGGCTGGTTGCCATTTATCTTTGGCTGCATCGCCGGAATCGTTCCGTGGGTAGGCTTAGTTTTCTATGTCTTCTCAATCAAAGGCATTGGCGATGCTTCGGCACCACTCTTTGTCTATGGAATCGTGTTTTCACTATTCGTTCTCTTCAATATTTTTGCTATTGTGCAATATCTGCAATACAAGAAAGTCGGCAAGTGGGCGCAATACTTACGTGGCGAAAAAACCTACATAACCCTTTCACTTGTTGCTAAATCTGCGCTGGCTTGGCAAATATTCGCTGGCACTTTGGTTTAATAAAGGTAAATACGCTTAGACTCACGAAATGAATGGATCTCTCGCGCTAGTTGGTTCAGGTGAATATCTACCTGCCATGGCGCAGTTCGAAGGTTCACTAATTGCCGCTGGTGTTAAAAACGGTAAAGAAGCTCGCTACTTGCAGATTCCAACAGCTGCTGGCCGCGAAAGCGCAGAACGATTGGAATTCTGGCGATCACTTGGTCAGAGGCAAGCGGATGCTTTAGGTGTGCAGTGCACTTACCTGCCTATCTACTCGCGCGAAGATGCCTTCAATCAAGAATACGTTGATGCCGTTGCCAATAGTGCACTTATGTATATGTCAGGGGGAGACCCGCATCATCTTGGTGAAACTCTGATTGATACTCCGCTTTGGTCGGCCATTATTGAAAATTGGAATACCGGTGCTTCCTTGGCTGGCTGCAGTGCGGGTGCAATGGTACTTAGCTCGCAAATCCCAAACTTTCGCTTGCTAAAGAAAGCACCAACGCCTGGGCTAAACCTGTTGCCGGAAATTCGAGTGATTCCGCACTTCAATAAATTCTTTAAATGGATTCCTGAGAGCGCAGCAAAAGTATTACTGCATGTACCAGATGATTCAATTTTAATTGGCGTCGATGAACTAACTGCAATTGTTAAGCGTTCAGGCGATACCCACTGGGTTGTAGTCGGTGAAGCAAAAGTGCATGTATTAAAGGGTCTACCAGATCAGCAATTACATGATGGTCAAAAAATAAATCTTTCAATCACGAAATAAAACACTAACAGCCACTTCAAAACAAATAGAAAAGCAAAAACCCCGCTGCTATTAACAACGGGGTTTTTCTGTAGCTCTTAATATTCAAGAACCCAACTTTGACTCAGTGCTCAAACCTTATCACGCCTTAAATATCCACAGGTTTTAGAACTAAAAATAATCGAGGAAAGTAAATCTCTATCTTTTGCACGCGTACCTCTGTAGCTCAGCGGATAGAGCACAACTTTGACTCAGTTTGAGGTCGCGGGTTCGAATCCCGCCAGAGGTACGCACACCAAATGGCCCCACGGTTAGTCGCGAGGGGCCATTTGTATTTCACAAAGTAAACTAAAGAGACAATTAAGTTGCTGAGAGTGACTCAACCGAAAGCTGCCCATGGAACTAATCCGTAAAGCTACACAAGTCCTACTCGGTGCCGCCCTTATCTATGCTGGCATCACTCACTTAACAACTAGCCGTCTTGAGTTCCAGGCCCAAGTTCCTAATTGGGTGCCACTTTCGGCTGACTTTGTAGTTTTGGCCTCTGGGGTAGTTGAAATAATTCTCGGTCTAGCACTTGCTTCAATGCTCTACCGTAAAGAAGTCGGCATCGCCACAGCGCTTTTCTTCATCGCAATATTTCCGGGCAACATCTCGCAATATGTAAACGGCATCGATGCCTTTGGGCTAGATACCGATCGTGCTCGCGCCATCAGATTGCTCTTCCAGCCGCTGCTCGTACTCTGGGCGCTCTGGTCAACCGGGGCTTGGCGCAGCATTAGGAGCGGAAAGTAGTTAGCAAAACATTGTAGCTAAATCTTTTACTTAAGGCGCTGGTGAATAACCAATCACTTTAATTTGATCATGAATTAGCCACCGTAATCAATCTACCCGAGTCAGTTGTCGCAATCAGAGACCCGTTACTTAACACTTCAAGATCGCGAATGCGTTCATTCATTTCGACTCTTACGCTCTCGGTGATTTCATTAGTTTCACTTATCTTCATAAAGAGAAGAATCTCTTCGCGCAAAGTACCAAGTACAAGTGCGCCACCCCAAACACCCCAGCCTTGCTTTGGTAATTGCACTAATTCGGTCGGAGCAATGGATGGAACCCAATATTTAATTGGCTCGGTATAGCCTTCGTGGCTTCCTCTCGTGCTCGGTTTCACATAGTCCCAAAAACCGTAAGGCTCGCCGTATGAGACAAAAGGCCAACCATAATCTCCACCTTCGTTAATCACATTTATCTCATCGCCACCTCGCGGCCCATGTTCGGCTGCCATCAAAGTTTTGTTTTCAAGTAAGACGATGCCTTGTGGATTGCGATGACCCTGAGAAACACGCACCGCTGATTTTGCAGTTAGCTTAAAGATCGAACCTAGGTCTCCTCGTTTGCTGCGATTTCCAATATCGCTAAAACCTAAGTCACCGATGGTTACGTAAACTGAACTCGTATTAATCACTGCAAATCTCCCGGCGGTATGTTGCACGGCCGAGATAGGTACACACGGTTTAGAGACAAACCAATTCGCTACAAACTTAATGCGCTGACTCTTTCGATCATAAGCCAACTCGTCAACTGCAATCTCAACACAAGACCGACCTGAACCTAGCCTGGGATAAGAGATCAATAACTTTGCCGATGTGGCACTTTCAGACAAGACGGCGATATCGTTAATTGCAAACCGTGAATCAATAATTCTGCGATTGGCTGGGATAAATGTCCCCAAGCTACGCAAGGCACTCTTCTGCTTATTCCAGGTGAGAATCTCGCCGCCACTTTTTCCGCCGCCAAGCAAAATAGTGTCATCTTTCATCACCGCAAGTGCGGGACCGCGAGTATTACCGCCACCGGTGACTGCTTTAGCAATTGATTTCGAAGAAAAGGTGAGTGAAACCGAACTATCTGAAAAATCAGCAGCACTAGCCGGTGGCAAGACACCGAGTGTTACTACAGCACAAATGGTTAGCGCCGTTTCCTTAATTAGATTTCGTTTCACAATCTGCTCCAGTCCTGACTAGAAACAGTAAAGGCCACCCCAAAATTCTGAAGTGGCCTCTACTGAATTCCGTAATGAATTAAAAATTCATTAGCCGATTAATGCTGCTACATCTACTCCTGGTGGCAAGATCACTGCATCAATCGCATGAATCACACCATTTGAAGCTGGAACATCTGCTGAAACAACATTTGCATCGTTAACTTTTACACCGCTTGTTGTAACAAGCATGACATTTGAACCTTCAACAGTAGCAACATCGCCATCTGTTATGTCAGCTGCCATTACCTTGCCTGATACGACATGGTAGGTAAGAATCTTTACAAGTGTTTCTTTGTTCTCTGGCAATAGAAGTGCATCTAGTACTCCAGCTGGAAGTGCTGCAAATGCTTCATCTGTTGGTGCAAATACAGTGAATGGGCCTTCGCCACTTAGTGTCTCAACTAAATCTGCTGCTGTTACGGCTGCAACTAGAGTTGTAAAGTTTCCTGCTCCGACTGCAACATCAACAATTGTTCCGACAGTTGTTTCTTCTGTTGCTGTATCCATTGTCTCTTCTGAATCACTTGAACACGATGACAACGCAAGTGCGGCAATCAAAGCCACAGCTACGACTGCTCCGCTACGCAAAACCTTCATACCTATCTCCTTCGGTTGGGTGAGCTATCGGGAAAACTCTAGGTATGGGCAAACAAGCCAGCAACTCGAATTTAGTGAGAAATAAAAGGCAAGATCATAGATCTCACAGGGTGTGCCCAGAATCGACGCTCAATTTGCCGACTGTTTCTGTTTTGGACGCGCAAAGTTCAAACTTCAGGCTTACTATTTCCCAAGTTGCAACAGCAACATAATTGGGGGAGAGACCATGGACGAAAAAGGTTTATTAGAGCTCTGGAACACAAAGCGCTCACAGGTAATTAACGCTCAAATCGCGCCAACTTTGATGTTAGTTGGTGTTTTCGTACTGGCTGCTTTCGATAAGTTTGCGACAGCATCAGATGCCACTAAGTATTTAACAATTGGTGTTGCTGCTGCGACCGGCATCCTTGCCATCATTTCGCAATATGCCGCAATTCGTGAAGCTGAAGTTCTCCTTGTAGATTTGAAAAAGATTGAAAAGCCATCTGCGCTATCAGCAAGAATCGCTGAGTCTCGTGGCCTGCTATCACTATCTGCCATTGCAATGGTCGGGCTAGGCCTTGCTGTCTTCGCGCTAGTTGTTTGGGCTGTTCTAGGATAACTAAATGCAGAAGTTTATTATTATTGGTGCTTTCACCATGATCCTTGCAACTTTGCTGGTCGCCTACGAGCGGCCAGCAAAGAGCAAGAAGAAGATCACCGGTCGAGGCGGAGACTTCGAGGCATAACCGTTAAGATTTCACATAAATTACTAAGAAAAGAGAGATGTCATGGGCGCTTGCCAATGTGGTCACACCAGAGATGAAGAAAAGAATTGCGACGGAACACACAAGGTCGTAAAGGCCGTTAAGGAAGATATGGCTGAAAAGCTAGCTGCTAATGGTTTTCCTCACGCATCTGAATATGTGAAGAATAACTAAAGCTTCCTTACATCTATATTTCGTTAGCAAAGAATCTAACTGGGCCAGCGTGGTGAACTGAAACTCGCTCGCCTAGAACAAAATCAAATGGCCCTGGAATTCTTACCTTGAGCGCTTGGCCAGAGATATCAACGCTAACCATCGCGTCATGACCGTAGTAATCAATCTTTTCAATTAGCCCAACCGCAGTTGCCTTAGAGAGATCGCGATCAATTTTTATCTCTTCGGGGCGAATCACAATGTGCCCTTTTTCAACTTCAGCGCCATTAGCAGTCGAATTAAAAAGATAAGAAGTACTGCCATCGGCCATCTTGGTAGCGGCTAGAACTAACGCATCGCCAGTACCAATTGCTGTTTCTAACGAAATCGGAGTTGAGTAAACCGCCTCTGGTGTTCCTTGTTGAATGATCTTGCCTTCACGCATTAGCGCCACGATGTCTGCTGAAACAAGCGCCTCTTCGCGATCGTGTGTTACCAAGATTGCAGTTGTGTTTTGTGCTCGCAATAAATCGATTACATCGGTACGCAGGTCTGCTCGAAGTTCAGCATCGAGAGCTGAAAATGGCTCATCTAATAAAACTAGCGCTGGCTTGATTGCAAGTGCTCGAGCTAAGGCCACACGAGTCTGCTGACCACCAGAGAGTTGGCTCGGCATACGGTTTTCAAAACCTTGTAACTCAATTAGTTCAAGCATCTCTTTGGTGATCTGGCGGATCTTATCTTTAGTAAAAATTGAGCGATCTAAACCGAATGCAATATTCTCAGCCACGTTTAAATGTGGGAATAACGCACCTTCTTGCGGAACATAACCAAGCTTTCGCTTATGAGATGGCAACACAAGCGATGAAAGTGAAACCAACTGGTTTCCAAAGCGCACAGTTCCATGTGAAGGCTGGATCAACCCGGCAATGCTGCGAAGTAGCGTTGTCTTGCCACAACCTGATGGCCCAAGCAGAGCGGCAACCTGACCTTGAGCAAGTGAGAATGAAAGATCGTTGAGAATTAACTTTTTGCCCAGCGTTACATTTAAGTGGGAGATCTCAAGTGAACTCACTTTGGACTCCTTGCGGTCTCTTGGATAAATGTACGATCTGATTTATCAGGACGACTAATTAAAAATGTTGGCACCGCTGCAATAAGTACCAATATTAAGGCATAAGGAGCTGCTTCGTTAAATCGATTAATCGCAGCAGCTGACCAAATTTGCGTTGCCAAAGTATCAAAGCCAGTTGGGCGAAGCATTAGCGTGGCCGGCAACTCTTTCATAGCGGTAAGAAATACCAAGATAGTTCCCAGCCCAATTCCTGGGGCCGCAATCGGGGCAACTACCTTTTTAAAAACCAGCCACTGATTCATGCCAAGGGTAGATGCAACATCTTTAACGCTATTTGGAACTCGAGATAACGACGAACTCATGCTGGCCACTGATTTAGCTAGAAATAGAAGGGCGTAAGCAAAAGCTAACAAGAATGTGGTTTGGTAAAGAGCGCCTAATTTAGAACCAATTGAAACCAGAGCTAAGCCCACAACTACACCCGGCAAACCATGGCCGATAGTGATTACACGTTGTGCGTAGTGACCAATGCGAGTTTTAGCCCCCGCTAAAAGAATTCCAAGTGGGGCAGATAGAACTAGTGCAATCAGGGCTCCGAAAGCCGCTACCAAGATTGTTGATATCGAAGTGCGAGCTAGTTCGCCCCATTCGATAGCAACACGATTACTGAAAAATCGAGAAATCAAAACGAAGAACGGAATAACGACAGCCACGAAAGCGAAGATCGCCAGCGTTGCGATAACCGCAAAACGCAACCAGGCTTTGTTAATTAGTGAATTCTTAGTTGAGTAAACCTTTACATCGCCACCCTCTGGGCTCTGCCGTTTCACTCTTTCATCTGCCAGAACTACAACTGTCGAGAATGCAATCAGTACCAATGAAATAACGGCTGCAGCGCTGCGATCATATGAAGCGCGATACATATTCTGAATAGTCACAGTCAGGGTTTCCACATTTAATAATGAAACTGCACCAAAGTCACTGATCGTGTAAAGCGCTGCCAGTAACGCACCGGCACTGATGTGTCCCTTAACTTGCGGAAACACAACGCGTCTAAATGTTTGCGGAATTGATAACCCTAGCGAACGGGCTACTTCGACCTGTGCGCCATCTACCGTGCGCAGACCCGAAAGTGTTGCCAAAATAACGTAAGGCAGGGTTGTCACCGAGAGAATAAAGACTGCAGCGAAAAAGCCAGAGAACTCAGGGATTAAAGCGATCCAGGTATAGGTAAAAACATACGATGGAATTGCAAGGGGTAGAACCGCTGGAATTATCAGTAATCGGCGCATCGGTAACTTAACAAAGTGCAGACCGCTGGCCAAAGCAACACCGAGCACTACGGTTACTGTAACCACGCTAAAGACCAGGGCCGATGTAGTCGCTAGAACCTCAAGGGTCTTAGGACGCACCAATAGCTGAGCTATTTCACCAACTGGCTTTTGGCTAGAGCGCACCAGCAAATAACCGATAGGAATCAGGGCTAGCGCCGCAACAATTCCGACCGCACCGTTTAGCACACCGCGGATTGCACGCTGATTGCGCGCACCTTTAGTCAGTGTTGTACGAGTGTTATCGGTAACTGTTGTGGTCATTGTTAGAGCAGGCCAACCTCAATCAGAAGATCTTGTGTGGTCTTGATATTTTTTAGGGAATTTAGATCAACGGTTGGAGCACCGATCTGAGCCAAGGCCGGCACATCAGTTGGCGCAATAGTTCCATCGAGTAATGAGTATTCATGAGTATCAGTCACAAACTTCTGCTGCATCGAATCAGAGGTTAAGAAGTTGATCAGATCTTGCGCAGCTGCATACTTCTTACTAGAGACCAGAACACCGGCACCTGAAACATTGATTAGATTTCCTAGATCACCTGGTGCAAAGAAACCAATCTTCACATCAACTGTGCGACCTAAAGCTTCGCTAACTTCCCAGACGTAATAGTGATTGACTAATCCGATTGAGATTTCGCCCTTATCAATTGCTTCAACGATCGCGCTATTTTTCGGATAAATCTTCACTCCATTTGCTTTCAGACCTTCAAGCCAACTCTTCGCGAAATCTTTTCCATTGGTATTTATCAAAGCGGTCAAGAATGCTTGGAATGAAGAGTTAGTCGGCGCAATACCAAGTTGATTCTTATATGCACTATTTGTTAACTCTGCAACCGACTTCGGTAACTCTTTTACTCGCTCTGGCGAATACGCAAAAACTCTCGCGCGCCCGGTAACACCGACCCAGTTGCGATTTGCTGCTACAAACTTCGCCGGAATCGCAGCTGCGACATCAGCACCTAGCTCGGTAAATAGCCCAGCCTCTGCTACCGCTCCTAGTGCGCCAGCATCTTGAGAGAGAAATAGATCGGCAGGGGAGTTGCTTCCTTCTTCTAAGATCTGGGCGGCCAGCTCGGCTGAATCACCGTAGCGAATGTTTAGCTTGATGCCAGATTCGCTTTCCCATTGGGCAAAAAATGGCGCAATAAATTCCTCGGAACGACCTGAGTAAACCGTTAGTTCGGTGACCGATTGGGCCTGTTCGTTACTCGACGAGCAACCGGTTAACAGGGTTAGAAATAGAACTGCGGCGCTACTTAAAGCGGCCAGACGAAACTTCTTGGACATTGGGCTTCTCTCGTTAGGAACGGTTAGGCCTAAACCATATGGCAAAGTCAATATTTACGCAACAAAAGTGTTGCGTAATTCACCTCACAGGCGGTTTAAGCCTGAACCCTCGCTGCCGGGGGCTTACCCCTTAAGTCAGCATGACCATTCAAAAACTTGCTGAACCTTTAATTCGTTGTTCACCAAAAATCTGTCAATAAGTTACCGTGCGTAAATTGTGCATACGCGATATTTCGCATATGAAAAAATTTCCGCTAATCGTAATAACAGCATTAACCGCCTCCGCACTAATTTCAGCTGGGCAACTTCCAGCACTGGCTAATGAAGCCACCGTTAAAATTACCGAGATCGCAGCAATTGCCTCAGGCGATGGCGAGGGCAGTCACGAGATCGTTACCTACCATGCTGGCTCAAAGCGAATTTTTGCCACCAATGGCGTCAAGAACGCAATCGACATTTTTGATATCTCAGATGTAGCAAATCCAAAGAAGGTTAGCTCGGTTTCATTAGCAGCTTATGGAAATGACGTCACAAGCGTTGCTGCTGGAAAAGATGTGGTTGTAGCCGCCGTGCTAGTTACTGAAACATTCTCTGCAACTGGTGCGCCAACTACGCCAAATGGAAAGATCGTAGTTTTTGATACCTCCGGAAAAGTTTTAAGTTCAACAGATGTTTTAGGCGTACTGCCTGACTCAGTAACTTTTGCGCCAAATGGCACAACGGCACTTGTCGCAATCGAGGCCCAGCCAGTATGTGCAAAAGACAATCCAGCTACTCCTGAGAAGGAAGAAACAGATTACACAAAGGCTTCAGACCCAGTTGGTGGCGTATCAGTTGTTGATCTAAGTAATCCAGCTGCGCCAGTTGTTAAATTTGCCGGCTTTGATCAATTCACTGTGGCGGAGATGAAAGCCAAAGGAATTGCCGTCTCATCAGTTGTAAACAATGTCTCAAAAGATTTCGAACCAGAATTTGTGACTGCCGTAGATAACAAGACTGCCTATGTCACCATTCAAGAGGCTAATGCAATTGGCAAACTCAATATTGAAACTGCCACCTTTGAAGACATCACACGTGCCTTCGAATCTAACCTTTCCTACGTTGCTCGCGATACCAGTGATAGAGACTCTGGCGCAGGCCCACGAAACTACCGAAATGTAGTCGGAGCCTCACAACCTGATGCGATCGCTGGTTTTAGATACGGTGCAGGAAATTACTTCATAACTGCCAATGAGGGCGATGCACGCGAGTACACCTGCCTAAACGATGATCTTCGTGCCGCTTCACTCAAAGTAGATACCCGCCGTTTTCCTAATTGGAGCACGCTGTCAGGTAGCGCTGAGCTAGGTCGCGCAAAGGTCAATCCAACTATGGGCGATAAGGATGGCGACGGCGATATCGACACTATCCATCTGCGCGGTTCAAACTCAATGACTATGTATCGCAATGGATTACCAATCTGGGATAGCGGTGATCTGTTAGATCAGATTCAGATAAAGGCCTTTGGTGTTGCAAATATCAATGGTTCACATTCTTACTCTAAAGATAAGAGCACGATGAACTATGTTGGTCAAGACCGCTCTGACGATAAGGGCGCCGAACCAGAGGGCGTTGCACTTGGAATGGTTGGCGATCGTCGAATTGCAATACTTGGCCTAGAGCGAATGACTGCGCTAGCGATCTTTGATATCACCCAGCCACGAGTTCCAGTCTTTCAAGAGTGGCTTCAGATGCTGCCTACAACGGCAACACCTGCAAAAGATGTTAAGTACTGGTCACCAGAAGGAATCGTCTTCGTTCCAGCAGACAAGTCACCATCTGGCAAAGCGCTAGTCATCACCAGCTATGAACTATCAGGTTCAATCTCGATTCATCAGATCGAACTACGCAACTAATCGCTAAACAAATAAAAGACCACCCCGGCAGTGCTGGGGTGGTCCTTTATTTGCACCTCAATATTGCAGCTTTCTGACTAATTACTCTGAGCAATCAGAAAAAGTGCTTTAATTGCGTCAGATCTTGTAATAGTGCTGGTAACTCTCAAAAAAGAATTACAAAATCTTGGAGCTCTGGACAAACAAAAGACCCCGCCAATTACGACGGGGTCTTTTGTTGTAGCTCAATAATTGCAATGCTCTGACTTGCATAGGCTAGCACCATATTCATCCACAGATAACAATTAGAAAAAATATTGAAGCTTTAATCAAACCTAATCTTCGTTCTGCGTGCCACTGTAGCTCAGTGGATAGAGCAATGCTCTGACGAAGTCATAGGTCGCGGGTTCGAATCCCGCCAGTGGTACGCACAATAAGTGGCCTCACGGTTCGTCGCGTGGGGCCACTTTTTTGTTTACTCGCAGTAACTGCCTAATCTCACCAACGCACCTTAAACTCTTTTCATGAAGCGCTTTCCGTTTATTAGAGCAGGTTTGATCTTTGCAATCTCACCAATCCTGCTTGCCTTCATCACCTCACTCTTTCAAGGTGGATCAATGTGGGATGAGGGCAGCGGCACCGGCGCATACATCTGGCTTATGTTCTTAACTCTGCCAGTTGGCTCGCTACTAATGCTTATTGGTCTAGTGCTTCAAATTATTCGTAAACTGTGCAAGTAGAAACTTCGCCTGAAGGCAGATACTAAAGCGCGGCTAACTTCTCTTTAACCGCCATCGCTGACGGATTAGTCAGCGATGTGCCATCTGAGAAAACCAGAGTCGGCACCATCTGATTGCCATTGTTTAGCGATTCAACCAGAGCAGCTGCTTCGGGGGATTGCTCAATATCAACCTCAGTAAAGCTGATGCCCAGCTCTGCCAGTTGTCCCTTAAGACGCTTGCATGGGCCACACCAAGATGTTGAATACAGGGTAAAAGTCATAGGTGGATACTAATGATTAACCGTCATCGGTGCCTTTTGAGCAGTGCTGGCGTAGGTTAAGCGCATGAGTATCCGCTTTCGACAGTCCATGAAACTGCTCCCTGGCCTGCGGTTAAATTTCAGCAAAGAAACTGTCGGTCTCTCATTTGGCGTACCCGGAGCTCGCTACACCATGAACTCAAAAGGGCGAAGGACTTTTAGTACCGGAATCCCCGGCACTGGTTTATACAACGTTGAAACTCTAAATAGTGGCACCCGCAGCAATAGCCGCAGATCATCGGCCGCAGCGAATTCGCAAGAGAGCGATACCTATCAAGGCCCACCTGCGCCAGGATTATTTGCGCGCAAGCCAGAGCGAGAGCTCAATAAGTTCTTACTTGATATTTATAACTCCGATCACGCCGATGATGCTAGTTCGGTAATTGAGAAAGCAAACGCGCTAAAAGCGCAATACCCAGAACTGAAATATCCACTCGACTTGATCTCCTTCCTACACGGCGCTACCGATGAGAAGTGGCAAGACGAAGCAACGCAATGGGGCGCAATATTGTGGGAACAAAGAGATGCTGCATTTAGCAATAAGTACGTGCGCAAGTATTTTAAGGGCATCAAGCCAGGTGTCACCATTTCAGCGGGCATCACCACGCAGCTGCATTACAACGTGCAGACACTGGGATTTATTTGGTCTGAAATTTTGCAGTCGCAGAAAAAGTATGAGGAAGCCATTGAAGTATTGATGCTGATTCCTCCTGATCAAATGGTGGCGATTTCACTTGCTGACATTGAAATATCGATTGGTGATTTTGATGGCGCAATCGAGACCACCGAAGATATTGAAGTCTTTGATGATGCAACCGCCATGTTGATGGTCTTACGTGGCGTGGCATTTCGTGAAAAGACAATGCACGAGGCCGCAGTTGAATGCTTTAAGCGAGCACTGAAGCAAAAGAACATGCCCGAAGCGTTGGCTCATCGTGCGCTATTCGAACGCGGAGTCACCTACGCTTTAATGGGCAAGAAGGCAATGGGTATTAAGGATCTAGAAAAGATTTTGGTTGATAACCCTGACTACCCAGAGGTCGAAAAGAAATTGGCTGAGCTAAAGAAGTAGCTGCTAGGCGACCAGTTGTCCTCAAAGCCGCCTGTATTGGGCCACGCCAGAGTTTTGAATACTGACTAAATTCTATTTACCTATTCATATTTGAATGAAGTTATCTTAATCTTGGACTATGAGTAATAGACGTGTGCGAGTAATGGCGGTGGTAATCGCATTAGCATTTGGATTCACCCAGCCAGCAATAGCGAGCCTAACCGGCACTATCGATTACACAAACGATCGAGCTGTCCCACTCATGTCTTCAGCGAGTGATTTAAATTCAAATGGGTCAGGATTTCTCTATTCACCCAGAATCGTCTTTACTTCAGCACATACTGCATTTGAATTTCGCAACGGTGAAAGAATTGATTTTCGCCAATTTCTTGCAGTTGGTAAACCAAATACCAACATTAAGACCATAGGCCAAGGCGTCAAAGTAATAAAGCGCATATCGGCAAGTGGATACTTGCCCAATAAGGACCCAGATCTAAATGACTTTGCGATATTGATTTTGGAGGAAGACTTAGCTCAAGTTGAACCTGCACAATTACTAACCCCAGATATCCAAAAAGAGTTAGTTGAATCGCGTGCTGATGTAAAACTCCATGGCTTCGGAAATATTCAGGATTTGTGCGCACTGGGCGAGAGTCTTCCTTGCTCGACAAATAGACCTCAAACCTCTGAGGTTCCAAGATCGTTGACTGCAAAGCTTCACCCGTATGAAGATTTCCCAAATTTGGTTGGCTATGAAGTTCCACAAAGACTTAGAGATCAATTACTCTTTTTTACTGCTGGAAAGGCGAGCATGTGCGGCGGTGATTCCGGCGGCTCACTTACAACAACTTATAACAGCAAGATTTTGTATCTAGCAAACATTGGAACTGCTGAAAGAATTTATGCCTGCGGCCAGTCTCGTATTTTTGATGGCAAAGGGGGAATAAATTATTCCCAGCCAATTTATAAGTATCTGGATCTAATTAAAGAGGCCGAAGAGTTTGTCTCTCAACAGAAGGCAAATGAAAAAGCAGCTGCCGATTTAAAGGCTAAGCAAGATGCCGATGCTAAAGCTGCAGCCGAGTTAAAAGCTAAACAAGAAGCAGATGCTAAAGCCGCAGCCGAGTTAAAAGCTAAGCAAGATGCCGATGCTAAAGCTGCAGCCGAGTTAAAAGCTAAGCAAGATGCCGATGCAAAAGCTGCAACTAAAGCTGCTGCCGCCGCCAAAGCCGCAGCCGCCATGAAAACCACCATCACCTGCGTAAAGGGAAAGCTAACTAAGAAGGTAACTGCCGTTAAACCGGTTTGCCCTAAGGGTTATAAGAAGAAGTAGCTGAATAATTCACCGCCAGCACTTCAGAATATAAATAACTTCTAGATACTCAGGCCGAAAAGTGCCCCGTTGCCTCAGGCGAATAAACTTCGCGGGACTTAGAATCAGCCTATGCGACTGCGCCTATTGGTGGTTTCCTCCTTAATCATGTGCTTTTTGTTGCCAGCTACTAGTGCGCAAGCCGAGGACTTAGTAATTGCATGCCCGGGTGGCGGTAGTTACACCATCGTCATGCCTAGTGGCGTTGCAATAAACGGAAAGAGTTGTGCGGGGCCCATAGTTATCGATAATCGAGTAAAAATTATAGGCAAAGAAGCGTTTAGTTTTTCTAAGATTGATTCAGTAAGTATACCTAACTCGGTAATCTCGATTGAAGCAAATGGATTTTCATATACAAATTTGAAGTCGATTTCTATCGGTAATTCTCTAGAGAGGATTGGCTTTGAAGCTTTCAGGTTTTCTAGGTTTGAGTCTATTTCCTTGCCAAGTTCACTTAAATCTATTGGAGAGTGCGCCCTCTGTGACACATTTTTTTCTTCAATAGTTTTGCCTTCTTCGCTTGTCACCATTGGAAAAGGCGCTTTCGCACGCGAAGACACTCGGATTCCGCTAAAAAATATCGAAATTCCAGATTCAGTTATTGACATTGGTTGGTATGCCTTTTCCTCAACTGGCTTGGAGATCTTAAAGCTAGGAAAATCAATCAAAACGATTCAGCCCGGTGCATTTCAGAACAATAAGTTAAAGCGAGTAGATATTCCGGCCGCGATCAATTGGATTAGCACTTTTGCATTTAAAGGCAATCCCTTGGAGGTTCTAAATCTCTCAGAGGGCTTAACTGGTATTGATTCAGAGGCCTTTGCTAACACGCGGATTACAAACCTCGTAATCCCAAGTTCTGTTACGGGACTTGGTTCTCGCGCTTTCGCAAATATTCCGACTCTAGTAAGTGTAGATATGTCAGATAATCTCGATGCGGGAATAGACATTGCAACACAGTTACCTTCTATCGGCGATGTATTCGATCAAAGTTATAACATCGCGCAAGTCCTCTATTGTGGAACGGCACAGGGATTCCTTGTAAAACCTACTTGTGAAGGTTCTAGAAAAACTGCTGCAGATGCCGTTTCAAAGAACGCGGCCGAATCTGCTGCTAAGGAAGAGGCTGAAAAGGCTGCAAGATTTAAGGAATTCGAACTAGAGCAGAGCAAATCAATCGCCGATATTCTAATTCTAGCTGGTATGTCTGCCACGCCAATTAGCTTCAAGGTAACAGGGAAAAATCCAGTATGCCCAAATGGCTCTGCGAGATCTGACGTTGCGCCATCGGCTAACTACTACGGGACTACAATAATTTGCACAAGTGTAGTTAAACCTGAAGCAGAACGATTAGCATTGATTGCTGCTGAAAAAGCCGCTGGAGATCAAAAAGCCAAGCAAGAAGCAGATGCTAAAGCTGCCGCTGACAAAGTTGTAGCAGAAGCGAAAGCCGAAGCAGCAAAAATTCTTGCTGAAGCAAATGCTAAAGCTAAAGCCGCCGCAGCAGCAGCCAAAAAAACCACAATCACCTGCGTAAAAGGAAAACTAACTAAAAAGGTAACTGCCGTTAAACCGGTTTGCCCTAAAGGTTATAAGAAGAAGTAACCGGCGGATACATATCAAACCCACTGATCACATCGCGATAGCCCTGAAAGCCACACCCAGAACATTCCACATCAGGTGGCCACGGCGATGGCAAGCAACACCCACCCGATGCGTACTTATCGTGATCAAAATCCTCACCGGGCATTCCCCATAACAACTCGCGCAGTAGCCCTCT
>CAXNEB010000018.1:0-24528 GCA_964201645.1 Candidatus Planktophila sp.
CTTCGAGCGGAATATCAAAGGGCCCAAATATTCCTAAAATTTGTTTCTCATCAAAAAACCAATGGCCGCTACGAATGGCATAAGCATCCCAAATTAGAAAGAAGAGCGCTGTCGGTAAAATACTCAAAATCACTCGTTTAAATCTCCGAACAACACCAACCTTTAAAAACACTTCTAGCCAGATTGACCCAAATAGCGTAAAGGCCAACATCGCCAGGTAGCCATATTTCTGCACGGTTTAATTCTCTCGTAAAGCAGCGCAATTTGCTTACTAAATCGCTATAGTTTGCGATGCGGGAGCTGACAGAAATTGGCTGAGAGGATCTGTAATTCACAGATCGACCGCTTGACCGGTCCGGTAATGCGGACCTGGAACGGAGCTAAATATGTCGTACTCGCTTTTTACTGCATGGGGCTATCAAGTCTCGATCCTGGAATTCGTTGCATCAGTAACTTCCTTGATCGGAGTTTGGTTAGGCACCACCGGAAAACGCATTACTTGGCCATTTTGGGCAACTAGCAGTGCCTTGTATGCAATCTTCTTCTATCAAGCTAACTTGATTGCCAGTGCGGCTCTGCAATTTGTCTTTATCGCAGCAGCGGTTAGTGGCTGGAAAGGTTGGGCGCCAACAGGAGCTAAGCCAGGAAAACTAGGCACCCGTGGTCGAATATATTCAGTTCTCTGGATTCTCGGTTTGTGGTTAGTACTAGCGCCTTTGCTTTCTCGAATTGGCGCAGCGGCAACAGTTGTTGATTCATTTCTCTTCGTGGGCTCACTGATTGCGCAGATACTGATGGTCTTAGAAAAATATGAGAGTTGGATTATCTGGTTAGTCGTAGATATTGCTGGTACCGCTCTCTACTTCAATCAAGGTTACTATTTCACTTCGTTCCTATATGCAATATTTACGCTAATTGCGCTTCAAGGTTGGAGGCGTTGGTATGCAGATCAACGAAGCACTCCGCGACCTATTTAGCGAATCTGCTAAACCCCTAATCCTTGCAATTGATGGCCCGGCAGGTTCTGGCAAGAGCACGCTAGCCGGCGAAATTGCGCGAGGATTTTCTGGAATTTATGAGCTTGAAGTTATACATCTTGACGAGCTGTATAACGGTTGGGATCAAGCGCTTTCAGCGGAACTGTTCCAACGACTTACTCAACTAATTGCCGCTCAAAAAGCGGGCAAGGCATCAGATTTAGCCATCTACGACTGGTCGGCTGGATCTTTTTCAGGGTCACGCGAAGTAAAGGCCGTGCAACTTCTAATCATTGAAGGAGTGGGTAGTTCTAATCAGCTATTGCATTCGAATTTAACAACTTCGATTTGGCTAGATATTGATCAAAGCACTGGATTAACGCGGGTTCTAGAACGCGATGGCGAAGAGATTCGTGACGAGATGGTCAACTGGCAGAAGATGGAAAGTGAATACTTTATGCGCGACTTAACTCGCGAAAGAGCGGATTTCATCCTCTCCACACATTAGCTAGCCTAAGATTTAGCTGTGTCTGATCTAACCGGCGAGCTAATTGATGACCGTTACCAATTAACGGCGCTGCTTGCCACAGGTGGCATGGCCACAATTTATAGCGCTATCGATACCCGACTAGATCGCAAAGTTGCAGTCAAGATTATGCACCCACATCTAGCCCAGGATGAAGATTTTGTTGGTCGCTTTATTCGTGAAGCAAAAGCTGCCGCCTCGCTTTCACATCCAAATATTGTGGCAGTGCAAGATCAAGGTTGGAATCAAAGCGGAGTACCGGCAGTCTTTATTGTGATGGAATTAGTCGAAGGCCACACCCTTCGCGATTACATTTATGAACGAGGCAAACTCACAGTAGATGATGCACTTTCCTTCATCGAACCTGTTTTAAGTGCGCTAGCGGCTGCACATAATGTCGGAATCATTCATCGAGACATCAAGCCTGAAAATATTTTGATCTCGAAAGAAGGTCGCGTAAAGATCGCAGACTTTGGCTTGGCCCGTGGAAATATGTTGGGTACGACGATGACGGCTGAATCCAGCGTAATTCTGGGCAGCGTTTCATATCTATCCCCCGAGCAAGTTCAACGAGGCGTTGCTGATTCACGCAGTGATGTCTATGCCGCTGCAATTGTTATATTTGAAATGATTACTGGTGAGAAGCCATTTGCCGGTGATACTCCGATTCAAATTGCGTATATGCATGTAAACGAGAAAATTCCATTGCTGAGCAGCAAAGTCAAAGGTGTGCCCGAAGCACTTGAAAGCTTGGTTGCACGAGCCACAAGCACTAATCCAGATGAACGTCCGCGCGATGCTGGTGAATTTCTAACTGAATTAGAACGTGTTCGCGGTGAGATTGATCCGAAACGTAAGCAAATGAGTCTTCAATTAGATCTTCCGATTGCCCCAATTCGCGAAGAAGTGCGAGATAAATCTCGCGCTGCCAAGCGTGCCGAAGCCGCTAAATCAGCGCAAGCAACCGAGATAGTTACCCCCATGACCGATGACACTGGATCAACCAAGAAGGATCGCGCCGAAGAACGACGCCGCGTAAGCAAGCGAGTTCGACGCAATCGCATCATTGCTTTAGCGCTGGCAGTAAGCGTTGGTGTTACAGGTTGGTGGATCGTTCTTGGCCCAGGTGCAAAAGTAGCTGTGCCTTCAGTAATTGGTGCTTCAGTAGATAAAGCTAATTCACTCCTAACTCCGCTAGGGCTTAAGAGTGAAGTGATTGAACGTGTTTATAGTGAAGAAGACCCTGAAGGTTTGATAATTGCGCAAAACCCAGTTGGTGGAGATAAAACTGAGCCAAATGGCACCATTAATTTAACTGTCTCTAAAGGCCCAGAGCGTTACACAGTTCCACAACTAGTTGGCTTAACCCCAGAGGCGGCAGTAAATGCAATTGCTAAGTTGCCATTAGTTACCGGAACAATTACCGAAGTATTTAACTCAGAAATTCCTAAAGGTTTTGTAATTTCGGCTGACCCGGCACCTGGTACAAAAGTGCGTCGTGATGCCGCAATTAAATTACTAGTCAGCAAAGGAATTGAGACCTTCGAATTACTTTCCTACGTTGGAAAAATTGGTGAAGAAGCACTCACTGAATTAAGTGAGGCTGGCTTCGACGTTACCGTAACTTATGCCTTCGATGAAAAGATAATTCCAGGTGGCGTAATTTCGCAGAACCCAGCTGATGGCGAACTTCCTAAAGGCGCAAAAATCGAGTTGATAGTTTCTAAGGGCTCGGCTTTCGTAACTATTCCAACTAAGGGAATCGTTGGACTGAAGCAAGAGAAAGCAAGACAGATTCTTGAAGGTCTTGGATTAGTGGTTCTAGATAAACCAGCAGGCTCGAAGAACAAGACGGTAATAAATGTTTCTCCTAAGGCAGGCACCAAGGTCAAACGTGGCAGCACTGTGACCCTCGCAGTAGGCTAGCCAAATGTCTAAAGCAAAAATAAAAGGTCCTCGGCTTGGTGCCCATACTCCTACTTCAGGTGGAATGGCCAAGCGTTCAATCGCTTATGCCGAACTAACTGGCGCTGAAGTTATTCAAGTTTTCGCATCTAACCCCCGCGGTTGGGCCATGCCAGAATCCAACCCAGCAGCTGACGAAGAATTCCGAAGCAAAGCTGCGGCCTTAGACATTCTCACCTACGTACATGCGCCATTCTTAATTAACTTGGGCTCTCCTACCGTAGGCACTTACGAAAATTCTGTTGCCTCAACTGCTTACTCACTAAAGCGTGGCGCTGAAATTGGCGCACTTGGCGTAGTGATTCATACTGGTTCAGCTGTTGATGTTAATAATGTTGAAAATGCCTGGAAACAAATTCATGAAGGCATGATGCCGGTGCTAAATGCTTTAGGTGACGATGCGCCAATGCTGCTGCTTGAACCAACTGCCGGTCAAGGTCAATCACTCGTTAAGAAATTAGATGATCTAACTAATTATTTGAAAGCTTTGGAATATCACCCAAAGGTGGGCATCTGTCTCGATACTTGTCACGTATTTGCCGCAGGACATGACATCGCTAAGAAAGGTGGCATGACTGAGACCATTGATCTCTTAATTGAAATTGCTGGCGCTGAACGTTTCCAACTTGTCCACGCTAACGATTCAATGGATGTTTGTGGTGCGCTTAAAGACCGTCACCAAAATATCGGCGAAGGTCATATCGGACAAGCCGCTTTCCAAGAGATGCTTGATCATCCCGTTATGAAAAATGTGCCGATGGTTCTAGAAACTCCAGGTATGGAGCCTGAGCACGGCAAAGAGATTGCGATGCTAAAGCAGATGCGTGGATGAACGCGCGTCATAACCTGCAGTTAAAACTAGCACCGTTCGCACTTCTGCTGGTCTCGGCGGCATGGGGTTTGGCTTTCGTGGTTATGAAGCCAGCAATTGAACGTCAGAGCGTAAATAACTTTCTCTTCACCAGATTTTCAATGGCAGTCTTAGTGATGATTTTAATTCGCCCCCAAGTTTTAAAGTTTCTTACCAAAGACCTTCTACTACGCGGGCTAGCTGCGGGCTTCTTGCTCGGTGGTGGATATATCTTCCAAACCGTTGGATTAGCCAATACTGGCGCAGCAATTACTGGCTTTGTGACTGGTCTATACGTAGTACTTACACCGTTATTTGCCGGCCTCATTTTCAAAGAACGAGTTAGCAAAAATACTTGGCTCTATGTTTTTATGGCAACAGTTGGACTCGCATTACTTTCGCTAAAGGGTTGGTCTATTGGCTTTGGTGAGTTAATGGTTTTCTTTAGCGCTATTGCATTTGCGGCCCACATCACTGCTCTTAGCAAATGGTCTGCTGGTCGCGATGTTTATGCCATGACAATTACTCAATTAACAATGTGTGCCGCTATGACCGGTGTGGCTTCAGCCTTTGAAGGATATTCAGCACCCCCTGATTCTGGAGTTTGGGCAGTTGTTGTATTCACGGCGGTATTCGCCACAGCAATCGCCTTCATTGTCCAGACTTGGTCACAGGCACATATGTCAGCAACTAAAGTGGCAGTTATTCTGACTATGGAAGTTGTCTTTGCAGCTTTCTTTGCCATCATCTTCGCTGGCGAGCGATTAACCTTGCAGGCCGCGCTCGGCGGAATTTTAGTTGTAACTGCAATGTACTTAATTGTCCTCAAGGAATCGTGAGAGACTTACCAAATGAGAGTTGATCTTCGTTCAGATACCGTCACTGCCCCGTCCGCTGCAATGCGCGAAGCAATTGCTAGTGCGCCCGTTGGCGATGATGTCTATGGCGATGATCCGACAGTTAACTCACTTGAAGAACGCGTTGCTGCGATATTTGGCAAAGAGGCCGGCGTATTTACGCCAACTGGTTCGTTAGCTAACCAGCTAGCCATTCGCATGTTAGTTGCACCAGGTGAAGAACTATTGGCTGAATCTAATTCACATATTGTTCGTGCTGAACTCGGCGCCGCGGCAGTCTTCTCTGGAATTACCACTCGTACTTGGCCGGCAGTAAATGGTTTGCTAAAAGCTACCGATGCCCTTGATTTAGCTCGCCCAGAATCCGGCCCTTACTTAGTTTCAACGACGGCAATTGCAGTTGAAAATACGCACAACTTTGGTGGCGGCACCGTGCAGCCAATATCTGAAATCGCTGCCCTGCACACTGGTGCGCAAAAACTTGGTTTAGCGCTTCATCTAGATGGCGCTCGCATCTGGAATGCCCACGTTGCTAGTGGGGTTTCGTTTCTGGAATATGGAAAGTACTTCGACACCATCAGTGTCTGTTTGTCTAAAGGTTTAGGTGCCCCAATCGGTTCAGTAATGCTTTCAACCAGAGAGCGAGTTACCAAAGCTCGAGTATGGCGCAAGCGATATGGCGCTGGCATGCGCCAAGTTGGCTTACTTGCAGCGGCTGGTCATTACGCACTTGATCACAATATTGCACCGCTAGTTGAAGATCATCGTCGCGCGAATGAGATTGCAGTTGCGCTAAACGCGGTAGTTCCATCGGTAATTGATCCAGCTACAGTGCAAACTAATATTGTTGGTCTGGATTTAGCCGAATTAAATATAACTGCGGCTGAACTTGCTACTCGTTGCAAAGCTGAAGGTTTGCTAATTGGTGCACTTGGCCCAAAGTATGCGCGGCTAGTCACTCATTTAGATATAGATGATGCAGGAACCGCGTATGCAATTGAAGTTTTAAAGCGCGCCCTCGTGGCTTAATAGCCACTCTTTTTTGTTAACACCGTAGGCATAGTTTCCTAGCGCTCCACCACTTTTAACAATTCGGTGGCAGGGCACAACTAACATGATCGCATTTTTCGCACAAGCAGTTCCGGCGGCTCGAACTGCAGCGGCTGAACCGGCACGGTCGGCTAAGTCCGCATAAGTTATAACTGCTCCCGCTTTTACTTTGCGCATGGCTTTCCACGCTGCTTGCGAAAATGTCGCACCAGGTTGTCGAACCGATATGCCATTTATCGCAGAAATATCACCATCAAAATAATCCGCAATTAAGTCGCTAATTATCGGAATACTCTTTACGACCTTAAACTCGCGGCCTTGTTCAGAAACATCAAGTCCGCTCTTAAGCGCAGAAAGCGTTGAGAGATTCGCTCCGAGCAAGACATGTTCATCGGCAATTAAATTTAGATTGCCGATTGGCGTCTTGCTGGTGGTAATTAAAAGCGTCACAGGTGAAACTTAACGGTCGCGCAACATCTCCGCTACTAAAAATGCTAACTCAAGTGATTGCGAATGATTTAGGCGCGGATCGCAGGCGCTCTCGTAACGGGAGGCTAGATCTTCGTGTGAAATCTGCTCGCCGCCGCCTACGCACTCAGTTACATCATCGCCAGTGAGCTCGATATGAATTCCGCCTGGGTGGGTGCCAAGTGCCTTATGAACTTGGAAGAAGCCCTTAACTTCATCAAGGACATCATCAAATTTACGAGTCTTATAACCACTTGGTGCTTCGTAAGTGTTGCCATGCATTGGATCGCAGACCCATAGAACTTTAGCCCCTGATTTTGTTACGCCATCAACTAGAGCTGGTAGAACTTCGCGAATCTTGCCAGCACCCATGCGAGTGATAAATGTTAGGCGACCTGGTTCGCGATCTGGATCTAACCGATCGATCAAAGTTAACGCATCTTCGACTGTGGACTTTGGTCCTAGCTTTACGCCGATTGGGTTTCGAATCTTTGATGCAAAATCAATATGTGCGCCATCTAGTTGACGAGTGCGCTCACCAATCCAGAGGAAGTGCGCCGAAACATCGTAAGGAAGATCGGTACGTGAATCGATACGAGTTAGCGCCTTTTCATATTCCAGAATTAACGCTTCGTGACTTGAGTAGAAATCAACCGTCTTAAATTCTTCCGGGCTAACTCCAGCTGAAGTCATAAATGCGAGTGCGCGACCAATTTCCTGAGCCATCGCTTCGTAGCGCTCACCTACTGAACTATCGCGAATAAAACCTTTATTCCATTCGTGCACTTGGCGCAGATCTGCAAAACCACCTTGGGTGAATGCACGTACTAAGTTCAAAGTTGCAGACGAGGTGTTGTAAACACGAACTAACCGATCTGGATCTGGGGTACGTGATTCGAGCGTGAACTCAAGATCATTTACCGCGTCTCCTCGGTAGGCCGGCAGCGTTACATCGCCACGAGTTTCATTGTCATTAGAACGTGGTTTAGCAAACTGCCCAGCCATGCGACCAACTTTTACAACTGGCAAACTTGAGTAGTACTGCAAAACAGCCGCCATCTGCAAGATTGTTTTGATTCGATTACGAATTGAGTCTGCCGTTGCTGCCACAAATGTTTCGGCGCAGTCGCCACCTTGCAACCAGAAAGCTTTTCCTTCAGCAGCCAAGGCAATTTTGGCTTTTAAGTTATCGCACTCACCCGCGAAAACTAGCGGTGGGAAAGCTTTTAACTGATTAACCGCCTTAGTTACCGGTTCGCCATCTAAACCACCTGGCCATTGCGGTTGTTGGGCCGCAACAAGACCAGGCGTGAATAGATTATCCAGGGAAGAAGTCATGGCTTAAGAATAGAGAATCTTAGGTATTGGTGTTGACCAATTATCCGAAGAAAACCTCAGCCTCTGCGTAAAGTGAAGGATCAACAGTCTTTAGCTTGTCTGTGGCTGATGCCAACGGGACTCGAGCAATCGATGTTCCGTGCAGTGCAACCATTTTGCCCCAGTCGCCTTCGCTTGCCGCGGTAATTGCCATCAGGCCAAAACGAGTAGCCAATACGCGATCGAAAGCACTTGGAGTTCCGCCGCGTTGAACGTGACCGAGAACTACGGTGCGAGATTCATGACCAGTCTTGGCTTCAATTTCTTGAGCGAGCCATTCGCCGATTCCGGAAAGTTTTACGTGACCGAAAGCATCAAGAGTTTGATCCTTGATAACCATGTCACCATCTTGGGGAATCGCACCTTCGGCAATGACAATGATTGGGGCCTGTCCCTTATCGAAGCAAGAATTTACATATGCGCAAACCTTGTCAAGTGAGAATTTAACTTCTGGAATCAATACGCATGCGGCGCTACTTGCCATACCTGAATGAAGCGCGATCCAGCCAGCATGGCGACCCATAACTTCAACAACTAAAGCACGGTGATGTGACTGGGCTGTTGTGTGCAGGCGATCGATAGCTTCGACTGCGATATTTACTGAAGTATCAAAACCAAATGTGTAGTCAGTATTGTTTAGATCGTTATCGATGGTCTTTGGGACACCAATAACTTTTACGCCAAGTGCATCTAGTTTGGTCGCAACACCGAGTGTGTCTTCGCCGCCGATTGCGATCAAGGCATCAATGCCGGCAGCAGCTAGGTTCTCCTTGATGCGCTCAACGCCGTTTTCAATTTTAAATGGGTTAGTACGTGATGAACCAAGAATGGTTCCGCCCAAAGGCAAGATATCGCGAGTGTTCTCGAGCGTTAGTGGCATCGTCAAACCCTCTAGTGGGCCTTTCCAGCCATCGCGAAAACCTACAAACTCGTGGCCATATTCTTTGACGCCCTTTTGAACTACTCCGCGAATAACTGCATTTAAGCCTGGGCAATCTCCGCCGCCGGTGAGGATTCCAATACGCATTTCGTAAACTCCAATATCGCTGTCAATTAGATTCGCTAAAAATTTAAGTTGAGAAATCTAAATATTCATATGGTCAACGTTGACGCTCACAGTCTAGCCTTGCCCTATGAGCCAAAGCGAACAAAAGCTAGTTGCCGGAGTAGATTCTTCAACCCAATCTGTGAAATTGGTTATTCGAAACGCAGTTACCGGCGAGTTAGTGCGTAGTGGCCGCGCGAGTCACCCCGATGGCACCGAAGTTAATCCCACACTTTGGGCGGCTGCACTAGACCAGGCAATAGGAGCGGCTGGCGGAATCTCTGATGTTTCAGCAATAGCAATTGGTGGCCAACAACATGGCATGGTCGCACTAGATAGCGATGGCACAGTGATTCGTGATGCGCTGTTATGGAATGACACTCGTTCAGCGCAAGCTGCCCAAGATTTAAATAATGAACTTGGTGGCGATGCTGAAACTGCTCGCAAAGTTGGCTCGGTATTGGTCGCTTCATTTACTGCCAGTAAATTGCGGTGGTTAGCAGATCACGAACCAGATAACGCAAAGCGAGTTGCCGCGGTTGCGCTCCCCCATGATTGGCTATCTTGGCAATTACAAGGTGGTAAAGATTTCGAAAAGTTATTTACTGATCGAAGTGATGCATCCGGCACTGGCTACTTTGATCCAACTACTTCGCACTACCGCTATGAAATTTTAAGTTTGGCGTTAAAGCATGATTCCGAAATTTACCTGCCTCGCGTAGTTGCGCCAAACGCATTTGGGGGTACAACGATAAATGGAATTCCAATCGCCGCTGGTGCTGGCGATAATGCAGGTGCTGCCCTTGGTTTAAACGCCCAACCTGGCGATGTAATCGTTTCACTTGGTACCAGCGGAACTGCATTCTCAGTTTCAAATACTCCGACGCATGATGCAGCCGGATTAGTTGCCGGCTTTGCCGATGCAACCGGGCGCTACCTACCTTTAGTTTGCACTTTAAATGCTGCTCGCATTCTTGATGCTGCTTGCAAGATTTTAGGTAAGACTCACGACGAAGTTGCAGCCCTAGCGCTTTCATCTAACGCTGGCGCTAATGGCCTAACTTTGCTGCCTTATTTTGAAGGTGAGCGCACCCCTAATCGCCCTGATGCAACTGGCGTCTTTGCTGGCATGAATCTAACTAATTCGAATCCAGCAGATATTGCGCGCGCCATGATCGAAGGAATGCTTTGTGGATTGGTCGATGCAGTCGGTGCACTTGTGTCACAAGGGGTTGCGGTTAATCGAATTCTCTTAATTGGTGGAGCAGCAAAGAATCCAGCAGTTGCGCAGATTGCTAGTTCGCTCTTTGGTCGCGAAGTATTAATTCCGCCAGCCGGTGAATATGTTGCCGATGGCGCCGCTCGTCAAGCTGCTTGGGCGTTATCTGGAAATACTGATGCGCCGATCTGGAATTTTGGTGAAGTCGAAAAGGTAAGTGCAAAGGCAACACCATCGGTATTTGCCAAGTATCAAGAGTTGCGAGATCGCACTACTGACTGGAATTAAACGGTAACCCGCACGCCTTTACCAACAACCACAATTCCGCCTGGCGACAAGGTAAAACGTTCGCGATCGCGATCAAGATCAACGCCAATTTGCGCACCTGGATCAACAATTACGCTCTTATCTAAGATGGCATTGCGAATAACTGCGCGATCTCCGATTCGCACATTAGGCATTAAGACTGAACCATCAACGAATGCACCCTTTTCGACGAGAACATCGTAGGAAGCAACAGTTCGGTTTACATGACCGCCAATGATGATTGAACCAGCACCGACAATTGAATCTTGCGCAAGGCCACCTTCGCTGAACTTAGCTGGCGGAAGTGATGGCGGATTAGTAAGTAGCGGCCACTCCCGGTTGTAAAGGTTAAAGATCGGGTGAATCGAAACTAAATCCATATGGGCGTCGTAATAGGCATCGATTGAACCTACGTCACGCCAATATCCTTTATCGCGCTCAGTCTCACCTGGCACATTATTTGTTTCAAAGTCATAAACCTTTGCGACTCCATTGGCAGTCATCATCGGAATGATGTTTGCGCCTAAGTCATGCCGACTTTCGAGATCTTCGGAATCAAGGATTAGCGCTTCTTCCATTACATCGCGCTTGAAAATGTAATTACCCATTGAAACCAAGGAAAGATCTGGATGTCCGGGCATTGAAGGTGGGTCACTTGGCTTCTCGTGGAAAGCTTTAATCGTTACACCATCTTCGGCTAATTCGATAACACCGAAGTCATGCGCTTCAGAGCGCTTCATACGAATCGCGGCAACTGTTACGCCAGCGCCAGTACTTAAATGGAAATCAAACATCTGGCTTGGATCCATACGATAAACGTGATCAGCACCAAAGACCACAATGTGCTTTGGATTCTCATCGTGAATCAAATTGAAGTTCTGCAAAATCGCATCAGCGCTTCCGGTATACCAACGTGGACCAAGCCGTTGTTGTGCCGGAACTGGAGTTACATAGTTGCCTAGCAAAGTAGACATGCGCCATGTCGTAGTTATATGACGATCGAGTGAATGCGACTTATATTGCGTTAAAACCGCAATCTTGCGCATCTCAGAATTTACTAAATTGGAAAGTACAAAATCTACGAGGCGATATGAGCCACCAAATGGAACTGCTGGTTTAGCTCGATCTGCAGTTAACGGCATTAAACGCTTGCCTTCGCCACCCGCTAAGACGATACCGAGTGGTTGTTCAAAGCGCGCCATGACCTAACGATACCCTTACCAAGTGAAAACGACCAGAGTTGGACTTGTTACTAAAGAGTGGCCACCACAGGTTTACGGTGGCGCTGGCGTTCATGCTGTTCAGTTAACGCAAGCACTTCGCGAGTTAGATGGCGTTAGCGTAGATGTTCATTGTTTTGGCGGCGTTCGCGATGATGGTGCGATTGGTTATTCAACACCGGCCTCTTTCGCCGATGCCAACCCAGCTGTTCAAGCAATCGCAACAGACTTAGACATTGCCAATAACTTGCAGAACGTTAATGTAATTCACAGCCACACTTGGTATGCCAACATGGCTGGTCACTTTGGTTCGCTGCTTCACGGTATCCCCCATGTGATTACTGCTCACTCTCTTGAACCGTTACGTCCCTGGAAAGCTGATCAATTAGGCGGGGGCTATCAAATTTCATCATGGGCTGAAAAGAGCGCTTACGAATCAGCCGATGCGATCATTGCAGTCAGCGATGGAATGCGGGCTGATGTTTTGACCGCTTATCCAAATGTCGACCCTGCCAAAGTTGTCACGATTCGAAATGGCGTAGATGTTGATCGCTTTAAGCCAACTACTGACTCTGCGCTTTTGACTGAACTAGGAATTGATGGCCGCTATGCAATTTTCGTCGGCCGCATTACTCGTCAAAAAGGTTTAGCGCATTTATTGCGAGCCTGGCAAAACGTGCCGGCTGAATATGGCTTAGTTTTAGCAGCAGGCAGCCCTGATGAAGAAACCATTGGCAATGAAGTAAAAGCGCTAATTGAAGAACTGCAGAAAACTCGACCGAATGTAATTTGGATTCCCGAGATGTTGCCCCACGAAAAACTCTGCGCACTCTTAACTTCGGCAGATCTATTTATTTGCCCTTCTATTTACGAACCACTGGGTATTGTTAATCTCGAAGCCATGGCTTGCGAAACAGCAGTCCTAGCAACTCGAGTTGGTGGAATTCCTGAAGTTGTCGCAGATGGCAGCACTGGCAAACTTGTGAATTACTCTGGCGATGGCACAACTCTTGAAAGTGATTTAGAGAGTGCAATTATTGAATTAATGAACAAGCCAGCGCTACTAAAGCAATATGGTGAGGCAGGTCGCAAGCGTGCTGCTTCTGAATTTGGGTGGCCAGCAGTTGCGCGCGCTACCCTTGCGCTCTATCAATCGCTCATCAAGTAGCTTTGATTAACTAAAGGAAACCATGTCCCGTCGCGCTCTTTTCCACTTCGCTGTATCCGGACTTTTTTGGGGCATTCCTTATCTCCTCATGAAAGTCGCAGTTCGCGATATTGAGCCTGCAGTAATTGTGTGTGGTCGCGTTTTGATTGGTGCCGCAATATTGATTCCGATTGCAATGCGTCAGAAGGTATTAATGGATGCCATTCGCGGTTGGCGATACGTTCTTCCTTATGCCATTTTTGAAATGATGATTCCTTGGATTCTCATCACGAATGCCGAAAAGCAAATCAGTAGCGGTTTAGCGGGTTTACTGATCGCAACTGTGCCTATTTGGTCAACCATTTTTGCTTCAATGTCAGGTGATAAGACGGTCTGGCACAGCAAGCGACTTGTTGGAATGTTAGTTGGCTTTATTGGCTTGATCGGTCTGGTCGGGTACGAAAGTATTATTGGCAGTTCGGACCCACTATCAATTGCCATGATGCTAGTAGCTGCGATCAGTTATTCATATGCCGTAAATATGATCTCGCAAAAATTACCTGATGTTTCTGGAATCGCTATCAACGGTTTAGCCATGGTATTCACCTCTATTGCTTATGCACCTTTGATGATTGTGCAATTTCCTGAAGTCAGCGCTGTCTCAATGGAATCAGCAGTTTCGCTGCTAGCCCTGGGAGTATTTAGCACAGCGCTTGCCTTTATCTCATTCTTCATTGTGTTAAAGGAAATCGGGCCAGCTAGAGCTTCAATTGGAACTTACGTAAACACCGCAGTTGCCGTGGTCTTAGGCGTCATGATTCTCTCTGAACCGCTAACAATCGGAATCATGGTCGGCTTGCCGCTAGTTATGATCGGTTCTTACTTAGCCAGCCGTAAACCGGTAGCAAGCGCTTAACCCTTAGCATTTAGGCATGAAGTTAATCGGGTCCGTCTTAGGTATAGCGATCCTGGCTGCATACGTCATTGGCTCTGGACTCTGGGTAAACACGGGCGACAATTGGTATCGGAATCTCAATCAGCCTTCATGGCAACCGCCAGATTACATCTTTGGAATTATCTGGCCCTATAACTTTATTGTTCTCGGAATTGCGGCAGTCACAATTGCGGAAAAAGCATCTCGTACAAGCGTGGTTATTTACTTGGCTTTCTTTGCATTCTCAGTTGCGTGTGCTCTGACTTGGGCTTATCAGTTCTATCAGCCGCACAACTTGCAGCTAGCTTCGGTAGCGCTAATTGGCACTGCAGTATTAACAATCCCAATGATCTTAATTGCCTTTAGGACTTCAACTCCTATCGCAGTTGCGTTACTCCCCTACCAAGCATGGGTGGCAACGGCTGCGACCTTGAGTTACCAATACAGCCGGCTTAATTAAGGCATTACCAATCCGCCATCAACTGGCACGGTAACTCCAGTTACATAACTAGATGCGTCACTTACTAGCCAGATCAGTGTTGCTGCTAACTCTTCGGGTTCGCCTAAGCGACCAGCGGGTGCAAACATCTTGATCATATTGACCATGTCTTTTGGAAGTTCATCGCTCATCTCAGATGGAAAGAAGCCAGGGGCTAAAGCATTTACTCGGATATTTTTCCGGCCCGTCCATTGCGCAGCTAAATCTCGAGTTAGTCCAATTAACCCGGCTTTACTTGATGCATACGCTGCTTGCGGTAGTCCTTGTGGCTTTAGACCAAGAATGCTTGAAATATTTACAATTGCACCGCCATTTTTATTCGCTTTCGCAAAGGCTTGCGACATCCAATATGCACCAAATAGATTCACATCTAAAACACTTCTAAATTGATCTGGCGTTTCATGTGTTGCAGGTATTGCTGTGCCAACTCCTGCATTATTTACCAAGATATCAACGCGGCCAAATTTTTCAATCGCATAAGCAATTAGTGCATCACATTGTTCGGGTTGAGTTACATCAGTTTGTAACGCAGCAAATTTTCGGCCAGCAGCTTCTACCAATGCGCCAGTTTCGGCAAGGCGTTCAAAGCGACGAGCACCAAGAACAACATCTGCACCAGCTTCGGCGAGCGCTTTAGAAAAAGCAACACCGAGACCAGACGAGGCACCTGTGACCACTGCGACTTTTCCATCTAATTTAAAGCGGTCAAGAACACTCATACTCACTCCTCAAATTGGCCTTCTTTGCGTAAGGTTAAGGCATGGACTTCGCTCTCAGCCCTAAGACAACCGAATATGCCGCCAAACTGCAAGCCTTCATGGACTCTGAGGTTTTCCCGGCCGAAGCTGTTTATCACCAGCAACGTGAACACTTAATTGCACAGGGCAAGCCACATGCTTTGCCAGCGGTTGTCGAAGAGTTGAAGTTAAAAGCTAAAGCTTTAGGGTTATGGAATCTCTTTTTGCCACATTACGGTCATGGCTTATCGGTTACCGATTATGCAACCTTGGCCGAGATCACAGGTTGGTCTCCTGAAATTGCCCCAGAGGTAATTAACTGCGCAGCACCTGATACCGGCAATATGGAATTACTCGACATGTTCGGAAACAAAGAGCAGAAAGAACGTTGGTTACAACCACTTCTCGATGGCAAGATTCGCTCGGGTTTTGCTATGACTGAACCAGCCGTTGCATCAAGTGATGCTCGCAATATTGAGACCAAAATTGTTAAAGATGGTGATCACTACGTAATCAATGGAACCAAATGGTGGACCACAGGCGCCATGGATGAACGCTGTGAGATTTTAATTGTGATGGGTAAAACCAATCCTGCTGCCGATGATCATCACCAACAATCTATGGTGTTAGTTCCAATAAATACACCTGGCGTAAAGGTGGTCAGAAACTTAACCGTCTTTGGTTATGTAGATCAACATGGTCATGCCGAAGTTTCGTTTACCAATGTGAAAGTTCCGGTTGCAAATCTTTTGGGTGCTGAGGGTGAAGGCTTTGCTCTCGCACAAGCACGACTCGGCCCAGGCCGAATTCATCACTGCATGCGGGCAATTGGCATGGCAGAACGCGCGCTCTCGTTGATGATTAAACGCACTGTGGCGCGTGAAGCTTTTGGAAAAGAGTTAGTTAAACAAGGCGTGATTCAAGAATGGATTGCACAAGCGCGCATTGATATTGAGCAAGCCCGGTTATTAGTTTTAAAAGCTGCCTGGATGATTGATTCAGTGGGTGCCAAAGGTGCTCGCAAAGAGATTGCGGCCATAAAAGTTGCCGTGCCCCAGATGGCAGAGCGAATTATTGATCATGCTATACAAAGTCATGGTGGCGCAGGTGTTAGCCAAGATACGCCACTTGCCGCGATGTATGCGGGAATTCGCACCTTGCGCATTGTTGATGGGCCAGATGAAGTTCACATTAGAGATATCGCGCGGTTAGAAATAAAACCTTATTTGTCATGAAGGATTTAACTGCGGTCCGCGAGGAGGATCGCTTCGATGTGGCAAAGATGCATACCTGGTTGCGCCCGTTTATCAATGAGGATCAACTTCCGGAAGTAATGCAATTCCGTAGTGGTGCATCTAATCTGACTTATTTGCTTCGCTACTCAGAGCGCGATCTAGTGTTACGTAAACCACCGGTTGGAACAAAGGCAGCTTCTGCTCACGACATGAAGCGTGAGTATTTGATTCAATCAAGGTTGCAGTCTGTCTACCCATTAGTGCCAAAGATGATTGCCCTATGTGATGATCAATCGGTAATGGGCTCTGATTTTTATGTCATGGAACGAGTTGAGGGTGAGATCTTTCGCCGTGATATTCCAGAAGGGATAACCGCTACCGATATATCCGTGATGGCTGATTCTTTAATTAATGGGTTAGTACAGTTACATGCTGTTGATTCTTCAATTTTGAAAGAGCTAAATAAAGGTGCCGGGTATGTGCAGCGCCAAGTTGAAGGTTGGTCGAAGCGTTATTGCAATGCGCTAACTGATGATGTACCTGCTGCGGAAAAGTTGATGGCCTGGCTAGCTGCTAATCAACCAGATGATGTTGATTCCTGCATTATTCACGGCGATTGGCGAATTGATAATGTGGTATTTGATTTAGCAAATGCTCGTATTGTAGGTGTTTTAGATTGGGAGCTCGCAACTGTGGGTGATCCATTAATGGATTTGGGGTCCGCTCTCGCCTACTGGGTTGATCGTGATGATGAAAGAGCCTTTGCTTCCCTTCGTAGACAACCAAGCCACTTGCCTGGAATGCCTACCCGTGAAGAATTCGTACAGAGATATCTACAACTAAGTGGTCGTCAATGTGCTGACTTCACATTCTATGAAGTCTTTGGCCTCTTTAGATTAGCGGTCATCATTCAACAGATTTGGGCTCGCTTTCGTGCTGGGCAAACAACTAATCCAGCTTTTGCAGGCTTTGGAGATGCAGTAAATACATTAATCATTCGAGCCGAAGGAAAAATTTCATGAAAGCCGGACGCATCACCGTTTCTTCACGTAAGTTCGAAGTTGTAGATGTGCCAACACCCAACGCAGGAGCAGGTCAAGTTCGCGTAAAGATAGGCGCAGCGGGTGTTTGCCTATCAGATGTTCATTTCTTAGAAGGAATTTTATCGCCTGGCTATTTGGTGGGTGACCACGTAACTCTCGGACACGAAGTTGCAGGAACAATTGACCAAGTTGACGCAGGAGTTGATTCGCACTCGATCGGTGAGCGAGTCGTTGTAATCGCTGGCGAGCGAAATGGCTCGAATCAAATCACGACGCTAGGTTTCGATTACGACGGTGGTTGGGCTGAGTATGTGGTCATCAACGCTGAACTTGTAATACAGATTCCAGATTCATTGCCTTTTGAGCAAGCCGCAATTATTCCTGACGCTGTATCTACTCCCTGGGCTGCAATTTCTACAACTGGCAAAATTCAGGCTGGTGAATCTGTTGCCGTATTTGGGGTCGGCGGATTAGGAATTCATGCAGTTCAATTACTAAGAATGATTGGTTGTGGCAAAGTAATTGCTATCGACCCACGTGAAGATGCTCGCTCCAATGCTTTAGCTCGCGGTGCCGATTTTGCCTTTGCGCCAGATGATCCTGATTTGAAAAAACATCGTGGATTACATGCAGCCTTTGATTTTGCCGGTGTTACTCCAGTTCGCAAACAAGCTCTGTCACTGCTGGGCGAACAAGGTCGATTGATAATTATCGGAATTGCAAACGAGCCAATCGTTATTCCAAACGATATGGCATTTACCTACATGCGCACTCAGATAATGGGTCATTACGGATCTGAAGCCCATCACGTACGGGAATTAGTTGAACTTGTTCGCCAAGGTCGGCTAGATCTGTCGCATTCAATCTCTGAAATTCTCCCCTTAGCTCAAGCCGCCGAAGCGATCGATAAGTTAGCTAAGAAGACCGGTAATCCGATTCGAATTGTTTTAAAGCCCTGATTACTCAATCGGTAACGAAATCGGAATTACGATCTCGTTGTATTGCAAGAAACCTGGTTTAAAAGGCGGATCAAATCGGCAAATTCTAGTTTCGGCCGAAAGAGTTACCTTCTCTCTTGCGGCTGCCACGCGAAGCTGCGCCTCCATCTTCTTGGAAAGTTCAGCAGTTGCTTTGCCTCGAAATACAGAAGCGACGCAGATTTCTGAAACTAGGTTGCGGAGAATAACTTTCGCATCATTTGGCTTGGGCATATTCTCGAATTTACTTCCGGCCGGCATCACAAACGACACGTACCAAGTGTCTGAATCATTTGGCTTCTGAGCCGAAATAACTGGGGCGGTCATTGCAATCTTCTCTGAATTTTTATTGCCGCTAGAAATGTAGCCAAAGAGTGAGGAAAATGCTCGGCTTGATGCTTCTGAATATTCAGCCGGGACTGCGACTTCGGCGATAACACAGGGTTCATATTCGCGAATTTCGAAATCTTTAAATGTTTCTAAAACTCGAAATTCCTGTCGCTTCGTCATGCCTAAAGAGTACTCAACTTAAGTAGCTACTAGTTTTCGGCGAAGCCCAATTTATCGAGCAGCTTTGAATCACGTTGCCACTCTTTAGATACCTTGATATGTAGACCTAGGAAGATGCGGGCTTCTAGTTCGCGCTCAATATCAGCACGAGCCCGCATACCAATATCTTTTAACTGTGAGCCTTGGTGGCCTAGTAAAATGGCTCGCTGCGAATCGCGTTCAACGTGAACCGTGGCGTGAATATCGAAGAATGGTCGACTGCCAGTTTTTTCGCGCTCAGACATTTCATCAATAGTTACCACGATTGAGTGTGGAAGCTCTTGGCGCGCATCACGAAGGGCAGCTTCGCGAATTAGCTCGCAGATTAGCTGTTCAACACTTTGATCGCTACGCATATTGGTTGGGTAAAACTCTGGGCCAGGCTTTAACTGTTGGCCGATTAACTTCTTGAGTAAATCAATTTGTTCGTGAGTGGCAGCTGATACCGGCACGATTTCATCCCAAGTAAATCCTTTAGCCATCGCCATGATGCTGGCTAAGCGAGTAGCAAGATTGGCTTTGCTAATTAAATCTGTTTTAGTAACCAGGGCAATCTTTTTGCTACGTGGGTGCTTAGCAATTTCATCAATAATGTATTGATCACCAGCACCTGATTCTTCATCGGCTGGCAAACAGATAATGATGACATCGACTGAATCAAGACTCTCTTCAACTACCGCGTTTAAGCGCTTGCCCAGAAGTGTCTTAGGCTTATGCACGCCGGGCGTATCAACCAAGATGGCTTGGAAATCTTGCTCATTAACGATGCCGCGGATTGCGTGACGAGTGGTGTTTGGGTGCGGCGAAGTGATAACTACTTTGCTGCCCACGAGTGCGTTAACCAGAGTTGATTTTCCGGTATTTGGGCGGCCAACAATGGCGACGAAGCCCGATCGGAATTCATTCTCTGTGCTCATTGGCCAATCATCTCATTACATTGGTGCGAGAAATTCCACCGCATCTGCTACTGAAGTCACTATTTCAGCAGCTCGTTCGCCGATTAAGCGATGGCAACCTTCGCTAACTGGCGAAGTGATTGGACCTGGAATCGCCATAACTGGTCGCATTAACTCTGCTGCATCACGAGCAGTTCTAAGCGAACCGCTTCGAAATGCCGCTTCAACAACTAGCGTCGCATTTGAGAGCGCTGCAATTAGTCGATTGCGAGTCAGAAATCGCGATGGAATAGCTGGCGTTCCGGGCGTAACTTCACTAACTAAGCAACCTAGTTCGGCAATCTCGGCAAATAACCGTGCATTTCCGGCTGGATAATTTATATCGATACCAGCTGCAATTACTGCCACTGTCACGCCTTCGGCAACTAGTGCTCCTTTATGTGCTGCGGCATCTATTCCGTATGCGCCGCCGCTGATAATTGCCCAATCCCGATCTACGAAGCCGGCCGCAAAATCTTGCGCAATGCGAGCGCCATATTGTGTTGGATTGCGAGTTCCTACTATTGCAAGTGAGTTACCAGTTAAAAGTATGGGATCGCCTTTGACTACTAACCCAATTGGTGGTGCTGCTAAATCATTTACGGATTGTGGCCATGCTAAATCTTGCGGCGTTAAGAAAGTAGCGCCAGCATCTGCAACAGATTGCAACAGTTGATCGGCGTTACTTAATTTCAACTTCTCGATGGTCCGAGCATATTTAATTGGGTCATAAGCTCCGCTTAGTGCTCGGTCTAGTACATAACTAGCGCCATTACTAAAAACTTCGCGCGACCAAAAAGATGATCCACCTTCGACGGCTGCAAATAGCCTAGCTCGGGCAATTAGTTCGCTCATAGCTCTACCCCATCGCGTAAGGCGTAAGCCTGTTTCACATCAGTTAGGGTCGCAATTTCATGTCGATTTAAATCAGCCAATGTCCATGCGGTTCGAATAACTTTATGTAAGCCGCGCGCTGTGATGGTTTCGCGATCTAGTTCATCATGTAAGAAATTCATGGCCACTCTCTCTGGTTGGTAAGTCGTACGTAGTGCGCGCGCTGGAATCTGACTGTTTAGCTTCCAGCTTTCATTGGCAAAGCGTTTTGCGGCGATATCTCGAGCCGCAATTACTCGAGCTCGAATGACGGCGCTGGATTCGCCCAATTCATTCTGCGCCATCTCGATGCGACTAACTGGATCAACGATCACCCGAAGATCAATGCGATCTAACAACGGCCCAGATAGTTTTCCTAAGTAACGCCGTACTTGTTGCGAGGTACAAGTGCAGTTGCGCCCACGCCCAGAGAACTTTCCGCATGGGCATGGGTTTGCCGCTAGCACAAGTAAGAACTGCGCCGGAAAAGTTAAGTTGCCGATACTGCGAGCTATTGTGATTTCACCTGATTCCAAGGGTTGCCGCAATGAATCCAAAATGCCTGGGCCACATTCGGGTGCCTCATCAATAAAAAGCACACCGTTATGGGCAAGGGATGAAGCACCCGGCCTGATTACATGTGCGCCGCCACCAACCATTGCCACTCGAGTTGTTGTGTGGTGCGGGGCGACAAAGGGCGCCAATAAAGATTGAGGTGCCCGGTTTCCTAGCGTGCCCGCAATCGAATGAACGGCAGTAACTTCGAGAGCTTGGGCAATAGATAACTTTGGCAAGATCGTTGGTAATCGTTGCGCGATCATGGTTTTTCCAGCCCCTGGCGGCCCAATTAAAAGTAAGTGATGTCCCCCGGTTGCGGCAATCTCGGCAGCTAATCGCGCACGTGGTTGACCCGCAACATCAGTAAAATCCAATAAGCCTTCATCGCTTTCGCATTGCAGATCAAGTGGTTCAGCTTCGGCTCGCTCACCGGTTCGTAGCCAGCGTAAAACTTCGGCCAAAGTTTGCATTGGAATTATTTCTAGATCAACCATTAACTTTGCTTCAGCCAGATTTGCCGCTGGAACAACAGCCCGAGTTATGCCGGCTTTTGCCGCAGCCAATAGAGCCGGAAGCGCCCCGCGCACGCTGCGCACTTTTCCATCAAGTGAAAGTTCACCTAAGAAAACAGTGTTCTCGCAATTTGGCAAAGTCTGATTAGCAATTAGTAACGCAACTGCTATTGCTAAATCAAAACTTGGTCCACTCTTTGGCAACCACGCAGGTGAAAGCGAAACGGTAACTTTGCGATTAGGCCAAAGTTCATTGCTATTAGTCAGCGCCGATCTAACGCGATCGCGTGATTCTGAAAGCGCCGCATCGGGCAGACCCAGCAAGGTATACGCCGGCAAACCGTCCGCGATATCGACTTCGACCGTAACTAAGTTCCCTGCTAGCCCCTGCAAGCCGACCCCGAACGTCATTCCCAAAGTCATAGAACGTTTGCTCGCAACTCAATTGTGTGCGAACCATCGCTTGAAATCAGAACCGCGATTGCATCAATCTGGTAATCGCACCCCAGCGCCCCATTGGTAGCTAACCAAGCCAGCGCCAATCGTTGAATTCGATGAGCTTTCGCGCTATCTATTGCTTCTAGCGGATGACCAAATGCTGACGAAGATCGGGTCTTCACTTCAATCATATGAATTAGCCCGCTGCGATCTAAGGTAACAAGATCAAGTTCGCCTTCGCGAATTCGCCAGTTGCGGGCCAGTATTTCATCGCCGCGTTTAAGTAGATATTGCGCAGCAAATTCTTCGCCGGCTGCGCCTGTACTTACATTTAGACTTTTCTTCTTAACTGTTCTCATAACGCCAGAGGCTATGGAGCGACCCTGACTTAATTAACTCGCGTGTAGCGCCTTGTGTTCAAATAACTGCTGTGGTTACTTAAGCAGCGCCGCCACATTAGCGAAAGAGCGTCGATGTTCTATGCACGGGCCGTTTGCGCTTAACAATTGACTGTGGCTGGCAGTGATATAGCCCTTATGCCCAGCAAAACCATAGGCCGGATATTTCTCATCAAGTTGGCGCATGATGCGATCTCGATAAACTTTTGCCAGAATTGATGCCGCGCTAATTGTGTGAACTACTTGATCGCCTTTCCAAACCGCTAAGTTCGGCAGCGCTAAGCCAGCAATTGCATATCCATCAGTTAAGACATATGCCGGTAAAACTTTTAGAGCTTGCACTGCTCTACGCATGCCATCGAGATTCGCCGCATGCACGCCCCGTGAATCAACTTCAGCAGCTGGAATTTCAATGATGCTGTAAGCAAGTGCGTGCTCAATAACTAAATCAAAGAGCGCTTCACGTTTATTTTCTTTGATCTCTTTGGAATCGCGCACTGGTGCTAAATCAGGATGAAACGGATCTTTTAAGATTACTGCCGCAACTACTAACGGACCAGCACAAGCCCCACGGCCAGCTTCATCAACGCCGGCAATTGGTGAAATGCCAGCTTCAATTAGTAGCTGTTCAATCACCTTCATGGTTATTAATTAGTTTTGGTTTTAACTGCTGGTTGATTTAAAGCGTCAACATTTGGTACCAGTGAAATATTCTTAATTGGCCAAATAACTGCAAGTACACGACCAGTAACTCGATTTAGTGGCACAAAGCCTTTATTTATATCATCTTGGTGGAATCTGGAATCAGCACTGGCGCCACGATGATCGCCCATCACCCAAAGTTTGCCTTTGGGAACAGTGACATCAAAGTTCATATCACTTGGCACATTGCCAGCAAAAACATACGGCTCAATCATTTCTTGACCATTGACGGTAATTTGTCCGGTAGTTGTGCAACAAATAACGCGATCGCCGGCAACGCCCACAACACGCTTAACTAAGTACTGTTTAGCTGGGTTTGGCAAAACACCAACTGCAACTAGGGCAGCCTTTGCTTTTGCAATCACAAAAGGAGCATCACTTACATCAGCTGCCGGTAGCCAATTATCTGGGTCACGGAAGACAACTACATCGCCGCGCTTTATATTATCTGAGATAAATGGCAGCCGATTAACCGCTACGCGATCATCAACCTGAAGGGTGTTCTCCATAGAACCAGATGGGATGAAGAAAAACTGAACTATAAAAGTCTTAATGAAAAGTGATACGACGAGTGCAACAACAATTAGAACTGGAAATTCTTGAAAGAAAGACCGCTTGCGTCTCATCTGCGCAAACCGCGTTTAACTTTAAAAGTTATTCGGCTGGCTTTGGTTCGGTTTCAACAACTTCGGTTTCAACCACTGCTTCTGTAGTCGCAACTTCAGCTGGAACCTCGGACACAGCAATATCTTCTGCTGGCTCGGACACAACTACTGCTTCTGGAGCAGCAACCTCTGCTACTGGCTCGGACGCTACTGGTGCTTCAACAACGGCCTCAACAACTGGTTCGGACACTGGAGTTGAAAGAATGCCATCGCCGTAACCTTCAACGCCATCGCGCTTTTCGCGAATCTTGGCAGCCTTACCGCGTAGATCGCGTAGGTAGTAAAGCTTGGCGCGACGTACATCGCCCTTCTTTACAAGTTCGATCTTTTCAATAACTGGAGTGTGTACTGGGAAAGTACGCTCAACACCAACGCCGTAAGAAACCTTGCGGATGGTGAAAGTTTCGCGAACGCCATCGCCTTGGCGACGGATTACGATTCCCTGGAAAACCTGAAGACGGCTCTT
>CAXNEB010000019.1:0-23354 GCA_964201645.1 Candidatus Planktophila sp.
CGAGTTGAAGCAGCCCTGCGCGAAGTGGGCATTCCACAAGTAGAACGAGCCATGGAGAGTTATCCGCACGAGTTTTCAGGGGGTATGCGCCAGCGAGTAATGATCGCTATGGCACTACTACTTTCGCCTAAGTTATTGATTGCAGATGAGCCAACAACTGCACTTGATGTAACCATTCAGCAGCAGATCTTGGCGCTAGTTTCTGAGCAACGGCGCAAACGTGACATGTCTATGCTCTGGATTACGCACGATTTAGGCGTCGTCGCTAACTTAGTTGATCGGCTAATTGTTATGTATGCCGGCAATATCGTCGAAGCCGGAACCGTTCAAGAAATCTTTACTAATCCGCAGCATCCATATACGCATGGTTTGTTATCTTCACTTCCATCGCGAACCGACAAATCTCGCAAGCGTTTAACTTCTATTCCAGGAGTTCCACAAAAGCCTTGGCTAGTTGGCAACACCTGCGCTTTTGCACCTCGCTGTTTTAAGGCAACTGCAGAATGCACCGCTTCTGCGCCTAAGTTAGTCGGTACTTTAGAGAAATCAGTTGCTTGTTTTCATCCGATGGGAGATAAGTAATGTCTCTAGATATTATTAACGTTGAGAAGCGCTATTTAAACCGAGCCTCTGGCACAACCATCAATGCCCTAAATGGGGTTTCCATTAAAGTTGAAGTTGGTCAAACCTTAGGTATCGTCGGTGAAAGTGGTTGCGGTAAATCAACTCTTGCTCGCGCAGTTGTTGGCCTTGAAGTTCCATCAGCTGGCTCAATTACCTGGGATGGCGCGGTAATTGATAATAAAGCTAAAGATCGCTTGAAGTCCCATCACTCACAGGTGCAATTGGTTTTTCAAGATCCGTATTCTTCCCTTAATCCGCGTCAGCAAATCGAAGATTCAATTTCTGAAGCGATAGAAGTTCATGGCTTAGTTGCAAAAGATAAGATTACAGATCGAGTTACCGAACTTTTGGTGATGGTTGGCCTTGATCCCGATCTGCGAAATCGCTACCCTCATCAACTTTCAGGCGGTCAGCGTCAACGTGTTTGTATCGCTCGCGCTCTCTCGGCTGAGCCTAAATTACTGGTTTTAGACGAACCAGTATCTGCGCTAGATGTATCTGTTCGAGCCGAGGTAATGAATCTTCTGATTGATCTCCGCAAAGATTTAGGACTGACCTACATTTTCATCAGCCATGATTTAGCGATGATTAGATATATCAGTGATGTTATAGCCGTTATGTACTTGGGCAAAATTGTTGAATTTGGTACCTGGGAAGAAATCATCGAAAGCCCAGTTCATCCATATACCAAAGCGCTAATTGCCGCGATGCCTGATCACAGCATTATTGGCGATCCAACTATGTTGGCACGCACTCTAGAAGGCGAAGTACCTGACCCGGTTAATCTTCCGAGTGGCTGTTCTTTCCATTCCCGATGTGTTTTAGCCGTACCAAGTTGTTCATCTATTGCACCAACGCTTCGCGATATTTCTAATGGTCACCTAGTAGCTTGTTCGGAGGTTTAACATGAAGGTTATTGGCATGATTTCAGGAACTTCTTACGATGGTATTGATGTTGCCTGTTGTGAATTCGTGCAGAGCGGAGACTTGGTCGAAGTTCGAGTAATCGGATTTGAGTCAATCAAGTATTCTGACTCATTACACGAGATGATCGCAGACTCAATGCCACCTCGTAAAGTAGATATGGAACGAGTTTGCATTCTAGATACCAAGATTGGCCAAGCATTTAGTGCAGCCGCTCAGAGCGCAATGAAGAAGTTTAATTTTGAACCAGATTTAATTGTTAGCCATGGCCAAACTCTTTTCCACTGGATCGATACCGACCACAAGGCCAAAGGCACCTTGCAATTAGGTGAGCCAACCTGGATCGCTGAAGAAACCGGCGTACAAGTCCTTTCAAATATTCGCTCTCGCGATGTTGCAGCTGGCGGCCACGGTGCCCCACTTGTAAGTATCGTCGATCAATTATTACTAGGTCACTCTGCACAGCCAGAAGGCGCACTTAATTTGGGTGGAATTTCAAACATCACAGTGGCGGGCAGTAACCTGATTCCGCTTGCTTATGACATTGGGACTGCTAATTGCTTGTTAGATGCCGCTATCTATGCTCATTCTGGGGGCAAATATTCATATGATGCCGATGGCAAATTAGCCGCTAGCGGCACCGTTGATAAGGGTTTACTCGCAAAATTCTTAACTGAGCCTTATTACCAATTGCCGGCACCAAAATCGACTGGTAAAGAGTTATTCCATCTGGATTACTTAATTGAATATGTTGGCCCGGTTTCTTCATGGAACATTGCAGATCTAATGGCTACTCTGCTTGAACTAACTGTCGAGACTGTTGCAATTGAAGTTGAAAAATTTAACTTAGCAAAGTTATATATTGCAGGTGGTGGTTCAGCGAATCCGGTAATGATGGCAAGATTGCAAGAGCGCTTAACTAACTGCCAAGTACTTTCAATGCAAGTTCTCGGAATTGATCCGCGTGCTAAAGAAGGCCTGATGTTTGCCTTGATTGGATATCTAGCTCTTAACGGACAACCAGGTCAGATCCCTAGTTGCACCGGAGCAAATGGCGAGCGCATTCTTGGCTCGTTGACACCAGGTAAAGGCGCATTTGTTCTGCCACAACGACCAAACATTAAGCCAACTAAGTTGCGAGTTATTGAGTAATTGCTTTGCGCAACATTTCGATCTGCGGAATCTGCCAACGTTCGTCAGTTTTTTCGCGGCCAGTTTCTACAAATCCTGATTTACGGTATAGCCCAATAGCGATTGGGTTCGCTTTAAATACCCAGAGCGTTACATTTAATTGGCCAATTTTGCCGAGTTCAATAATCACTTCGTTTAACAACGCACTGCCAACACCTTTACCGGCGCTATCTGGTGATACATATAGCGAGTACAGATGGCCTTTCGTCGAATCTTCAGGATCATTGCCAAAACTTGCAAAACCTAACCCAGTTTCATCTTCTGTTGCGATCAAAGTAAATCGACCTGGTTTTGGGTTCACGGCGCTTGTCAGTAGTTTGGTGGCAGCTTCAATATCCATAGCATCGCGAACACTTTGGCTGATTAAGTCTCGGTATGAAATGTTCCAGCAAGCCCGAAATATCGTGACAAGCGAGCCTAAATCGTGGCTATCTACGGGGCGAATGTTCACAATCAAGAGTCTAGTCGGGGCCAGTGCGTGAGCGAGATAAATAGCGCATGAGAGAGGTAACAGATACTCGAGTCAGCACTTACCCTCGAGATTTACGAGAACGCTTTGTTACAGCGCTTAGGGGAGTCTCGGAATATCAAGTAATTAAGTTTGAGATTTGCGATGAATTAGGTAATTGGCATGTTGGCGAAACTGTCGAAACGCCGAAGATTACTGGCGATAGCCATGAGCTAATCATAAAAGAGCTCGAGCAAGATGCCCAGGCTTTAATTATGGGTAAAGACTTTGAAAACGCCATCGTTGAGATTAGAAATTCCCAGCTAACTGGTAGCAGCAAAGCGGCGATTGATATTGCCTTGAACGGCGCCCTCGGTACTGGAGCTCGAAGTGATTTTTTGATAGCTACCGATGTAACTATTCCAGTCACCACAATTGATAAATTGCCATCACTAATCTCTGATCGGGTAGCTGCGGGCTTTACACACTTTAAAATTAAAGCGAATCTAGAACCGGTCGCCGAGTTTATTGAGAAGTTACAGCTAATTTCCTCATCGCTGCCTTTGGGCTCTAACCTTCGGATAGATGCAAATCAAGCTTGGACTGTCGAGCACACTCTCGAAGTTCTTGACGCGATACCTAGTAATGGATTGGTAATTGACTATCTAGAGCAACCAACACCTGCACGAGACTTTAAGGCGCTAGCAAAAATTAAAGCCAAGTCATCGATACCAATCATGGCTGATGAATCATGCTTTACTCCTGCCGATCTAACTGAATTAATTGCTTTAGACGCAATAGATCTAGTGAATCTAAAGTTACTAAAGACCGGCGGTCTAACTACCGCCAGAGAGATGGCTGAAACTGCCAAAGCTGCCGGAATCGGCGTGTATGTCGGAAGCATGATGGAAGGCGATCAAAGCATTAGGGCTGCGGCAACGTTAGCTGCTGAGATTGCGCCAGATTTGGTTCACGACCTAGATGCCTCTTGGTGGGCTAAAGAGAGCCATTTACGCTATGAAAGTGGCAGGCTCTACCTATGAATAGCGCTGACACATTGGCCAAAGTACCTGGCTATCTATTTGCAACTTCCAAATCAGGTATTGGCTCCTATTCAACAAATGGAGCACGCCAGCGCTACGGTGCAAGTGAGCAACCTGTAACCATTGATACAAAATTTGATTTAGCATCTTTAACTAAAATTGTTGGAACCACGGCTGCCTTACTTCATCTAATTGAGTTAGGCGAATTACAGGTAAACGATGTAGCAAGTAAGTATTTAGCATCATGGCGAGGCACAGATAAGGCAGAAATTACGATTGCTGAACTTCTCTCACATCAAAGTGGTTTAGCCGAATGGCGACCGCTTTACTTTACTGATGACTTGCAAGCAAATGTAGCTGAGCAGATCTCTAGAATTGCCTTGAGTTACCCAAGAAATTCCGGAAGACGTTATTCAGATCTAGGCTTCATCTCACTTGGCGAAATTGTTAAAGCTATTACTCAAAAAGATTTAGCAACTGCTTTTGCTGAATTAGTTTTTAAGCCCCTTGGTTTGCAGAACACTTCGTTTGGGCCAATTGTCGGGGAAGTGGCAGCAACTTCAAAAGGTGATTGGTACGAGAAAAGAATGGTGTCTACTAATACTCCTTATGAAGTTGATTTAGATGTTGCAGCATTTCCAAATTGGCGCGAAGAATATCTAGTTGGTCAGACTAACGATGGAAATTCTTACCATCGCCTTGGTGGCGTAGCTGGTCATGCGGGTCTCTTTTCGACCGCCGAAGACCTACTTATTTTTGCCGAAGCAGTAATTGCTAATAAATGGCAAGCACATAACTTTTTAGCAATCACTGGTGACCCTATGCAGGGGCTGGGCTTTAGAAACTGGCGAGTTGCAAGCAACAGGGGTGAAGAAATTTTCTGGGGTCACACTGGATTTACCGGTATTGCTCTGGGTGTTTCACCTGCTCACCAAAGTGCTGCTTTGCTCTTGACCAACCGCCTACATGCTGAGGGTGAGCCAGCTGCAACCGAAGAGCTCTGGCAGCCCTTTTTACAGGACTTTTGTGCTCAAATCGTTATCTAATTACCCCTAAATCACCCTTAACTTGGCGAAGAGTTTCACCTAGCATTGCGGTCTCCTGAAGGTTTTTTTCATGTCTATCGCGAAGGTGGTGAGTTTGATGGTTAAAAAAGTCGTTATGGCTGAGCCAACGAGCGCTGCTTCTTCAGACCTCTTGGGCCATATTCGTAATTCATTATCAGCATTTCACGCAACCGAGCTTGCGATTGCAAATTGTATTTTGCAAGATCCAGTTCAAGTCTCACGAATGAATATTTCTAAACTAGCCGAACATAGCGATACTTCAGTTGCATCAGTTGTCCGCTTTAGTAAAACAGTTGGATACAAAGGTTTTCCAGAATTTCGTATGGCCCTTGTTGGCGAAGTAAGCCGCATGGGGCAAATCGGTATTGATACCTCAGAACTTGATAGCGGAATTACTGTTGAAGATTCGCCAGCTGAAATAATTAGAAAAATTGCAGCAGCCGATGCGCTAGCTATTCAGGCAACTGCGCAAAGACTAGATGTCGCGAGCTTTTCAGCTGTCGTTGATGCTTGGGAGAAAGCAAAGACAATTGGGCTATTTGGTGTGGCATCCGGTGGATTCGTGGCCATGGATTTACAACTTAAATTAAATCGCCAAGGTAAAAATGCAATCGCTTGGCGAGATGTCCATAATGCGCTGACTTCACTCTCACTTCTTGGCCCAGGTGATGCACTTGTTGCAATCAGCCATAGCGGCACGACAGTTGACGCCGTAGACGTTATGCAAGAGTTCAAGAATCGCGGCGTAACAGTTATTTTGATTACTAATGCCCTTAGAAGCCCAGCAACTGCCGTTGCTGACATAGTTTTGTTTACATCAGCTCGGGAGACCACATTCCGAAGCGGCGCAACTGCAAGTCGCATTGCGCAATTAACTGTGGTTGATTGTCTTTGTGTTGCTTTAGCACAAAGAAACTGGAGTGGCACTCGTGCAGCTCTGGATGAATCTAGGGCGGCTGTGGGAAGCCGCTCCGGAAGAAAAATGGTCGAATCCAATTCCCGGAAATCGGACCAAAAACCAACCCGCTCTAGAGGAGGAAAATAAGTGAAACTCAATTCACGCCGCACCCGCGGCTTGGTAGCAGCTGCTTTCGCTGTTGGCTCAATTGTTGTTCCAGCAGTTGCCGCTCTACCTGCAAATGCAGCTACAGAATTAACATTCTGGAGCTGGCGTCCAGAAGATAAAGCTTTCTACGAAAAGCAGATTGCTCTCTTTGAATCAACAAACTCAAGCATCAAAGTTAAATTCACTCCATATGTAGCAACTGAGTACAACGCGATTTTGGCGACTGCGCTAACTGCAGGTAAAGGTCCAGATATTGTGCAGTTGCGTCCATATGGTGGAATGTCTTCGCTTTCAGATGCAGGTAACTTCTTGCCACTAACGACTAAAGATGTTCCAGCACTTGCAAAGTTAGCGCCAGGAATCTTGGCAGCAGCACAGGGATATACCGATAAGCGTCAATTTGGTGTTCCTTATGCAGCTTCAGTTATGGGTGTTTGGTACAACCCAGACCTATTCAGAAAGGCTGGCATTCGCCAGACTCCAACAACTTTTGATTCATTTATCAACACTTTGAATCGTCTAAAGGCTGCTGGAATCCAACCACTTGCTAATGCAAGCGGTAACCCAGGAAACGGTCCAGGTCTCGAGCAGATGCACGCGACAATCGCACCTACATTCTACGGTGGAAATACTTACTACAACGATCTCGTTGCCGGAAGAACAACTTTCACTAGTAAGTCATATGTTGATGGACTTGAAGCTGTAAAGACACTTTCAAAGTACTTCCCAGCTGGCCACGAAGGTATTGACTACAACACCGCACGTTCACTGTTCGCAACCGGTAAGGCTGCGATTTATATCGGCGGTAACTACGAACTTACTTACTTCAAGCAGGTTAATCCAACTGCGAGCATTGGTTGGTTCCCAGCACCATCAAAGGGTCCTGGATCACCTAGGTTCGTAACTGCATGGGGCGATGGCTCATATGCAATCAATGCTAAGACTGATAATAAAGCGGCTGCTTTGAAGTTCCTAAACTTCCTGGCATCAAAGAAATACAGTCAAGCGCAGGTTGATGAAACCTTCATTATTCCGGTAGCTCCAGGTGTGAAGATCACAGATCCAGTTGTAAACAGGATCAACTCAGCTCGTGCTCAGTTCAGCACACCATTCTTGAATGTAGTTGGCTTCCGTTTCGGCAGTCCAACTTCTTCAGTAATCCTCCAACCTGGTCTCCAGAAGTTGGTATCTGGTGGAACTACATCTGCTGCTCTTGCAAAAGACACTCAAGCTGCAGTTGCTTCTTGGTACAAGCCGCTAGCTGGCAAAGAATAAATAGCTAACTAAGGGCTGGGTGCAGGGTTAAACCTGCACCCAGCTTCTTTAATATTTTTAGAAAGATGGAAATGCAAAGTAGAACGCTGAAACAACAGCAACGAAAGTTCATTTGGATTTTCTTGGCACCGGGGCTTTTAACAATTCTGGTTTTTACTACGGTTCCTGCAATTACGACCTTGAGTTACTCATTTTTTCAATGGGAAGGTTTTGTGCGCGGCTCCTTCGCTGGCTTTGAAAACTTTCAAAATCTCTTTAGGTATCCTTGGCGCGATCAATTCTTCGCAGCCCTGACCCATAACACCTTAGTTTTTATTGCGATCATGGTTATCCAGACTTCGCTAGGAATCTTGATTGCGTACGCGTTGTTTAGATTGAAGCGCGGACAACGCTTTTTCCGCACTGTAACTTTCTTGCCAGTTATTTTCTCACTGGTAATTGTTGGCTATATGTGGCAAGTAATGCTGAATTCTTACTTTGGCCCAATCAATAAAATTCTGACCGATATAGGTTTGGAGAGCTGGGCACAACCGTGGCTCGGCCAAACCTCAACGGCGCTTCCAACGCTAGTTTTTATTAACTTATGGCGCTGGGTCGGATTCCCAGCCATCATTTTTTTAGCTGGCCTTAACGCGATTAGCAATGATTACATTGAAGCTGCCAAGATTGATGGGGCCAAGGAAGGCCAGATATTCCGTAAGATTCTATTTCCATTACTTGCTCCATCAATGACCATCATTACTATCCTCACTTTCATTGGTGCTTTCGAATGGTTTGATCTGCCGTATGTAATTGGCGGCACTGTTGGTAGCCCAGCTGGCTCTACCGATACTTTGGCGCTTATGTTCTATCGACTTTCCTTTGGTAGCGCTGATTCAGTTTCAAATGAAATTGGAGTTGCCTCTGCTCTCGGCGTAATCATTTTCATAATCGTGGGCGTAGGTGCCGGGGTTGGTTCAAATTTGATGCGTCGACGTGAGGTAGAGCAATGATCAGCAAAGTACTCACCGGCACATTTTTTAAAGCAGTTTTAATTATCAATGCCTTGATGGTTTTGCTACCAGTCTTCTTTTTATTGAACTCAGCGCTGCGCGAGACCGGTAGTTTTGGCGCAAATCCACTTGAACTTGCTCGCAATCCAGAATGGAATAACTTCACGCTGGTTTGGGCAGATGGCGAATTCCCAAACTTCTTGAAGAACTCATTGATCGTTACCTTAGGTTCGCTGGTCGTGATTTTAATCTGCGCTCTTGGTGCTGGCTTCATCTTGGGTCGCTACCAATTTAAGGGCAATAGCTTGATTTATGGTTTTGTATTGACTGGCATGTTGATACCTGCCAAGTTGGCGATCTTGCCGCTCTTTATTCAACTAAAGTGGATGAACTTAATCGATTCACATATTGGTTTAATTCTGGTTTATGCATCGGGTGCGCTGCCGGCTGCCATCTTTATCATGGCAGGATTTTTCAGATCACTGCCAGCTGATATTGATAGCGCTGCGCGAATTGATGGAGCTTCAGAATTTCAGTTACTACGATTGGTTCTAGCCCCATTGGTGCGACCAGGTTTAGCAATTGTGGCAATTTACTCAGCGATTCCGATCTGGAATGACTTCTTCTTGCCCTTGGTGTTCCTGCAAAGCCCGGAGAAAAAAACGATTATGCAAGGCCTGACCCTCTTCTTTGGTGAGTATTCCTCCCAATGGGGCGTGCTCTTCGCTGGCTTAACAATCGCTGCGCTACCACTCATCATCTTGTACTTGCTGCTCTCCGAACAATTTATTAAGGGACTTACCGCCGGAGCTGTGAAAGGCTAGTGGCATGAGTTACTTAGGAATAGATGCTGGCGCAACCGCTACTAAATGGGCTTTATATGACGGTTCGCAAATCGTAGCTGCTGGAAAGTGCGCTGCAATGGATGGTCATATCTACCGTCCTGAATCAAAAGCGCGTGCAAATGAAGTCTTAACCGAGATATCAAAGGCAGTAAATGGTGCTGAAATAAGTGGCGTCTTTGCTGGAATCACTGGTGCCGCTTCCGAAGATAGTGCGACCGACCCGCTAGGTCAGATTTTTCATAGCCACTTTCCAAATGCAAAAGTTCGAGTTGTTCACGATATTGAATTGGCGTACTACGCGAATTTTGAAGTTGGCGAAGGAATTCTGCTTTATGCGGGCACTGGTTCAGTTGCGATGTATATCGATGATGAAGCAGGTCCAGTTCGCGCAGGCGGTTGGGGTTATTTATTAGGCGATGAAGGTGGCGCATATTGGATTGGTCGTGAATCAATTCGCTGGGTACTTGCCGGTCTTGACACTGGCGAAGAAGTAGCGCCAGATTCGTTAAGTGATGTGATCTTGAAAGAGATCGGCGCGACAAATTGGGATGGCATCAAAGCATTTGTGTATTCCAGCGATCGTTCAGAGATCGCCAAATTGGCAGCAATAGTTGGTCGGTTAGCAGATGCGGGCGATGCCGATGCGCAAGGAATTATTTATGAAGCCAGTCAATTCTTAATTGCCTTGGTGCATCAACTCGACACCCAGATAGATAATGCGCCTCGCATTGTTATTGCCGGGGGAGTCTGCCAAGAAGGATCATTCTTGGCAAAAGCGCTTTACTCATTTTTCAGCGAGCGAATCAGTATTTCGGATTGCGATATCGCGCAGCGCGCAGCAGAGTTAGCCTTAGACATTTAATAGATCAGGATATTTAATTACTCCGCGATTTTTACGCGCTGCAGTGCTTGATCTAGCCGAGAAACTTCGTAGATTTCCATACCAGCAATTTTCACATCAGAACCAACTGGTACCAGGGCCCGCTTAAAACCTAAGCGATGCGCCTCAGCTAGTCGGCGCGATACACCACTGACTTTGCGGATCTCACCTGCCAGCCCGACTTCGCCAATTGCCACTAAATCAGCAGGTAAAGCAAGGGCTTTAGCCGCCGAAGCGACAGCTAATGCAAGTGCTAAATCGGCAGCCGGCTCGGACATTTTCATGCCACCAACTGTTGCAGCGTAAACATCGCGGCCTCCGATGCGCACATTTGCGCGAAGCTCAAGTACGGCCAAAGTCATTGAAGTACGGGCTGAATCAAGACCGCTAGTTACGCGACGAGCATTTCCGAAATCATTTTCTCGCCCTTGCGAAACCAGCGCTTGAATTTCAGCTAACAACGGACGTCGGCCTTCGAGCGTAACTGTCACGCAAGTACCTGGAACTGGTTCGGCATGACGTGAAGTAAAGAGGCCAGTTGGATCAAGAACGCTTTCGATGCCAGTATCGCTTAGATCGAAACAACCAACTTCATCGCTAGCACCAAATCTATTTTTGATGGCTCGAATTAAACGTAATCTGGAATGACGCTCGCCTTCGAATTGCAAAACTACATCAACAATATGTTCGAGCATACGCGGGCCGGCTATAGAACCATCTTTAGTTACATGGCCAACCAATAGCAAAGTGATATCACGATCTTTACAAATACGAATAAGTGCGCCGGCAACTTCGCGTACTTGTGTTACACCACCAGGTGCACCATCGGCTGCGCTAGAGCCAATAGTTTGAATTGAGTCAATTATTAATAATTGTGGTTTTACTTCATCGATATGTGTGATTACCGCGCCTAAATCAGTTTCAGATGCCAGCCACAACTTTGGATCAATTGCGTTAATGCGTTCGGCGCGCAGGCGAACTTGTGAGGCTGATTCTTCGCCACTTATATAAAGCGCAGGAATATTATTTTTGGCAGTTTGAGCTGCAACTGAAAGCAAGAGCGTTGATTTACCAACACCTGGTTCGCCGGCTAACAAAATTGCCGCCCCTGGAACTAAGCCACCACCTAGTACGCGATCGAGTTCAGATACCCCAGTTGGTTTGGCGCTTGCAGCAGATAAATCAACATCACCGATTGGAGTTGCTGAATGCGTAACTCGACCAGCTACTAGCGACAACTTTTTAGGTGCGGCAATCTCTTCGACGGTTCCCCAAGCCTGACATTCACCGCAGCGGCCGACCCATTTCTGCGAAGTCCAGCCACATTCGCTGCACTTAAAGGGGTCTTTTTCTACCTTGGCCATAACTAAACCCTAGATGCTAGGACTGACTTTTTTCTTTCTGCGCCTGCAAAGTTGCGGGATGTTGCAGAACGAAGAGTGGAAGTGAACGTGCTTGCGCTGCTCTAATTCCTTCAACACGGGCATCGCAGAGTTTGGCCAGAATGTCGTAGGCAGCCTGCCCCATGAGCGCAACTAACTCTGCGCGATTAGAAAGGTAAACCGGTTGGGTTCCAACATGAGCATCTGAGTTGCTGGTGCAATACCAATCAAAATCTTCGCCACCATCGCCCCAAGCAAGTCGTTCATATTCGCCGAGTACCGTAATTGAATATGTTCGCTCGCCAACTTCGCGCGATTCAAAAGATCGACGCATTGGCAACTGCCAACAAACATCGGGCTTAGTGTCAACAAAATGCTTGTTCTCTTTTTGAGCTAGATGATGAAGCACGCAACCAAAAGACCCAGTAAATCCTGGAGCCTCGTGACCTTTACGATTTAAGAAAATGCAAGACTCTTCAACTACCCGAGTTTTGCGTTCGTTATCTTCATCGCTTTCAGAAATTTGCAATAGGCCGCCGGGCTTAGTTGGTTGTGCAGCATCAAAGTATTGCCACATATCGCGCGTTAAAAGGGCAGCTGCGCGTTGAGTGCGTGCTTCGTCTTCGGCGTCTGAATACATTGCACCTTCAGTACAGCAACCATCATTTGGGCGATCAGCAAAAACACCCTTACAGCCATCGCCATAAATACAGGTCCAGTGTGAAGTTAACCAAGTCAGATCACACTTAAAGATCTCTTCGTCATCGTTAGGGTCAACAAACTCGACCCAATCGCGCGCAAAACCTGCTTTTACTTCGGACATAGAGGTTGAGCCTATGCGTAATTACCAAAAAGCGCACATCGCGAACAGGTACGATTGCGAGATGAAAACCGCGGTAATAGGTGCTGGAAATATGGGCGAGGCGTTAATCGCTGGCCTTATTGCATATGGTGAAACCCCCGCCAATATTGCGGTTTGCGAGAAGCGAGCTGAACGTGCGAACGAATTAACTAATCGATACGGAATTTCGATTGCCGAAATTGCAGATAGCGTGAGTGATGCCGATGTCGTTCTCTTGGTTGTAAAGCCACAAGATATGGCCTCGGTTTTGACCGAAGTCGGAACCGCGATCAATCCGGCAGCAGTTGTGGTGAGTTTTGCCGCTGGTAAGAAAATTGATTTCATCGCAAGTAACTTAGGAAAACCAAACTCGGTAATTCGCGTAATGCCAAATACTGCAACGATGGTTGGTGCCGGAATGGCGGCGATCTCTCTTGGTGCCGGCGTTACATCAGCACAACGCGAGTTTGTTGCTGGATTTTTAGCTAAGTCCGGTCAAGTTGTTGAGGTTGCTGAGGAACTTCAAGATGCCGTAACCGCGACAAGTGGGTCAGGCCCTGCCTATTTCTTCGCCTTTGTCGATGCCATGGTTGCTGGTGCAAAAGAACTCGGTTTAAGTTCTGAGGTTGCTACGCAACTGACAGTTCAAACTTTAGTTGGCGCAGCTAAGCTTCTGGCTGAGAGTGGCAAAAGCGCAACTGAGCTTCGGGAAAACGTAACGAGTCCTAATGGCACAACAGCTGCTGCCCTTAATTCCTTTAGCGAAGGCGAACTTTCAAAATTAGTCGCGAAGTCAATGAAAGCAGCGCGCGATCGTTCGATCGAATTAGCTTAAATGTTTCGAAAAATTGCGGTGCTGATAAGCGCCTTACTAATTGTCTCGACTACTCCGCTAATTGCGGCTCCAGTTACGCCATTAACGAGCGTAAAATTGATTCCGGCCGATCAAGATATTGCTGGAATGTTAGTTGGCGATAGTGCAATTTATCTATTTGGAAATACTCCAACCGGCGGATATGTAACTGCGCTAAATAAAGATGGCTCACAAAAATGGCTGCATAGTTTTTCTGACTTAACCGCTTTTACTATTTCAGCTGGCGCACTTGATGCGAACGGTGATATTTGGCTTGCTGGCGCCTCTGCCGCGCCTATTGCGATTCCAGCACCCGTTAATCCATCGCCAACAGCAGCTAATCCTGATGGGGTAATAATCGGAGATGAGGGTGCATTACGCCCTGATTTAAACAACTTAACGCTTTGGAAAGTTAGTAGCGCGGGTACCGGCGCAGGTAAGTATCAGCTGCCGCTTACACAGCCAGTTCTGCCGACTTCATTGAGTGCAAATAAAAGCGGAATTTCAATAGTCGCCTGGCAGTCGGCTGGCTCATTATTTGTTTCAGCTGATTTATTAGGAAAATTTGGCAAATCACTACGAGTTGGCAAAACGACTACGACTTTAGATAAAGTGATTAGAAATAGTGATGGCAGCAGTATTTTGCTGGGCAGCGGCACAGAATTGTTTTTAGGAAATAAGGCGATTGGCGTGCGTGATGGTCTAATTGTAAAAGTTGATGCAACGCCAAAAATTGTGCAATCAGTAAGAAGTGGCGAGAAAGGGGCTACTAGAAATTGGGCAAGTGCTACTTCTTCACTTTTACTCGGCGGATTCTTAAAGAATAAAACTTCTGCGCTAGCCACAATTACAAAATTTGAACCGACTCTGAAACCATCCTGGACGGTTAGATTTAAAGCGAGTTCCGGTGCCGTTGTGGCAAGTGGCGTAAGTAAAATAACTTATGCTGCATATGAAAGCGCCGGCTCTGGAACGCTTTTAACATTTGATAAAAGCGGAAAAGTTCTTTCAACTAACTCGTTCTCAGGTCAACCAATTGCGATGGGCTTTAATAAGACCTTAGGTCTTTTTATTTACACCGGAAACAATATCTATAGCCTAGCCAGTAAATAATTTAAGCAACGATAAAGGCAATACGGCGATCTAGTGCAGCTAGTAAAAATCTTTTCTTATCAACTGTAACAAATATACCGTGACCTGGTTCAGTGGTTTGTTGCGAAGTAACTAACCGGATCGGATTATTAGGCTGCGTTAGATTCATGGAACAAAGACGCATTTCGCAATTAAATATGAGTTCACCATTTACTAGTGATATTCGTGCCCCTGGCGTGCCATAGCCATCAGTATTCGCTGTCGCGATCTCCTTTGTTTTACCTACAAAGGTGCTTCTGATTTGGTTTGGAACTGGCGCAGAGTTAGCCCCAGCTGCAATCCAAGCCATTCGAACGCCAGCTTTTTCCGGCGCGATTGCGACATCAAACCCAGCTACCGGAACTGCGTTATCAGATTGATCCAGAGTTGAATAACTCCAACTACTTGGCGAGATGCCGTTGCGAGTTGCGTATCTAACCTCACCCGAAGTTATCTCACGCTTTTGATTAATGACTAAGACCGAATCATAAATTAGATGGGTAATTGTTTTGTTTACATAGGCCGCTAAGTGAAAGGCAACATCACCAGTAGTGCGATTATCAGTTTTGCGATCACCATCGATTAGTTCATATGTCCACTTAGTTGCGGTAGTACGCTTTGTGGCTCCGAGCAAAATTCCTTGGCTTTCGTCGCGATAGAAAACTGAGATTCCAGCTGGCGTGATCGCACAAGCATTGCTAATACTCACATCACTGGCAGTACGCACTCGATCAGGGATTTCATAATTTTGAATTGAGGGACCATTGCCGTCAACAACTTCAAAGGCAAATGTCTTTCCATCATATTGGGCATAACGTAGGTCTCGATCTAGCGCATCAGGGTAAAAGATATGTAGCTTCTGGTTTGTGCCAGTTCCTGAGGTGCAAAGCGAAATCCGGCCAGCAATTTTATTTTTGGTACGACCCGCGCTACCGCCGGCACCGTCAACTGTTGTCTTTTTCCAAACTAAGCCATTCCAAGTTGCAATCCTTAAAGTACCTCTAGCGGCATCTGTAAAAACAATAATTGGCTTTCCATTAAAAGTAGTACTGGCGATATCTCGGCCATCTGTTGTTAAATCAACGGGCGCAAACTTCCAAGCTGCTTGCGGAACTATTGATTTGGTAATAGCTTCAACTGAAGTTCCTAATGAGTTTTGAGCGCTCACGGCAAATGAATATGAAGTACCATTTTTAAGCCCCGTAATAACAATTGGGCTAGTCGTGCCGCTTACGGTTAGGGAAGTTTTTAAGTTCTTCACTGTGTAAGCAGTCACCTGTGCTGCTCGTGCATTTGCTGGTGTATCAAAGGTAATAATCGCGCTCTGATTTCCAATTAGCGCTTCAACATTTCTAGGTGCATCAGGAACGCTTACGGCGAGGCCAACGGGTGGCTTTACACGCAAATCTGCCATCATCGCCAACAAAAGTGGTCCAGGCTGGTGGAATACTTCGCCCGCATCAAGATTTGGCGTCATTACGGCATCTGGGCCACTCTTTGAATAAGTGGCTTCATCTAAATGGCTTACTGACGAACCTGGTTCATAGATCACAGGTGTATACATCTTAATTTTCTCGCCACCATTAGCGCGCACACCGTTCTCGCCAATCCAATAAAGCGGAGCAGTTAAAGTTTTTCCTAACTCCAAAGATGGGGTTGGCATATCGGCTAAACGGCGACCATCAGGTGTTTGAATATATGCATCAAAAGGCGTTGGTTGATCGATGCTGCCGTATCCAAAAAAATTGTCATATACATCGACAGATAAGAAACCTAAGCCATGTGCAACTTCATGCAAAATTACTGATTGCAGGTCATACTCGTTACTTCTTGGCGTATCGTCACCGCGTTCATTCCAATTAGCAGTTGAATTAACTTGAATAATAATCTCAGGGTTATCGCGGTCTAAATCTTTATTAGCGAGTGCATTGGCAAGTGCTGATGGATACCAAAGCGTTGAATCTGGTGCGCCAATAAACCCAGCAAAATAACTACCAGGTCGGGCGCTTCCAAGAACATCGCTGTTTGCAGTTCGACCCCAAGTTGCATTGACCGTAATATCAACGGAAGATTTGAAATTTTCGGCCCAGGTATCTAGAGCGGCTTGAACTTCAGCGCGGGCCCAAATCGGAAATGAGTTATAGGTAACGTTAAACTTTGAAATCTTCGCTAAATCTGCCGAAGGCGCACTTTGTGCCGAAATTGCAGTTGGGACTGCTGCTACATCTCCAGCGACAGTATGTCCCCAAACTGTTGACGCACGAACTCGCACTTGAGCTTGAGCAGATGGCGCCAGGAGAGAGCTCGAAATTAACGCAACAGAGAGCAGGGCGATGCTTAATTTCGCTCTATCGTTACTGAATTTGCCCCACATATTGCGCAACGCTATCAGGGTGAGATGATTGCCCAATGACCGCGCAACCTAAAATTTCTCGTGAAATTGACCCCACGGAATACTCCGAAGTACTCAATCGGCTGCGCCAAGAACCTGCGATTTCTATGCAGAATTCAGCTGGAAATGCACGCCCGGAACCAACGCTAGATGAGGCTCGTGAAGATTTAGCTCGCGCAATTGGCGATGTCGCCCACTCACTATTTGCAAAAAAGTATGGCCCCATGGTTGCAACCGTTACTAAAGCTACCGCTGAAGCAGTTCTGAAAGATCTCGAGAAGAGCGCTTATCGCGCCAAGAATGATGCAACTTTGATCGCACAAGAATTAATCGATCGGGCAATTACTAAAAACCGGAGTAAGAAGAAGTGACGGTTGTAACTATTTACTCGAGAACGACCTGCCATCTTTGCGATGTGGCCTTAGAAAGTTTGGAATCCGTTAAAGCTGAATTGAATTTTGAAATAGAAAAGATTTATATCGATGGGAACGATGAACTAGTTCAAAAGTATGGCGAAGAAGTGCCGGTTATTCATATCGATGGCAAGCATCACGATATGTTTAGAGTAGATCTAGAACGCTTTAGATCTTCCCTTGAAAAACATCGTCAGCATCAATAATTCGATACGAGTAACCCTGTTCAGCTAAGAAACGTTGGCGGTTTTGCGCAAAGTCTTGATCAACTGTGTCGCGCGAAACTACTGAATAAAATATCGCACCTCGACCATCAGATTTTGGGCGCAAGATGCGACCTAACCGCTGAGCTTCTTCTTGGCGAGAACCAAAAGCACCTGATACTTGAATCGCAATCGTGGCATCTGGTAAATCGATCGAAAAGTTAGCCACCTTTGAAACAACTAAACATTTAATTTCACCCGTACGAAATAGCCCAAATAAACGTTCGCGCTCTTTAACGGGGGTATCACCTTTAATCAGCGGGACCCCAAGTACTTCAGAAAGTTCATCTAGTTGTGAAATGTACTGACCGATTACTAATACTTGATCGGCAGCATGACGTTCAACCAGCGCCTCTACAACTTTACGTTTGGTAGCAGTTGTAGAGCAGTAGCGATAACGTTCTTCAGGCTCGGCGGTTGCATACAACATACGTTCTGATTCAGTCAGATTTACGCGTACTTCAACGCATTCGGCCGGAGCGATATAGCCCTGTGATTCAATTTCTTTCCAAGGAACATCAAAGCGTTTAGGCCCAATTAAGCTGAATACTTCACCTTCCATGCCATCTTCGCGCACCAACGTCGCAGTTAAACCTAAGCGACGACGAGATTGAATATCGGCGGTAAATCGGAAAATTGGTGCCGGCAGAAGGTGCACTTCGTCATAAATAATCAAACCCCAGTCATGAGTATCAAAAAGATCTAAGTGCGCGTAAACACCATTCTTCTTCTTGGTCATAACTTGGTAAGTGGCAATAGTTACTGGCCGAATTTCTTTCTTGGCTCCCGAATACTCGCCAATCTCATCTTCATTTAGCGTGGTGCGTTTTAGTAGCTCATCTCGCCATTGGCGGGCCGCAACTGTATTGGTAACCAAAATTAAAGTTGTGGCTTTGGCATGTGCCATTGCAGCAGCGCCAACAATTGTTTTTCCGGCACCGCAGGGAAGTACAACAACGCCAGAGCCACCATGCCAAAAACCTTCCGCAGCCAATTCTTGGTACGGACGAATTTTCCAATCTTTTTGTACTAACTCAATTTCGTGTGCCTGGCCATCGACGTAACCTGCAAAATCTTCAGCTGGCCAACCTAGACGCAATAGTGATTGTTTAATTGCGCCGCGTTGGCTGGGATGTACAGCGACAGTCTCTTTATCAATACGCACACCTAGCAGTGGTGCAATTTTCTTGGCACGAATAACTTCTTCAAGAACTGCGCTATCACTAGTAATTAGAATCAAACCGTGAACTGGGTCAGCTTCAAGACGCAAGCGACCATAACGCGACATCGTTTCGGCAATATCTACTAACAATGAATGCGGAACGGCGTAGCGAGAATACTTGATCAAAGTATCAATTACTTGTTCGGCATCGTGGCCAGCAGCACGGGCATTCCACAAACCTAAATTAGTCAGCCGATAGGTATGAATATGCTCAGGAGAGCGCTCTAGCTCGGCAAAGGGCGCGATAGCACGCCTACATTCAACCGAACCCGGATGATCGATATCTAAGAGCAGCGTTTTATCGCTCTGAACAATCAGTGGGCCATCAGTCATTAAGTAGGTCCTTAATAAAGGCGTGCAGGAAATCAGTTCGTTGGTGCATTGCGCTAACACTTGCCCATTCAGTAAGGGCATGTGCACCGCCACCAATTGCGCCTAACCCATCTAGAACTTGAGCACCAGCAGCAGCTGCAAAGTTTCCATCGCTAGCACCACCAACTGAGACATGACCAAGAGCCGGAATTCCGATTGTCGCAGCAACTTTCTCAGCCCGCTCGTAAAGGGCTTTCGTAGCTGCAGGTTCTAATGGTGGACGATTTAAGCCACCGATTACTTCAATTCGAGCAGCTGGATTATTTGGTTGCAGCGCTTTGATGGCTGCATCAACACGTAGCAGTTCAGCCGTTGAATAAGAACGCGCATCAATATCTAAAACAGCTAAATCTGGAACCGAGTTAGTTGTAGTGCCGGCACTTAACATCGTTGGCACAACTGTGGTGCCATGTTCGGAATTCTCTAGAGCGGCAAGTTGTAATACTAAATGTGAAATTTCAACCGTTGAGTTGATCCCTTTTTCGGGCTCAAGGCCAGCGTGTGCCGCACGTCCATGTACTTTAACTTGATACATCGAAGTTCCTTTACGGCCAGTTTTTACTTTGCCATCAAGTGAAGCTTCGAGAACTAAAACAGCCTTAGCGTTTTCGGAAAGTTCTTTAATTAAATTGCGTGATGCGTGGCTGCCAGTTTCTTCATCAGTAGTTGCAATCAGAGCAACCGAGCCTTCGATTCCTTTAAGGGCAAAGAGGGCTTGCAAGAAGCCAACTTTCATATCAAAAGTTCCGGGCCCACGAATAACATCGCCGTTGATTTCAAATAGTGGTTGGTATGAACCCTTTGGCCAAACGGTATCTAAATGCGCAAGCAAAACAATCTCGGGTTTGGCATCGCCCCACCAGAAAACTGGGCGACCTTCAATTTCACGAATCTGTGCCGGAGTTCCTAAAACATCGGCAGCAATTGCACTGGCAACTTGGACAACTTCACGACAAGCAGCAAGATCTTCGGTGGGAGATTCGCAGCGAACTAAAGTCTCGAGCGAGCTAATCATGAGGTCGGACATAGGGTTAAGTCTGCCGTATTCGGGACTTTGTGCGTTGGTCATAGCGGTGCGACCCCCGTAATACGCGGGATTCGAAAGCTTTGCATCTCACCGGTGGCATGATCTCGAGCCACTAAAGCGCCGGCTGAGATTTTAATTGGGTCAACGATGCGATGTGAAACCGCACCATTGTTATCGGCATACCCAATCGAGAGGGCTTGTTGCTTCTCTACATAAATTGCCAGCAGATCCATAGTTTCATTTGCGGTAGTACGCGGCAATGAACCTAAAGCGTTTGCAGCTGAATCCCGAATTTTGCTCTGCTTGTGACTAGATTTTTCGCCAGCTCTGATTGAGCGGACTGCAGCAGCCAGAGTTGATTCAGAAGGCGGATCAATTTCACCAATTACACGTGGTGGCTTTGGCTTTGCTTTTGCTCGATGAGAACGGTGACCGGTAATTAAGGCACCGTTGCTAGCTTCGGCGGCTGGCAAGTAACCAGCGTTACGCAAAACATTCATGGCATCAGCTGCATCTAAATCACAGATTAAAACTTCAGCGGCAATTTTTCTTAGTGAAAGCACATCAAGTCGTTTATCGCTCATAATTTGTGCAATGAGTGAAGTGTCTTCGCAACGGATAAAGCTGGCCGTATTACCAACCCGTAACTTTCCATGTTTCTTTGCCACATCGGCAATTAAATATTCCAGCGGTTGTGGCATGGGTGTCTTTGAAGTCTTAACTAAGAAAGTGCGAATCTCTTCACCACTTTTGCCATGATCAAGTCCGCGACGAATTGAAGCCTCGCTGAAACGGTAAACGGTTGCACCGCCCCGGCTTTCGACATCAGCTACTGCGGAAAGATCACGCGCGATGTCATGCTCTAGTGGCCCTGGTGCAATTGCAGTGTTATCACTTTGAATCAAAATATGGTCAACCGGTTTTGGTAGGTCGGTATCGATACCAATCTCATCGGCCCCAGACATAAATGCTCGCCCGTATTTAGCTGATGCACCTTGACCAGTAAAGCCCAACCACTCTGCTTCACGCAGTGTCCATTGAATAAGTTCTTCTTGAATGCCCGGATTACGCTTACTTGGCGCCTTCCATTTAACGGTGCGGGTGAAGCTCTCTAAATCCGGGGCCAAATTTGGTTGTTCGTTAAGCAAGTTAATTACCAACTTACGAGTGCTTGCCGCATTTACCCGATCGAGTTCGGGGCCAAGAGCAGCAACACTTTTCGCCTCGCCGCGACCAACTAGACCGCTAACTCGTGAAGTTGTTAACCAATTTGCAGCAAGTGCACTCCAACGAGTTTCAGCGCTTTGGGTTAGCCAAATATCGAAATTGTTACTTGGCAAAATACGGTCATCACTATCAATAGTAAGCAAGCCTGCAAGATAAGAAAGTTCGGCAATGAATGCAGCACAATTTTCATCGATTCCGATATGTGATGAGATTAGTTTCAAATCGCGGACGCCCAGGCCACCAGAACGAAGAGCATCTACTGGTTCTTGTGCCCAGAAGTGAAGTAGTTCTTCGACCCAACCAAGCACTGTTGCCACATTTGCAGCAGCAGCCATGTTTACAGATTTTTCAACGCGCTTAGTTCCGGTTACGGCAGGTGCGGTACTTTCATAACTCTTATGAACTTTTCCACCACGTAAAAAAATTCCGACTTCGCGCGGCATAATTACGGTGCGCTGGTCTAGCGGAACTAGAAACTTTCGATCTAGTAACCAAGCAATTCCAGGACCTGGATTCTTTATATCTCCAACACTGCCACGAGGTGGTCCCCAAATTAATTGAGTCAGCACTCGCTTAGCAGCTTCTGGTGCTTCGTTTAATTCAGTTAATTTCAATTTAGCAAGCGAAGCTGGCCCAAGACCGGCTGGTTCATTAATTAAAAGTTGGCTTACCGAGGTAGGCAGGCGTAAACCTTTTTCGGTTGGGTAGAGCAGGCCAAAAGTAATTAGTCGCGCAACTGCAATTGCAGCATCTTTATGGGTAATTGAAATAACGTTTTTTAGCGTAAATTCTTCATCTAAAGCCACACAGGCTTCAAGAATTTGGAATTCAAATTCAGTTAGCGAATCAACCGCGCGTGCGATGCTGTGTGATGATGATGCTCGAACTGCGAGCGAAGCCAAATCTGGCGGCACTGGTGATACCAAGTCGGGGCGAGCAGCAAAAAGCTCAGATAAACCGGCATCGTCAAGCGAGCGCAGATAATCGGTAAATGAGCGAATTTCCATAACCGTCCTACATTAGTGGAAGGAGGGATGTTCCGCCTATTTAAGTAGGCGGGCTAGCGAGATTTAGGAGGACGGAGCCAAGTTAAGCCAGCAGCCAATCGGCTAACTAGCGGCCCGAACACCTGGCTAAATTTGCGGCCTCGGCGGAACTCATGAATTGGCCAGCCTTCACTCATGGCGCGCAATTGCAAGATTGCATCAGGGTTAATTGCATTTGGTTTTCCTACAGCCCTAAGCAGTGGCAGATCATTGTGACTATCTGAATATGAATAACACTGCGCGAGATCAAAATTTCGTTCAGCAGCTAGCTTGGTAATTGCTACAGCTTTTTCAGCACCGTGCAGCAAGTTACCTTCTAAAGTTCCGGTGTATTTTCCATCTTTGATTGTCGCTTTACTGCCGAGCGCTCCAGTGAAACCTAAACGATTTGCAATCAAGATTGCCATATCTTCAGGTGCTGCGGTAACTAACCAAACTTCTTCGCCGTTGGCTAAATGCGAACCAGCGATATCTATCGTGCCTTGCCAAAGTGCCGGAGAAACGAATTCATCATAAATTTCTTGGCCGATTGCTTCGATTTCAGCAACGCCATGGCCACCAATAAAATCAGTCGCCGCGTTTTGGAATTTAATGATCTCTTCCTTATTTTCCTTGCCAGTTAAGCGAAATCTCAGGTTGGCTAAGACGAAGCGCGAGATGTCAGCTTTGGTAAAGAAACCGCGCTGGTACATGCCTCTTCCGAGAAAGTAGAGCGATGATCCGTGGATCAAGGTGTTATCTACATCGAAAAAGGCCGCTCGCTTTTGGGTGAGTGCCATGTCACTACCTTAGCGAGAGAACTGTAAATCCGACGCTTTATGCTTAGCGTA
>CAXNEB010000020.1:0-21892 GCA_964201645.1 Candidatus Planktophila sp.
ATTCCACCTCTTATTACAGTTTGCGATTGAATTTAAAGTTCCGTTGGCAGTAGCTCCAGGTGGAACTGGCAATGATTTCTACCGAACTTTAGGTTGGTTCGATCACGATCTCACAGATTATCTAGCTCATTTGAATTCGACACCACCAACTTTTGTCGATGTAGGAGTGGTAGATGGCGAGTACTTTGGCGCCGTTTTATCAAGCGGTTTTGACTCAGTTGTTAACGAGCGGGCCAATACGATGAAATGGCCAAAGGGTCCAGCTAAATACAATGCCGCTATTGCACTCGAATTTCCCAGGTTCAAACCAATCCAATTCAGAATTTTCGCAGATGAGAAAGTCTTGGAAATTGAAGCTATGTTGATCGCTATCGGTAATGGTCCCTCTTACGGGGGCGGCATGCAAGTTTGCCCGAACGCGGATTTACAAGATGGTCTTTTTGACATCATGATCCTGCACCCAGTATCTAAATTGGAATTCATTAAAGTATTTCCAACGGTCTATAAAGGAACTCACATAGAACACCCGCAAGTTGAAGTAATCAGGGCGAAGCGAGTGCGCATTGAATCTTCAGCGGTCGCTTATGCAGATGGTGAACGTATTGGACAACTGCCAGTTCAAGTCGAAGCTTTGCCGCAAACCCTGCTAACTTGGCCCGCATGAGCGGCCAGGATCAACTTTCACCTGCCGAAGCCTACGCAGCAGCTAAAGCACGGACGAAGCACTCAGTTACTCAAGAGTTTATTGATTCCTTTGATTTCGGCTTCGATGACTTTCAAATTCAAGCCTGCCAAGCACTTGAGGATGGGCATGGCGTCTTGGTTGCAGCACCTACGGGTGCCGGAAAAACTGTGGTGGGTGAGTTCGCCGCATACTTTGCTCTCAAAAATGGCAAAAAATGTTTCTACACCACCCCAATTAAGGCGCTATCGAATCAAAAGTTTGCCGAGTTTGTAGAACGTTTCGGTGAGGAAAAAGTCGGGCTACTTACTGGTGATACCAGCATCAATAGCGAAGCCGAAATCTTGGTAATGACTACCGAAGTACTGCGCAACATGCTCTATGCCGGATCCAACACTCTTAATAACTTGGGCTGGGTCGTAATGGATGAAGTTCACTACTTGGCCGATAAATTTCGCGGCGGAGTTTGGGAAGAAGTACTTATTCACCTCATGGAAAGCGTGCAAGTTGTTTCGCTTTCGGCGACCGTTTCAAACGCGGAAGAGTTTGGCGAGTGGTTAAATGAAATTCGTGGGAATACAACGGTTGTAGTCAGCGAAATCAGACCGATCCCGCTTTACCAACATGTGTTAATTGGCCAACGTCTAGTTGATCTCTTTAGTAAGCCCGGACAAGTCAATCCTGAAATTCTCAAACTAGAACGTGAAGCTATGCGCAAGGTCCATACCGACCGAAATAGACACGAGCGATTTGGACAAAACGAAAGCCGGTTATCGCGCGCAGATATTATTGAAAAGTTAAATCGTGAGAACCTACTGCCGGCTATTACTTTTATCTTCTCTCGTGCTGGTTGCGATGCAGCGGTAAACCAGTGTCTAAACGCTGGGCTACGTCTAACAAATTCCGAGGAACGCGCCGAAATTACTAAGACCGCGCTTTACTACACGCAGAACTTAGCCGAAGAAGATCTTGCAGTCCTGGGTTTTGATCAATGGTTAAGTGCTCTCGAACGTGGCATAGCTGCACACCATGCAGGTTTACTCCCAAGTTTTAAAGAAGCAATCGAGGACCTTTTTAAACGAGGCTTAATCAAGGCTGTTTTCGCGACCGAAACTTTAGCTCTCGGAATCAACATGCCAGCACGAACAGTTGTTTTGGAAAAACTAACAAAGTGGAATGGTGAAGCCCATGTGCCAATCACGCCGGGGGAGTACACCCAGTTAACTGGCCGTGCTGGCCGCCGCGGAATTGATATTGAAGGTAACGCAGTTGTGCAGTGGTCGCCTTCAGTTGATTCGGCCACTGCTGCCGGTTTAGCTTCCACTCGAACTTATCCGCTGCGTTCATCATTTACGCCAACCTATAACATGGCAATTAATTTGATTAGTCGCTTTGGTCGCGAGCGAGCACGTGGCTCTTTGGAATCATCATTCGCGCAGTTCCAAGCTGATCGTGCGGTGGTCGGGCTCGATCGCCAAGTGCGACGTAATCAAACGGCAATAGACGAGTTAGTTGAATCAGCTCAATGTCACTTAGGCGATTTCAACCAGTACGCATCGATGCGCCGTGAAGTAAAAGAGCTTGAGGCCCTTCTTTCCAAGCGTGGCGGGCGAAAGACTTTTGACAATAGACAACGCCAACATCTCGAAGGTGAAATCGATCAACTGCGTAAAGCGTTACGAAGTCATGCCTGCCATGCTTGTAATGAACGCGAAGCGCACGCGCGTATCCAAGAACGCGCTGGTCGACTACGACGCGAGAATGAGGGACTAACGAATCGTATTGAAAATCGTACTCACGTTATCGCCAAAACTTTTGATCGCATTTGCGCAGTACTAGATGAACTCGGGTATATCGAAGGTGAAAAGCCCCTTGCCCAAGGAAAGATCTTGGCAAAAATTTATGCCGAATCTGATCTACTACTGACGGAAACCATTCGCTTAGGACTACTCGATGATTTAAATCCAGCCGAATTGCTCTCAGTTGTCTCCTGCATGATCTACCAATCTCGCTCACAAGAAGATTTAGCGCCAAAGATTCCACATCAAAATGTCGCCAACGCTCTGGGAGAGATCGCACATGTTTGGGGCCAGCTAGAAGAAATCGAAGAGAAGCACCAAGTTCAGACGCAAAAAGCCCCAGATTTGGGCTTTTGCTACATCGCATATCGTTGGGCCAATGGCAACTCTTTGAACAATGTATTAAAAGGTAGCGATATGTCGGTCGGCGACTTTGTGAGATCGACCAAACAACTAATTGATCTTATGAATCAAATCGCGGCAGCGAGTGAAAAACTACGCCCAACTTGTCGCGAAGCAGTAAAGCGGATTGATCGGGGAGTAGTCAGTTATATGCTGGGTGACTTATGACTTTGATGTTGCTCGATAGCGCCTCGCTTTGGTACCGCGCTTACTACGGAATGCCCGACACTTTATTAGGTCCTGACGGCACGCCAGTTAATGCAATTCGCGGCTACCTCGATATGACTGCGCGCTTGATTGGCATCTACAAACCGAACCGAATAGTTGCTTGCCTCGATGGGGATTGGCGACCAAGTTGGCGGGTTGATCTCTTTCCAGATTACAAAGCTAATCGTTTGGAAGAAGAAGGCGAAGAAGAAGTAGAACCGGAAACGCTAACTCCACAGATTCCGATTCTGCTCGACATCTTAGATCTCTTTGGAATTCCCGTCGTTGGTGTTGATGATTATGAAGCCGATGATGTTATGGCCACTTATGCCGAAGTCGAACCTGGGCCGATTCGAATTGTTACGGGCGATCGTGATCTTTTTCAGATGGTCGATGACAAACGGGATATCAAGGTTGTCTATTTAGCAAAAGGAATATCACAGCATGATTTAGTCGATCTCAAGTATGTGGCAGACAAGTACGCAATTCCAGGTGATCGCTATGACTTATTTGCGATGTTCCGCGGAGATCCATCTGATGGGCTGCCCGGCGTTAAAGGAATCGGTGAAAAGGGTGCTGCGGTAATAGCTAACAATTTTGCAACAGTGGAAGACGCGCTCGCTGCGGCGCATGAAGCACATGATTCATTGCCACCAGCGCTGGCTAAGAAGATAATTGCAGGTGCGGATTATTTAAGTATTGCGCCAAAATTAGTCCGAGTTGCCCGTGATGCACCGCTTCCCAAAGTTGATCTCTCAATGCCTAAGCCTCCGACAGACTTATCAAAGCTATATCAAATCAAAGATCAGTACGGGTTGGGTGCGAGTATCGATCGCTTAATCGCCGCCCTCGGTTGGTAGCAGCATGTACTCACTTCATGCGCTCTTAAGCGGGTTACTGCTTTCAGCTGCATTCAAACCGATTGGTCTCTGGTTTGCCGCCCCTCTGGCTTTTGCATTGCTGATTTATACGATTAACAAAAGCGATAAGTATTTAATTTCTTTCGCGATATTCGCATTTACTTTCAACGCTGCAGGTTTGATCTGGAGCAATAAATATGTCGGCATCACGCCCTGGATTGCCCTCGCTTTATTGCAGACCATTTTCTATCTTCCTTTGGCGCTGCTCAAGCGACTAGGGGAGTACTGGTACTTCTTTCTTCCCGTTGCTTTCTTGGCGTTAGAAGAGTTACGGAGTCGTTTTCCATTCGGCGGCTTTGGTTGGCTACGTATTGGATTCTCCCAAGTTGATGCGCCATATGCGCGATTAGCTAGTGTCGGTGGCGTATCTCTACTTTCCTTAGCCACACTTTTATTGGGTGTTGCCGCTTTCCAACTCGCAAAGCGGGGAAGTGGTTTGACTCTCCCAGGTATCGCAATCGCGTTAACGCTTGTTGGCATATTTGTATTTCCTAACAACTCACCACGACAAACTTTTCAAGTTCTAGCTGTACAGGGCTCTGTTCCAAAGCTGGGTTTAGATTTCAACGAACGCGCTACTGAAGTTTTCTATCGACATTTAACCGCAACCGAGGAGGCTCTAAGTGGCGGCAAGAAACCAGATTTAATTATTTGGCCAGAGAATTCAGTTGATGTTGACCCATTTAACATTCCTAAAATCGGCAGTGCGATTACCTCGTTAGTCGACAAGTCCGAAGTGCCATTAATTATCGGGGCAGTTCTGCGTACCGAAGGTCAATTGCAGAATGCTTCGGTTCTTTGGGAACCAAAAGTGGGCGCAACTACTCGCTACATAAAGCGACATTTGACCCCGTTTGGTGAGGTAATGCCGCTACGTTCTACATTGACATTTTTCTCGGATTTGCCCAATCAAGTCGAAGACTTTACGCCGGGCAACGCCGCTGTAATTCATCAGGTGGGCCAAGCCAAGATCGCTCCAATCATCTGTTTCGAGCTAATTGATGATCGATTAATTCAAAGCTCGGCCAACTCAAGCAATCTATTCGTGGTTCAGACCAACAGTGCGACTTTTGCAAACACGGCTCAAAGCGCCCAGCAACTGGCGATAACTCGGATCCGAAGTATTGAACATGCTCGATATGCGGTCAGCGTTTCAACAATTGGCATCTCGGCAATTGTCGACACTAATGGCATAGTTTTGAAATCGACTAAGGAAAACATTTCAGCCAGTATCAATAGTGCGGTGGCGCTTAATTCGACTAGAACGATTTATGATCGAGTGGGCGAGTTTGCCTGGGTATTGGTGTTGCTCATTGGCTTAGGTTTTGCTGGTGGATTGAGCTATTTCGCCCGTGTGAGTAAACGCCGATAAGTTACATTATGTTAAGTAAAAGGAATTAGCCACTACCCCTTTTCCAGCGTGATTTGCTGGTTATCTATTCCGCGTATTCAGCTACTGGCGTGCAAGCACAGATCAGATTCCGGTCGCCATGAACTCCATCAACACGACCGACAGTAGGAAAATACTTACCGCGAGTGCCAATTAACTCACCCGAAATAAGCCCCTCTCGGGTCCCAGGCGTAGCGCCCGTGGCTCGGCTATAGGCTCGATCCCAATTAGGATCTAAAACCGCCTCAATCGTATGAGGCGCATTTCGAAGCGCTGAACCCTCAACCATTACTTCACCTTTAATAATCTGATCAATCTCGGCGCGAATAGCCTTCATGGCCGCGATAAAGCGATCGAGTTCGGCGATATCTTCACTCTCAGTCGGTTCGATCATGAAAGTACCCGCTACCGGAAAGCTCATGGTTGGAGCATGGAAGCCATAATCCATCAAGCGCTTAGCGATGTCATCAACAGTCACGCCGCTGATCTTGGTGATCTCGCGTAAATCCAGGATGCACTCATGAGCCACCAAACCGTTAGCGCCCGTGTAGAGAACTGGGAAATCATTTTGCAACTTTCGAGCGATGTAGTTGGCCGAGAGAATCGCAACTTGGGTTGCATGAGTTAGACCCGTGCCGCCCATCAAGCGAATATATGCCCAGCTAATTGGCAAGATGCTGGCTGAACCAAAGGGAGCTGCCGAGATTGGGCCAGGTCCAGTTGCTGGGCCCGCCAGAGCGTCCATTGGATGGTTAGGTAAGAACGGTGCCAAATGCGCACGGGTAATTACTGGACCAACTCCCGGACCGCCACCGCCGTGCGGAATACAAAATGTCTTATGCAGATTCAAATGCGATACATCTGCCCCGAATTTTCCAGGCTGGGCTAAACCAACCAAGGCATTTAAGTTCGCACCATCGACATAAACCTGACCACCAGCATCATGAATCAAGGCGCAGATCCGTGAGATCTCGACTTCGAAAACACCGTGGGTTGAAGGATAAGTAACCATCAACGCAGCCACTTCCCCACTGTGGGCGGCAATCTTTGCTTCAAGATCTTCGATGCTTACATTTCCTTCGGCATCACATTCAATTACCACGACCTTCATTCCAGCCATAACCGCACTAGCTGCATTGGTGCCGTGAGCACTAGATGGGATCAAGCAAATCTTGCGAGCTTGGTCGCCACGCGAATCGTGATAATTGCGAATTGCTAACAGACCAGCGAACTCCCCCTGGCTACCGGCATTTGGCTGTAGCGATACTGCGTCATAGCCAGTAATTGCAATCAACCAATCACTTAACTCTTTAATAAGTTGCCGAGATCCGGCACTTTGCTCGGCCGGTGCAAATGGGTGAAGGGATGAAAATTCCGGCCAAGTAACCGCTTCCATTTCAGTGGCCGCATTTAATTTCATCGTGCAAGATCCCAGCGGAATCATGGTGCGATCGAGCGCTAAATCTCGATCGGCCAATGTACGCAAATATCGCATCATGGAAGTTTCAGACCGATTGGTTGAAAAAATTGGGTGCGTTAAATACGAACTCTTACGTGCATTGCTAATTGAAACTTCGCGAGGCGGAGTCGCAATTGAAACCCCGAAAATCTGTCCGATGCGATTCAAGTGCTCAGCCGTGATGGTTTCATCAAAAGAAATTCCGACGACATTAGCCGATACTTCGCGCAAATTAATTCTTAACGCTCTAGCCGTGCGATGGATAAGTGCGGCATCTTTTACTTCGACCAAAACTGTGTCGAAGAAATTCTTGGTCAAAACTCTATGATCACTAGTCGCAAGTGCCTTAACTAACGAATCAGTTTGGGCATGAACTCGATTTGCAATAACTTTCAAACCATCGGCGCCATGCCACATGGCATAGAAGGCACTCATTACTGCCAGAAGAACTTGCGCTGTACAAATATTGCTAGTCGCTTTGTCGCGACGGATGTGCTGTTCTCGAGTTTGCAGCGCTAGTCGAAATGCTGGATTTCCATGTGCATCAAGACTTTGACCAATAAGCCGACCAGGTAGCGAGCGCTCTAATCCGGTACGGACCGCCATGAAACCGGCGTGTGGTCCACCAAATCCCATTGGAACACCGAAGCGTTGAGCTGATCCAACTGCGATGTCAGCACCCCACTCCCCTGGTGGCGCAATCAGTGTGAGTGCGAGCAAATCAGTAGCTGCAATCAGAAGTGCGTTACGTTCGTGTGTCCAAGCAGAAAGGGCTGAATAATCTAAAATTTCGCCCTTGGTATTTGGATACTGAACTAATACGCCAAAGATTTCCTGGTTTGCAGTATCCGACAATGGTTCACTTGGATCAAATTCAACTATTTCAATGGCTAGTGGCTTGGCTCGGGTTGCAACAACTGCCTTAGTTTGCGGATGCAAGAATTTATCGATTAAGAAGACCGCTGAATCGGCGCCACTAAATACTCGGCGGGCAAGCGTCATCGCTTCAGCTGCTGCAGTGCCTTCATCTAACATCGAAGCATTTGCAATTGGTAATGAAGTTAAATCACAAACTGCAGTTTGGAATGCGAATAGCGCTTCTAATCGGCCTTGCGAAATTTCTGGTTGGTACGGGGTATATGCGGTGTACCAGGCCGGATTCTCTAAAACATTTCGCAAAATTACAGCGGGCGTAATTGTTCCGTAGTAACCAGTACCAATAAAGGAATCAAATACTTGATTCTGATTTGCTAGCTTGCGCAGCTCTGCAACTGTTTCGACTTCAGAGAGAGCTGGTGGCAACACATCTTTTAAGTGATGGCCCATTGCAATATTTTCTGGCACTACTGCTTTTATAAATGAATCAAGATCTGCAAAACCAAGCTCGTGCAACATTGTTGCTTCTTGAACAGCCGAGGGCCCAATATGGCGTGATTCAAAATTCTCGTGCGCACTCATGCAGTTTCACCCTAGGTCTCGAAGAACTACTGATCAACGACCAGCAAGGTGAGCAGAATACGGGCGATTAAGCGCCTTTGCGCGCCCGACGTTGCGAGAGCTCGTCGTTATTTTCGCCACCGACGATTTGACCATTGACCTCACCTTGAAGGTTCGAAAGTGAGCCTTCAACTTCATGCCAAACCCGACCAACTGCGATTCCGAATACTCCTTGGCCGCCTTGCACCAAGTCATACATCTCATCAGCACTGGCACATTCATAAATCGAGGCACCATCTGACATCAAAGTAATACGCTCTAATTCAGTAACTCCGCGGCCACGCAAATGATCTACTGCGGTACGAATATTTTGCAGTGATACACCTGCATCTAGTAGACGCTTAACAATTTTTAGAACCAAAATATCGCGAAAGCCATATAGACGTTGAGTTCCGGATCCCCCAGCGCTACGAATACTTGGTTCAACTAAACCGGTTCGTGCCCAATAATCTAGTTGGCGATAAGTAATTCCAGCGGCAGCACAAGCAGTAGCGCCGCGATAGCCAATTTCGAAGTCAGTAGGACTCATGAGGGGGAACTCATTTCGATTAATGATTAGTGGGGTCTAATGGCTAAAGAGTAGGAGTCGAATTACACCGTTGCAATGACCGACACGGTTGAAACCTCTACTTTAGGTTTAGAGTTTTACGCTCAACTATCCCTTGAAATCCTCGGGGTTGATGCCCTCAAGGAACTCGCGGAAGGCTTCGAGCTCTACCGTTTGATCGCCGGAATCGCCCTCATCAACGACTGCACCTTCCGGAATTTCAATGCCGGCGGTATCAAGTAGATCCGAGCTAGCCAGAATATTGCTATGGGTTCGAAGTGCTAGGGCTACGGCATCAGATGGCCGAGCCGATAGTTGAACTAAGTTGGCCAATGAGTCGCGCATCTGCAAGGTCGAATAGAAAACGCCATCGCGCAATTCATTGATGTGCACGGCCACCAAGCTGGCATCGAACTTATCGAAAAGCTGAGCCATCAAGTCATGAGTTAACGGACGAGGTGGTTCGAGCCCTTGTTGAGCGAATGCGATTGCGGTCGCCTCTACTGCCCCAACCCAGATTGGCAGAAATCGTGTGCCATCAATTTCGCGTAGCAGAACTATTGGCTGGTTTGATGGCATCTCGACGCGTACGCCGATGACCTCCATCGGAATCATTTCGGAGGACATCTACTTAGCGAAAACGATGAAGTCCGCTACGCACCAACGAGGCATGTAGTCGAATTGAAAGTGCTGCAATTTCCTTGGTTACTTCTTCGGCGCGAGCTTTTGACTCGGTGCTCTTCTGGCGCACTAGCGGCGTAATCACTTGCTCGATCAAACCAATTTCGCGATCGGCAGCTGACTTGAATGAACGCATGTGTCGAGGCTCGATTCCAAAGGCCGCCATCTCGGAAACTGCCTGTGCAATAGCTAGCGCATCGGCATCGTAATGACGACCACGAACTGTGATCAGACCAAATGACTCTAGCTCTGTGAGCTGATCATCATTGATGCCAGAAGACTTCAAAAGCTCTTCGCGGCTAAGTCTCAAATCGTTGGTGTCGCCAAATGAAGACGGTGCGAACTCGCCATCGACAGTAGCTAGCCCAAGTTGCGGACGAGGTGCTGCGGCTCCCCCAGTAGCTGAAGGTTGTAGACCACGATCAATCGCATCGAGGTTCTCCTTGATCACACGTAGTGGCAAATACTGATCGCGTTGAGCAAGCAACACATAGCGCAGGCGGTCAAGATCGGTTGAAGTGAATTTGCGATAACCAGATGGGGTTCGCTGCGGATCAATTAAACCTTCAGATTCTAGAAAGCGAATCTTTGAGATCGTAATATCCGCAAAATCACCGCGAAGCTTATTTAGAACTTCACCGATGCTGAGGTATGCCCGTGCTGGAACGCTCATCTTTTGATCTCCGATTTTTCTTACTTGTTATCTGATTGGGAATTACTGCTATTACTTTTATTGCTAATAAAAACTAAATGAAACTTTCCTATTTGAATTTCATCACCGGACTTCAGCACGGAAGTTGTAACTCGCTCATTATTCAAATATGAACCGTTAAGACTTCCGGAATCAGTGAAGGTAAATTCCTGATCAAAGTTAATCGTTGCGTGCTTTCGCGAAACAGTTACATCATCTAGAAAAATACCCGAATCAACGGCGCGACCGATTGTGGTGCCTGTCTGATCGACCATAAATCGATTGCCGCGACCGGCACCCTTTAGGACTAGCAACAAAGCAGTTGGTTCACTTGCGGCAAGAACTTGAGCAACCACGCCTTGATTATCAGCATCAAGTGATTGAATTAAAGTATCAAGATTTACCTGACCATCTACTACTGGTCTAACTCCTAGTGAGATAGTGGTGGTGAGTTCGCGCTCTACTTCAGCTGCAGCCATTTCCACTCCCCCATTTCAAATCAAAGTGATGAAAGTTTGAATTTCAACTTCATCCTTAACTGGAGGCTTACCCTATTTTGAGTATGGGGTTAGGTCAAGCGGTGATTTGTCCGTATTGCTCTGGGGTTAGCAGATCGCTAGAAGTTTCTGAGAGTTCGATTTCCACGAGCCAGCCTGCGTTGTATGGATCGGAGTTGATTAATTCTGGCGAATTAGATAGTGACTCATTGATCGCAATAACTTTTCCAGTTACTGGCGCGAAAATTTCAGAGACACTTTTGGTTGACTCAACTTCGCCGCAAACTTTGCCACTAACAACGGTGTCGCCAACCTTAGGCATTTGCACATAAACAATGTCGCCGAGAGCTCCTTGAGCGAAGTCGGTGATTCCCACCGAAACAGTTCCAGCAGTTGCCAAGTCACGAACCCACTCGTGCTCTTTGGTGTACTTCAAATACGCTGGAATGTTTGACATTTCGTCCCTCTTCTCAATAACTCTTCAACTACCTACTTGGTCTACTTATCTCCGCGAACCTTAGTACGGGATACCGCATTTATGAAGTATGAAAAACCCGTGAACAAATAAAGCGCCGTGCCCCAGATTGCAAAAGCCCAACCTAAAACGAAGGCGATCGTACCCAACCAGGAATCCGAGAGAGCAAGCAGCAAGAAGGGAAAGGCATACAAAAGATTAAAGGTGGCAGCTTTACCTAAGAAAGTGACTTCGATTAGCGGGCGCTTAGTTGCACTGAGCCAAAGCGATAGCAGCCCCAGAATCAGATCCCGCCCCAACAGGGTTGCAATCAACCAAAGCGGAATCGCGTCGCGCAGGTATAGCGCTATCAGGACTGCCAAAATATATAGGCGATCAATTGTCGGGTCAGCTATTTCACCGAAACGCGAAGTCTGACCCCAGGCTCTTGCGAGTTTGCCATCGAAATAATCTGTAGCTCCCCCAACGGCCAACACGGTAATCGCCCAACCATCGGTCTCAAGATATAGCGCTAAATACAGAAAGAGTGGAATTCCGAGAAACCTCAGAAAAGTTAAGGCGTTAGGAATCGTCAGCATTACTCTTTGTCGCGTTCCTTGACTCGGATCGCCACCATGACCGGGGTACCCGGGAATCCGAACTCTTCGCGCAAGCGGCGTTCAATAAATCGTCGGTATGACGCTTCGATCCAGCCACTTGAGAAGATCACAAACTTCGGCGGTGCAATACCTGCCTGAGTCGCGTAGTAAATCTTTGGTTGTTTTCCGCCTCGAACTGGTGGTGGTGTCGCGCCGATTAGTGCGCCCAGGAATGAGTTCAACTTGGCCGTCGGCACACGTTGCTCCCAACCACTTAGTGCGGTGCGCAAAGCTGGGGCTAAACGATCGCGGTGCCAACCGGTCTTAGCTGCCACATTTACTCGCTGTGCCCATTCAACTTGGTCAAGATGTCGGTCAATCTCTTTATCTAATTGATCGCGACGATCTTCATCAACTAAGTCCCACTTATTCATCACGATCACCATCGCTTTACCGGCCTCTTCAACCATTGTGATGATTCGCAGATCTTGTTCAGAAATCGGATTAGATGCATCGAGAACAACCGCTGCAATTTCACAGCGCTCTAACGCTGTCTGAGTGCGAAGCGTCGCATAATAATCAGTACCACTTGCTTGGTTAGCTCGCTTACGTAAGCCAGCTGTATCAATGAAACGCCAAACTTGATCACCAAATTCAATTAACTCATCTACTGGATCGCGAGTTGTGCCTGCAACATCATCAACAATAGAACGTGTTTCTCCGGCTAAGGCATTTAACAAACTTGATTTACCAACATTTGGGCGGCCAATTAGAGCAACGCGACGGTAGCCATCTTGTACTTGTGCGCGACCAACCTCTGGCAGCTCAGCCACAATATGATCAAGCAAGTCGCCACTACCGCGACCGTGTAGCGCAGATACAAAATACGGCTCACCTAACCCAAGGTTCCAGAGGGCATATGCCTCGGATTCTGCGCGTTCATCATCAACTTTATTAGCAATCAAAATTGTTGGTTTTTTAGCTTTGCGAAGTTCGCTTACCAAGATGTCATCTTCATCGAGTGCGCCAACTTGTGCATCGACTACGAAGGCAAGAACATCTGCTTCACGCATTGCTTGTTCGGCGCCAGCACTTACTTGAATTGAAATTCCATCTGGCTTTGCTTCCCAGCCACCAGTATCCATAACAATAAAACGACGACCGCCCCATTCGCATTCGTATTGAACGCGATCGCGAGTTACACCAGGAGTATCTTCGACGATCGCCTCGCGTCGACCAATGAACCGGTTAATCAGCGTTGATTTTCCAACGTTTGGTCGACCCAAGATTGCAACGACTGGTAAACCAAGTAATTCACGCTGTTTTAATAACTCCCAGATGCGATCAACAGTTTCTTCTAAACTCAAATGTGTTGAGTCAATCGTCAGCGCATCTGGCGCAAGGGCAAGCGGTGAAACTTCGCGAGTTGAATCTAGTTCGTCGCGACTGCTCAAAGATTGCGCAACGTTTTCAATGCCTTGAACTGAATTTTCTTCGGCATCACGTCGAACTGCTCGAGCAGTTAAGTCAGCAGTTAAATAGATCTTCAGCGCCGCATCAGGTGCTACTACCGTTGCAATGTCGCGACCTTCGACCACGATGCCACGCTTTGAATCTGAAATAATTTTGCGCTGTAACTTCAAAAGTTCGGCACGCAACTCTGGCATGGCGGCGAATTTAGAAACGCTCTCAGTAACTTCAACAGTGCGAATCGCATCGGTGATTTCGGTATCGCCGGCAAATAGTCGAGGCTCAAGTGGGTCAACGACAAAACGTAATGGAGATGATTTAAGTGCTTTCAAAACTGCGCTGGCATCGGTTAACTCATTTTGTAGTGCAAGCCAAGTCAGGCCACGATAAAGCGCGCCAGTATCTAGATAATCCCAGGTAGATCGCATTGCCACTGATTTTGAGGTGCTTGATTTACCCGAACCACTAGGGCCATCTATTGCTACAACTATGCCCATAATGACCCTTATTCTACGTTGCTTACAGCGTGAGGCTTTACCTCATCTTCGCGACATCTACTAACTAACTGAGTGAACGTTCCAACCATCTTTTGTTAAGAACTCACTTAATCTGCCGATATCTTCGGGCGCAATTGCTAGCGTTATAACTGCAGTTAGCTGACCAGGTGAATGTTCCAGTGCGAGATCTTCAATATTCACATTTGCTTTCGCGCAAGCATTAAAAAGCGATCCGAGTTGTCCAGGTCGGTCATCAATGACAATTGGCAGGTAGCTATACTCTCGAGATTTGCCACCATGCTTGCCAGGAATAGCACTCTTGCCCGCTTTGCCCGCGGCAACTAGTGACTCCCATTTCGCAGGTCCACTTGCCGCCGAGATTAGATCTGAAAGATCACTTTGTAGACTTATTAACAATGGCATTAGGGCCGCTTCATTGGCAGCCAAGATCTCGCCCCAAAGCTTTGGGTCTGAACCCGCAATCCGAACGGTGTCTCGTAACCCGCCTCCGGCGAGTGCCAGAGCATCTGGGTTAGATCCGCAAAGTTGAGCGGCCAGAAGCGAACTAATGGTCTGTGGTAGATGCGAAATCATCGCTACCCGCTGATCGTGATCTTCTGCGCTCATTTCGACCACTTGAGCTCCGCAGGCAGCAATTACTTCAAGCGCCATAGCTTTGGTCTCTTCTGAAGTTTCGGGCGTAGGGGTAATGATCCAGGCCCGATCTAAGAAGAGATCGGCTCGAGCAGATACTGCCCCACTAACCTCACGTCCTGCCATCGGATGGGTGCCACAGAACCTGTACAAAAGCCCATCCATAGTCGAAACCTCAAGTACAGGTTTTGTTTTTACGCTACCGATATCCATAAGTATCGCTTCAGGGTTGAGAGTTGCTTCACGCTCAATGGCGGACTTGAAGGAAGACGGTGGTGTAGCAATGATTACTAGATCTGGGCTCTCCAACCTCGAAGCTTTCACTAGGTCATTGGCCAGAAGTTCGGCGCTGGAGTCAACATCTACAAACTCAACAGTTGCACCGGCAGCCTTAAGGGCTAGACCTATTGAGGTCCCGATTAGGCCCGCACCTACGATACGAACAGATTTTAAGCTCACGTTGCGCCTTTTACTGGGCTAAATCTTTGCGCAGAGCGGTCGCGCCGTGAAGGTAAATGTGGCTGATTTCGCCCTTACTTTTCTCACTTTCGACATGCATCAATACTCGGATTATCCGGTCAAGTGCACCTGTCACATCGATCTCAACCGCACAGATTAAAGGTGTACCGGCAAAGCCAACATCGCGAGCTGCTGCTGCTGGAAAATCGGCAGTTAAATCTGGGGTGGCGGTCATTAAGACTGAGATCACATGATCAACTTCGAGGCCATTGGCTTTGAGCATGGCTGGCAAGAGTTCACGCACGCCATCGCCGATAGCCACGCTTGAATTCACGCTCACCTGAGTCGCGCCTCGAATTGCTCTTAAAACCATGGTTAAGGGTACCTTGAACTACCCTTTTTTCGTTTTTAATGGAAACGTGTTTAACGTCAAATCTACTTAACGATAGATCTAGATATAGGCCGACTGACTGCAGTCGAATGAGGAACCGCGCATACAGCTTCTTTCATGATTGTCGATAAAGATATATTGCTTGAACTTGTAACGCTCAAATATCTCACTATTATCGACAAATATATAAGATCCAGTATAAATATCGATAAATATAGAAATAGATATTCTATAAATATAGACAAATGGATTTATTACTTTAAATCTAAAGCCTTCTGTATATTTAACAATTCTTGTTCATTGAGGTCACGCCAGCGTCCCTCAGGTGTGTCGCCCAATGAGATCGGCCCGAAGTTAGTTCGGATCAAACGCAGCACCTCTACCCCGACAGCTTCCATAAGGCGGCGGATGATGTGGTAGCGGCCCTCGTGAATCTTTACCTCTATCCAATTAGCCGAAAGCTGTTTAAAACTCAGTACTCGACCCATGCCATCTTCGAGTTCTACGCCCTTTAAAAGTACCTTGTCTACCCCTGTTTCAAGGCGTCCTTCAAACTCAATAATGTAGGTCTTTTCTAGTCCAAATGACGGGTGGGTTGCCCGGAATGTCAGGTCACCATCATTGGTTAACAAAATCAGACCTTCAGAATCCTTATCAAGGCGACCCACGTGGAATAAACGCTCTTTACGCAAATCGATGAAATCAGCCAAAGATGGACGGCCTTCAGGGTCATACATCGTTGACAAAACACCTTTAGGCTTATGAAGTACTAAATAAGACTTAGTCAATGAGCGTCTGATTGTCTCACCATCTACTGCTACTTCATGGTCTTCAGGGTCAATCTTTGCGCCTAGCTCTCGAATAGGACGCCCATCAACGGTAACTCGACCATCGGCAATTAGTTCATCTGCGCCCCGGCGGCTAGTGATTCCCGCATCGGCAATTATTTTATTAAGGCGCATCTCGGCCATTTGGCTATCTCCTCGACAGTCAGGTTAAGGGGCTAAAGATACCGCCTCTTCCCTGTCTGAGACTAATTGGCCTATCTAGAACTAATCGGTTAGCGAGTCCAGAATCTCATCGAGACGATCTAGATCTGGCAGGTATGGGGCCAGGGCCGGTAGATCTTCCAGGCTATTTACTCCCAGGCGCTCGAGGAAATAGCTAGTGGTCTTATAGAGGATCGCGCCAGTTTCATGCTCTAGCCCAAACTCTTCAACCAAACCGCGTGTAACCAAGGTCTTCATTACCGCTTCAACATTCACGCCGCGGATAGCAGAAACGCGGGCACGGCTAACTGGCTGGCGATAAGCGATAACGGCCAAAGTCTCCAGAGCTGCCTGAGTGAGGCGGTTCTGTTGGCCATCAAGGACGAATTTCTCAACGGCTGGAGCGCAATCTGGATGGCTATAGAAGCGCCACCCCCCGGCCACAGCGCGTAGTTCAAAGCCACGACCCTCATAGGAGGAGGACAGATTTTCAAGGGCTGCCACTACCTCATCAATCGTCACTACTAGCACCGAGGCTAAAGTCAGTTCGGTGACTGGCTCATCGACTACCATCAGGATCGCTTCAATTGAACGCTCAAGTTCTACATTAGACATTTTCGTCCCCGCTATCTTCTAGAACCACTGGAATATCAAACTCATCAGAGACTTCCACTTCGCCAGATTCGCTACCGATCCAACTGACCTGGAGTTCGCCGAGGGCCGCGACTTGGTCGAAGCGAAGCACACCCTGGCGGTAAAGATCGAGCAAACTTAGGAATCGAGCAACGACAACCAAGATGCTGCCCGCATCAGCGATCAGGCTGCGAAAGCTCAAAGTTTTAGATTTCCGTAAAGCCTCAACCACGCCTTTAGACTCTTCAGCCACACTAACTAACGGCATATGAAGGTGTTCGACTGATACTAAAACTGGGGTCTTTGGAGTTAGAACGCGATCGGCAATAGCGGCAAAGCGCTCTGCGCCGACTCCAATTAACACCTCAGGTAGTAAGGCAGAAAGTGCCGGATCAAGGGCTACAACGCGCGGGAAAGCCTTATCTTGCAGGGTTATGCGATCGCCAAAGGTTGCTGCAATCTCTTTAAACGCCCGGTATTGCAACAGGCGAGCAAAGAGTAAGTCGCGCGCTTCCAGCAGAGCGAGATCTTCTTCATCTTCAACTTCACCCGATGGCAACAAACGTGCGGCTTTGAGGTCGAGCAAAGTAGCTGCCACAACTAAGAATTCAGTCGCCTGATCTAAACGCCAGCCTTCACCCGAAAGCTCAAGGGCGCGAATGAAGGCGATAAATTCATCGGTTACCAGGCTCAGCGAGATTTCTGTGATGTCGAGTTTGTGGCGCGAAATAAGCTGCAGAAGAAGATCAAAGGGGCCATCGAAATTAGCCAGGTGGACGCTAAATTCATTGCTCGGTGCGCTCGCTTCGATGGCATCAGATGCGACATCGATTCCTGAACTCTGAGTACCCGGCGTTTCCACGGGTGAACACTACTTGCTCACGGGGCTATTCGATGCGTAGGCTCACGCACCTAAGCAGAAAGAGGTTTAACGCTTGAACGCTAAATCGACAATTGAAGAGGATGTGGCAACTACTGCCAATCTCTTAGGCAAAACGCCTCAGAATTTTAAGGTGCCGTCTGCACCGCAAGAAGGTTTGCCAGCAAAAGTAATCGCACTTTTTAACCAAAAAGGTGGCGTTGGTAAAACTACTTCAACAATTAACTTAGGTGCAGCCCTTACCGAACTTGGTCGCAAAGTTTTACTAGTGGACTTTGACCCGCAAGGTGGTCTATCACTTGGCCTTGGCGTTAATGCTCACAGCTTGCCGTTAGAGCAGACTGTTTATTACGCGCTAATGGATCCAACTGCCGATGTTGATCAGATCATTTTAAAGTCATCAGTTCCGGGCTTAGATTTCTTGCCTGCAAACCGTGACTTGGGTACTGCTGAAACCACACTCGGTGCCGAAATAGGCGGACAACAATTTCTTAAGCGCACTTTGAATTCTTTGAAAGATCGCTACGACGTTATCTTGATTGATTGCCAACCAACCATGGGTCAATTGACTATCAACGCACTTGTCGCAGCCGATGAAGTGATTGTGCCGTTGCAATGTGAATACTTTGCTTTACACGGTTTCATTGAGTTAAAGGGAAACCTCGACAAAGTTAAGAATTTCTTAAATCCACAATTGAAGTTAATTGGAATTCTGGCCACTATGTACGAACGCAAGACCGTACACAATCGCGAAGTTCTAACCACAATTCTGGAAAAGTATCCGGAAGATGTTTTCGAAACCATCATTGCAAAAACAATTCGTTTCCCTGAAACAACAGTGGTCGGCGAACCAATCACGACATATGCCAGCTCATCAGGTGGCGCCAATTCATACCGACGTTTAGCCCGTGAACTAATTGCCCGAGGAGGCGCCCGATGACCCGTAGAGCTAGCTTGCCTGGTGCCGATGAACTATTTCGCACCAACTCCCCTGCCTTAAGTGCAGTCCGACAGAGTGCACCAGAACCAGTTGCTGAAGCACCAACTACTTCAGTAGCGCCAACTCGTTCGTCTAGCAAGAAAGGCGTTCGCTCAATTCCTCGTCGTCGCGTTACAAATGTTGAGAAATCACCAAGTGGTCGTGAACGTCATGATGAGAAGATCACTGTTTACTTATCAGCTGATGAACTTTTTGACCTTGATCAAGCTCGCTTAATGCTTCGCGGAGATCTTGGTTTAGCTGTCGATCGTGGTCGCATAGTTCGCGAATCAATTGCGGTAATCGTGGCTGATCTTGAAGCTAAAGGCGATCAGAGCATTCTTGCTCGTCGCTTACGCAATCAGTAATTATCTAGCGCGCGGGTGTGCTGAACTATAACTTTCGCGAATTTTGTCGATCGTTATCAGCGTGTAAATCTGGGTTGTGGTAACTGAAGCATGTCCCAATAACTCCTGAACCACACGAATATCTGCGCCACCATCTAGCAAATGCGTGGCGTAAGAGTGACGAAACACGTGAGGCGAAACCTTGCTCGTTATCCCTGCTCGTTCGGCAGCTGTAAGCACTATCTGCCAAGCACTCTGTCGAGAGATGCGAGTTCCTTTTTGATTTAAGAAAAGTGCACCATTCATCGAGCTCTCTTTGCGACCAGATTTAGCAGCAAGATCAGGCCGAGTACGAACTAAATAATTATCGATCGCCGCTACTGCAAATTTTCCCAATGGAACTATACGTTCTTTGCCACCTTTGCCACGTACTCGCAAAGTCGTAATTTCGCTACCATTCAAATTAGATTTAGCAAAGTCGCTCAAATTGATGCCGATCACTTCACTTATTCGAGCACCAGAACTATAGAGAAGTTCAAGCATTGCATGATCGCGCAATGAAATAACATCGCCTTCTCGAAGCCCGGCATCGATTAGCGACGTGACTTCGGAAACCGTCAGCGCTTTAGGTAATCGTCGAGCAGATTTATTGTGAGAAATTTCAGTAGTCGGGTCAACAATTCCATGTTCGCGATTCTGGTATTTGTAGAACGTCCGTACCGCACTCATAATTCGATTAATACTTGCAGGGGCTAATTCTTTAGCTTTTAGCGAACTTTCAAAAGTAGTGATATCTGCACTAGTCACCGAGTTTGTATCAACGGACTCTGCCTCAAAGTAAGAAACTAATTTACGAAGATCGCGTTCGTAAGCAGCAATTGAATTCGCAGCAAGTCCTCGCTCGATCCGTAAGTGATCGAGGAAGCTATTAACCGATTGGCGAAAACTCATAAGCATGCGCCTGAGCAACGAAGTCGGCATCGGTTATAGCTGAACCTAAACCCGCGCCATCTTCAATAAATACTTCATGCCCTGCACGAACCAACTCGCTGACACCATCGGGTTTAATCGCAACTTGTGACTCGCGGACCTTGATCTCTTTTGCTATGCCGACCTGCATGGCTAATCCTTAATGGAAACTACTTTTTTCCAGCAATTGCCGCTGCCACCAAGCCGGTGAATAGCGGATGAGCCTTGGTAGGACGTGAGCGCAGTTCTGGATGCGCCTGTGTTCCCACGTAATAAGGATGCACCTCTTTTGGCAATTCAACAAACTCCACAAGATTTTCGGCCTCATAGATCCCTGAGAATAAAAGGCCAGCACTCGAAATTTGATCGCGATACTTGTTGTTTACTTCATAACGGTGACGGTGACGCTCTGAAATTGATGTTGATCCGTAAACTGTTGCGACGATTGACCCTGGTGTTAATTCTGCTTGATATAAACCAAGACGCATTGTTCCGCCCATATCGGCCTGACCCGAAACAATCTCCTTTTGGCTAGCCATTGTTGCGATTACATGCGTGCCAGATTCTGGATCAAACTCAGCACTATTTGCATCAGGAATTCCGCCGAGGTTGCGCGCCGCTTCAATCACCATACATTGCAACCCTAGACACAAACCTAGAGTTGGAATCTTATTCTCGCGCGCAAACTTCAGAGCGCCAAGTTTGCCTTCAATGCCGCGAATTCCAAATCCGCCCGGAACGCAGATCGCATCAACATCGCTGAGCATTGCTCTGGCCCCTGCATCACTTTCGCATTCATCGCTGGCAATCCATTTCAGATTTACTTTGGCATCGTTTGCAAAACCGCCTGCGCGCAAAGCCTCACTGACTGAAAGGTAGGCATCAGGTAAATCAACATATTTACCAACTAAACCAACGGTGATCTGGTGCTTTGGGTTATGTACTTTCTCGAGCAAGGCATCCCAGACGCCCCACTCAACATCGTGACATTTAAGCCCAAGGCGCGAGACCACATATGAATCAAGGCCTTCAGCATGTAAAACTTTTGGAATATCGTAAATCGATGGCGCATCTACGGCAGCAACTACTGCTTCAGCATCCACGTCACACATCAGCGAAATCTTGCGCTTTACGCCATCTGGAATCGGGCGATCAGAGCGAAGCACGATTGCATCGGGTGCGATACCAATTGAACGAAGCGCGGCAACACTGTGTTGAGTCGGTTTAGTTTTTAATTCACCAGATGGACCGATATATGGCACCAACGAAACATGTAAATAGAAAACGTTATCGCGGCCGACTTCCTGACGAATCTGTCGAGCAGCTTCTAAGAATGGTTGAGACTCGATATCACCAACAGTGCCACCGATTTCAGTAATCACTACATCAATGTCAGGAGCTGCCATGGCACGAATACGTTCTTTAATTTCATTGGTGATGTGCGGGATCACTTGAACGGTCTCGCCCAAATATTCGCCGCGACGTTCACGTGCAATGACTCGCGAATAAACCTGTCCGGTCGTCACATTCGCTGAACCGTGCAAATTAGTATCGAGAAAACGCTCGTAGTGACCAATATCTAGATCAGTTTCAGCGCCATCATCTGTTACAAAGACCTCACCGTGTTGAAACGGGTTCATGGTTCCTGGATCAACGTTTAGATATGGGTCCAGTTTTTGCATTGTGACGCGCAGGCCACGAGAGACTAGTAGTCGACCGAGTGATGAAGCGGTGAGTCCTTTGCCAAGTGAAGAGGCGACTCCGCCAGTTACAAATAAGTGTTTAGTCACATGATCGCT
>CAXNEB010000021.1:0-21372 GCA_964201645.1 Candidatus Planktophila sp.
CGTAAAGCTCGCAACGGTCTTTCAATTGAAGAAATTGGTCGCTACGTTCCAGGACAAGAACCATCTCTAATTCAAGTTAACTCAGAGCGTGCTCTTTACTGGTTAGGCGTTGGCGCACAGCCATCTGCTGCAGTTGAAGCACTTCTAAAGGTGACCGGCGATTGGCAGAAGCACAAGGGTCTGCCAGGAACTGAAGGCACTCTTCGCGTTGCTGCTCCTAAGCCAGCTAAGAGCGTTGCGTATGAAGCCGCTGTTAAGCAAGCAATGGATGAACCAAAAGAAGGCGCAACTACTCTAAAGAAGAAGGCGCAAGAGAAGCTTGCTGCAAAGGCAAATCCGGTTGAAGAAGTAGTGTCCGAGCCAGAAACACCAGTTGCAGAAACTGTTGTTGAAACTCCTGCTGTGTCAGAGCTAGTAGCAGAGATTGCTGTGTCCGAGGTTTTAGCTGAAGTTGTGAATACCGATGCTGTGTCTGAAACCGAAGAAAAGGCTGCTGAATAAAAATGATTGATGAAGCCCTAGAACATTTAGTTAAGGGAATCGTTGATTCACCCGAAGATGTAGTCGTTAAGGAAAAAACTCACCGACGTGGAACCACACTTGAGGTTCGAGTTAATCCGGAAGATATCGGCAAGGTAATTGGTCGTAATGGCCGTACCGCAAAGGCGCTTCGTACCGTCGTCAGCGCGCTCGCAGGTCGCACAATTCGTGTTGATCTGGTTGAAGCTGACGAGGTTCGTTAACCCTTAATTTAAGCCGCTAACCATGCGTTTACTCGTGGGCCGTATCGGCAAGGCTCACGGAATTCTGGGCGAAGCCACAATCGAAGTTCGTACTGACGATGCTGCGACTCGCTTTGCATTGGGCGCAGTTGTTGAAACCGATAACGGCAAATCTTTAACTGTTGATTCGGTGCGAGTACACAATGGCATTCTGTTGCTGGGTTTTGAGGGCATCGCCTCTCGCAATGACATAGAGGCACTGCGCGATACTTTGCTTTATGCCGATGTTGATATTGATGCACCGGGTGAAGATGAAGAGGATTACCACGTACTGCAATTAATTGGCTGCGTTGCGAACCTAGAAGATGGCAGCAAGTTTGGTGAAGTAAGCGATGTGCTTAATTTGCCTGGCCAAGACGTGCTGGCGATAAAGACTGAAAAAGGCGAAGTCTTAGTTCCGTTCGTTCATCAGCTAGTTCCGGTAGTTGATATCAAAGGAAAAATTGTGGTGGTAATTCCGCCAATAATTTCGGGGGAGATGAAATGAAAATTGATGTCATCTCGATTTTTCCCGAGTATTTAGCACCGCTTGAACTTTCATTATTAGGTAAAGCTCAAGATAAAGGCTTACTTGAAATAAGCGTTCATGACTTACGTGCGCACACCAGCGACAACCATCACAGCGTTGATGACACGCCTTACGGTGGTGGTGCTGGCATGGTTATGAAGGCGCAAATCTGGGGCGATGCACTAGATACTTTGATCACCGATGGCTGCGATCTAATAATTCTCACCCCGGGTGGTAAACGCTTTAATCAACGAATGGCTGAAGAACTTTCAACGAAGTCGCATCTGCTTTTTGCTTGCGGCCGATATGAAGGAATTGATGATCGTGTTCGTCAGCATTATTCAACGACCTCCTATAGCGAACGTGGTATCCGAGTACATGAAATTTCTATTGGTGATTATGTATTAGGTGGCGGCGAAGTCGCCTCAATGGTGATTATTGAAGCAGTAACACGCTTGATTCCAGGCGTTTTAGGAAATCCCGAATCTATCGTCGAGGAATCTCATATGTCCGAAGGATTCGTGGAGTATCCGTCATTTACTAAGCCAGCCAATTGGCGCGAGCTCGAGGTGCCTGAAGTATTGCTCAGTGGCAATCATGCTGCGATTGCCAAATGGCGTAGTGAAGCAGCACACAAGCGCGCTCAAGAGAACCTTTAATCAGCGCAACACTTAACTTCTAACTCGCGAGTAAGTTTTTAGCAACGTAACGTTGCGCCATGACGAGTTTTGATCCAGCAATTCAGATGCGATTAATTCGTGATCTCGAACCAGCAGTTGCCGTCGAACTCGAGCGACATTTAAAGATTCAAAAAGACTGGTACCCCCACGACTATGTCCCATGGTCGGAAGGTCGTAATTTTGCTGGCCCACTAAATGGTGATGCCTGGGAAGCTAAAGATTCAAAGCTTTCACCTATCGCGCAAGATTCCTTAGTTCTGAATTTATTGACTGAAGATAACTTGCCTAGTTATCACACCGAAATCGCAATTGCGATGGGCCGTGATGGTGCGTGGGGCACTTGGATCGAACGTTGGACTGCTGAAGAAAATCGCCACGGCATTGTTATGCGTGACTATTTAATGGCAACCCGTGGCGTTGATCCTTATGAGCTCGAAGATCTACGCATGGCACATATGTCAGTTGGCTATCAAAAGCCCTACGAGAATGACATGTTGCACACCGTCGCCTACGTTTCTTTCCAGGAATTAGCTACTCGTATTTCACATCGCAACACCGGCCTTATCTCTGATGATCCAATTTGCGAAAGCATGTTGCAACGAGTTGCCCTTGATGAAAACCTACATATGATTTTCTATCGCAACTTACTCGGCGCTGCTCTTGATCTAGAACCTAATGCTGCGATGCGAGCCATTACCGATGTAGTAACTAACTTTGATATGCCAGGGGCGGGCATGCCAGGTTTTGCGCGTAAATCTGTCGGCATTGCGTTAGCTGGTATCTATGACATGCAACAACACCTGGAAGATGTAATTGCGCCCGTGCTTCGCGCCTGGAATGTTTTTGGCCGCGAAGATCTTTCCGGAGATGGCCAAGCCGCCCGTGATGAGTTAAGTGCATTCCTAGCAGGGGCAACTACCGAGTCTGATCGCTTTAATGAAAAGCGTGAGAAGCACTTCGAGCGCTTAATTGCGCGTGGTCAAGAACCGATTCGGCTAACTAAATCTAAGTAAAGCGGGTAAAGTTTGCGATTATGTGCAGACTCCTAGCTTACGCCGCAACTTCAGATACCACCTTTGCCGAGATCGTGGGCGAAGGTTTTGAAAACTTTGTCGCGATGTCCGATGAGCATAAAGATGGCTGGGGTATTACTTCAATCGACAAAAATGGCCAAGTTTCGCGCACTGTTGGCCTAGAGCGCGCAGTTGCCAGTTCTGCTTTTGTAGATGTAAAAGATCGCCCAGCCGATTCGGGCTTACTGCACTTGCGCCTGGCATCAAAGGGTTTGACCGTTGATATCAAAAACAATCATCCTTTTGTCGATGGCACCTACAGCTTTATGCATAACGGCACGATTCGCCCAGCTTCATCTGTTGAAGCTTTCATTGATCCAGAGTTTGCTAATCGCGCGCAAGGCAGCACCGATAGCGAGCGGTATTTCTATGTGATTCTTAGCGAGATCAAAAAGCATGGGCTAGTTGTTGGGCTGCGTAGCGCGGTTACTAAGATCAGTGATAACTGCGATTTCTCGAGTATCAACTGCATGCTTCTGACTCCCGATTATTTAATTGCAGCCTGTGAATTCAATGTTGGCGAACAAAGCGAATGGACGGTTGATTCGCATTACGAACTGCGTTACCGCAGCGATGAAAGTGGCGTAGTTATCTCATCTACTGGTTGGGGCCATGATGATTGGTCAGTTTTAGACAACCATCAAGTGCTGGTCGTTGATCGCAGGAGCCTAAATACCGAGATTTTGCCGCTGCCATTACGATTAGGGGCATGACGCGCACATATCTGGTCGAGACTTACGGCTGCCAGATGAATGTGCATGATTCTGAACGTATTGCCGGTTTACTTGAAGCTGACGGTTATGTGCCAGTTGAGCAGGGCAAGCAAGCAGACTTAGTGGTTTTTAATACCTGCGCCGTTCGCGAAAATGCTGACAACAAACTTTACGGAAATTTGAGTTTCCTAGCTCCAGTTAAGAAAGCTAACCCAGCTATGCAGATTGCGGTAGGCGGCTGCTTAGCTCAAAAAGATCAAGCCACAATTTTAAAGAAAGCACCCTATGTTGATGTGGTTTTTGGAACCCATAACGTTGGCTCGTTACCAGTGTTGCTCGAGCGAGCCCGAATTGAAGAAGAGTCTCAAATCGAAATTTTAGAAGCGCTAGAGCATTTCCCGTCAACCCTGCCAGCCAAGCGTTTCAGTGACTTCACGGCGTGGGTCTCAGTTTCAGTCGGGTGCAATAACACTTGCACCTTCTGCATTGTGCCAACTTTGCGCGGAATTGAGAAAGATCGACCAGCAAGTGACATTTTGCGTGAGATCAATACCTTGGTTGATTCAGGTGTTATTGAAATTACCTTATTAGGTCAGAATGTAAATGCTTATGGAGTTGAATTCGGTGATCGTGCTGCCTTTGCTAACTTGCTTAAGGAATGCGGCAAGATATCAGGGCTTGAGCGAGTTCGTTTTATGTCACCGCACCCACGAGATTTCACAGACGATGTAATCGATGCAATGGCTAGCACCCCAAATGTGATGCCGCATCTACATATGCCACTGCAATCTGGCTCTAATCGCATCTTGCAAGAGATGCGTCGCTCATATCGCACTGACCGTTATCTTGGAATTCTCGACCGCGTTCGAACAGCCATGCCGCATTCGCAAGTTACAACAGACATCATCGTAGGTTTTCCAGGTGAGACTGAAGCAGATTTCCAAGCAACACTTGATCTCTGCACTCAAGCAAGATTCTCAGCAGCCTATACCTATCAATATTCAATTCGCCCAGGTACTCCAGCAGGTGCCATGCCAAATCAAGTGCCGGCTGAAGTTGTCGGAGAGCGATACACCCGCTTACACGCGCATCAAGAAGCGATTTCTGCTTCGGTAAATGCCGAGGCAATTGGCCGCACTATGAAAGTTTTGGTTGCTGAAGTTTCCGGTCGCCGCAATGGCGAAAACGATCGCATGACCGGACGCAGTGAAGATTTCCGATTAGTTCATTTCAACTCGATGGTTGAGCAACCGTTACCAGGTGACTTAATTACGGTCGATATCACCGAGAGTTCGTCACACTATTTGATTGGTAATGGCGGCAAGGTAGAGCGTCGAGCCAAACGCGAAGTAAAGGGCACCATGTTAGGTATCCCGGTTATCCGCGCATGAAATTGATTGTTATTTGTGGCGCAACTGCCACAGGCAAAAGCGATTTCGCAGTTGCGTTAGCGCAAAAAATTGATGCCGAGATTATTAATTCTGATTCCATGCAGCTTTACAAAGGAATGGATATTGGCACTGCCAAGTTAAGTGTCCAAGAGCGTCAGGGGATACCGCATCACCTACTAGATGTACTTGAGGTAACCCAAGATGCCAATGTCGCTTGGTATCAAACTCAGGCCAGGGCAAAGATCGCCGAGATACATAGCCGCGGAAAGTCAGTTGTTGTGGTGGGTGGTACCGGGCTTTATATCAAAGCGATTTTAGATGAACTCAATTTTCCAGATACCGACCCAGCTGTGCGCGAAGCGCTTGAGCAGGAAGTAGCTGAACTCGGCGCACACGTTTTGTTTGAGCGCCTGCAAAAGTTAGATCCAGCCGCAGCGCTAGCCATTGATCGCGCGAATACAAGACGAATAGTTCGAGCACTTGAAGTTATCGAAATTACTGGCAAACCTTTCACTGCCAACTTACCTCGTAAAGACTCTGAACTTTATCCAGCTGCTAGACAGTTTGGGTTAGTCATGGATCGCGAGGCTCTCGGTGAACGAATCAGTGCTCGGGTTGATCGAATGTATGCTGCTGGCTTAGTTGCCGAAGTAGATGAATGCATTAAGGCCGGAATAACTTCAGCGCGTACCGCTCAATTAGCACTTGGCTATGCCCAAGTAATTGCCATGCGCAGAGGCGATCTCACCCTTGAGGCTGCGATTGAAGAAACAAAGCGGGCAACTAGACAATATGCCAGACGGCAAGAAACTTGGTTCTCGCGAGATGCTCGAATTAAATGGATTTCACCGATCCAGCCTCGGCTGGAAATAATCTTGTCGGAAATAGAATAGCCAAATCATGATTGCAACCTATGGCCACGGAACTGAGAATGACTTTGTTCTAGTTTTCGATCCCGAAAATCAGATTTCAATTACAACTTCGCAGACGGCGGCAATTTGTAATCGTGAAACTGGAATAGGTGCCGACGGACTTATTCGAATCGGCAAGAAGAACGAGCGCTGGTTTATGGATTACCGCAATGCTGATGGCTCACTCGCTGAGATGTGTGGCAATGGCATTCGCGTAACGGCTAAGTACTTAGTTGAACGTGGTCATCAGCCTGAAGGTATTTTTGCAATTGATACTCGAGATGGCGTTAAACATCTGCGAGTTCCAGCTATTGGTGATATTTCGGTAAATATGGGGCAAGTTACTGATGAAGATGAAGAAATTTCAGCCGCTACTAATGGCAAAGTTTGGAACGGTTATCACATCAGCGTTGGAAATCCGCACGCAGTAGTTTTCGTCGATCATCTAGGCGAAGTCGGCGCACTTGCAGATGCACCAGTTGTTCGCCCTAAGGATGCGTACCCTGAAGGCGTAAATGTTGAATTTGTTGAGATCACGGGTGAGCGCGAAGTAAAGATGCGCGTCTTTGAACGCGGAAGCCGTGAAACCAGATCTTGTGGTACTGGGGTGTGCGCGGTTGCACTCGCTGCAACACTTCATACCAAAGCGAAGCTACCTGCTAGGTGGATAGTTAATCCTCCGGGTGGACGGTTAGAAGTTGATATTGATGGACATAGCAACGCAACGCTAATTGGGCCAGCAGTATTAATTGCCGATCACGATATTAGTAAGTATTTACTCGCTGATTAAGATAATAGGTAAATATTCAGGGTTGCCAGCCAACAAAATAGGCAGTTTGATCACAATTGCTCTATTGTTAAATTGTGAGCAAACCAGGCGACGAATTCGATGAATTTGAAGCTTTGCTTGCCGAAAGTGCGCGAGTAGCAGCTGATTTCGATGCTGCTGATAGCGATGATTACGCCGAGAGCATTCAGCCTGATTTAGTTGAACGTAATGCACTTCGTCGCGTTAAAGGTTTTTCAACCCAGTTACAAGATATTTCCGAAGCCGAGTATCGCGAACTACAACTTGAAAAAGTTGTCTTAGTTGGCGTATGGACTGAAGGTAATTCGAAGATGGCTGAGAATTCGCTCGCTGAATTAAAGGCACTTGCTGAGACCGCGGGCTCTGAAGTAATGGAAGGTTTGATTCAGCGCCGTGATAAACCAGATCCGGCCACCTATATCGGTTCTGGAAAAGTGGTTGAACTGCGACAAGTAGTTGTGGCAACTGGGGCAGATACCGTTATTTGCGATGGCGAGCTTTCACCTTCGCAACTTCGACAGCTTGAAGAGAAAGTTAAAGTTAAGGTTATTGATCGCACCGCTTTGATTCTTGATATTTTCGCCCAACATGCCAAGAGTAAAGAAGGCAAAGCGCAAGTAGAGCTAGCGCAAATTTCCTATCTATTACCGCGCTTACGTGGCTGGGGTGAATCACTATCGCGCCAAGTTGGTGGTCGCGCAGCTGGCGGTGCGGGCATCGGTGGTCGTGGCCCGGGTGAAACTAAGATTGAAACTGATCGCCGGCGAATTCGCGACAAGATGGCAAAACTACGTCGCGAGATCGCCGAGATGAAAGTAGCGCGTGACACCAAGCGACAAGAGCGTCGCCGCAATAACATTCCATCGGTTGCAATTGCCGGCTATACCAATGCGGGCAAGTCTTCGTTATTGAATAAGTTAACCAACGCTGGCGTCTTAGTTGAGAATGCCTTGTTTGCAACACTTGACCCAACGGTGCGTAAAGCGCAAACTGAAGATGGGCGCATCTATACCTTGTCTGACACTGTTGGTTTCGTTCGTCACTTACCCCACCAATTAATCGATGCTTTTAAATCAACGCTAGAAGAAGTATCTGGTTCAGACTTAATTGTTCACGTTGTTGACGGTTCACACTCAGATCCGTTTGAACAAATTCGAGCAGTACGTGAGGTAATCACCGAAATTGGCGGGGCTGAGATTCCGGAGATTATCGCGATAAATAAAGTAGATATCGCAGATCCCGAAATGGTTATGCAAATTTTGCGCACTGAACCAAATAGCTATGCCTTCTCAGTACGTACTGGTTTTGGAATCGAAGGTCTAATTCATGCGATTGAAAGCTCACTACCCAGACCTAAAATTGAAATTAACACTGTAATCCCTTATGACCGTGGCGATTTAGTCAGTGCGATTCATGAACGTGGTGAAATTTTGCGGGAAGAGTATTTGCCCGAAGGCACCTCGCTACATGCACGCGTTGATGGGGGATTAGCCAAGGAAATCGAAGAAATCATTCGGTAATTACCCAGACAGCACTCATGTGACGGGAATATTTGCGACACGCCGAGGGTTCAATTAGTTAAATCAGGCAGTAATGCGCCACTATGCGCCCGCTGGGTATTTCTAGCAGCGTTTGCCAAGGAATTGGCTTCGACTTAGTTTGGAAAGAAGGTGAGAGCAATGGCAACCGATTATGACACCCCCAGAAAAACCGATGAAGAGTTACATGAAGAATCGCTTGAGGAGTTAAAGGCGCAACGCGTCGATGCTCAATCCGGTCAGATTGATGTCGATGAAGCAGAAGCTGCTGAAAGCCTTGAGCTACCAGGTGCTGACTTATCTGGTGAAGAACTTTCAGTCCGCGTAGTTCCTAAGCAAGTTGATGAATTCACTTGTTCCCGTTGTTTCTTAGTGCATCACAGCACCCAGTTAGCAAAAGGCGAAGGCGCTACTGCGGTTTGTAAGGAATGTTCTTAACCGTTAAGGATTGCGGCAAGTTCCTTATTTCGCTTTGAAGTAATTAACCAATACGGTGTTTGATCGCGGGGATCGTTGATTTCAACTTTAACCCCGGTTGATCGCCAAAATCTAAAGATTAAAAAAGAAGCTGGGTCGGCATCGCGAGTGCGAAGTCGACCCATTTCTTTGCTATCTAGCGCCGTGGCCTTGCCTAGGTATTTAAGTTCAATGTGAGCAGGGCCTGCTCTCAATTTATTTTCATCAACTTCTAGTATCAGCCTACTTCTTAACGCAATCAATACGATTAGAACTGTGCTGACAACCCAAGTCAGGAACGCAGGTTGGTTACCAATCGCGGCCCATACGGCAACGACTAAGGATATAAAGAGAAAATAGATAAAGGCTAAGAGCCAAAATGGCGCACGAATCAATTCTCTAAATCTCATAAGACCACGCTATCGTGAAATAAATAAAGTAGCCTTATGACATGAGTCGCATTGCCAGCACCACACCGCCTGAAGGGGCTGTGATTCCCGAACGTCATCCGCTCGCCCCTCAAACGGGTACCAAAGTGCCATCTCATTATGGCCACTGTTTTGGTTGCGGTGAATTGCACCCGACCGGCTTACATTTAGTTGCCCATGTTGGTGAAGGCGCAACGATCACAGCTGAATTCACGGTTACTGAAAATCATCAAGGCGCACCAGGTCTTGCTCATGGCGGATTGCTCTCATTAGCTTTCGATGAAGCACTCGGAAAGTTGATGTGGTTATTGCGTTCACCGGCTGTAACTGCACGCCTAGAGACAGATTTCATTCGCCCAGTCCCGCTAGGAACTACGCTTTATATAACCGCTGAAATTACTGGCCAAGTAAATCGCAAAGTTTATTCAGCAGCGGTTGGTCGCCTAGGTTCACCAGATGGCGAGATTGCCGTTAGGGCTGCAGCACTATTTGTAATTGTGCCGATGTCTCACTTCTTGACTAAAGCACCAGCAGGTTTCTTAAAGGAAGTCGCGAAGAATCCCGAGCTGTTAGCGTTCGTTGATCCAGAGTTTGAAATTAATCCATGAGTGATCTGCAAGTATTGATCAAACGATTAGATCCAGGTGTGCCACTTCCTAAGTACTCTAAAGGTGGCGATGCCGGCGCCGATATCGTTACCCGAGTTGATTTAATGTTAGAGCCAGGGGAGCGCGCTCTCGCCCCGACCGGAATCGCAATTGCACTTCCTAATGGTTATGCCGCCTTCGCTCATCCGCGTTCAGGCCTGGCAATAAAGCACGGAGTATCTATGGTTAATGCACCAGGCACTATCGATGCGGGTTTTCGAGGCGAACTGCAAGTAATTCTGATTAACCTTGATCCGCGCGAGAGCATCACATTCAAACGTGGCGATCGCATTGCGCAATTAGTTTTTCAAAAAGTCGAGCACGCCGATTTTGTTGAAGTCGAAGAGTTACCAGGTTCTGGTCGCTCTGATGGCGGCTTTGGCTCAACTGGATTGGGTTAATCATGAGTGATCAAAAGAAAGTAATTGATGCTCTCGGTGGCAAAAAAGGTTTATTAGATTCGGGGTTACCTGCCCTCGTATTTCTGATTGCTTTCAATGTAACCAAGGACCTGCAGAGCGCCGCCACTGCTGCGATTATTACTGCTTTAGTTCTGGCGATTTTGCGGTTAGTTAAGAAAGATACCTTGCAACATGTCGTAACTGGCTTAATCGGAGTTGTGTTCTGTGCATTTTTAGCACGCAAGACTGGCTCTGCGGTTGATTATTACTTGCCAGGTTTGATCATCAACATTGTCTATGGTTCGGTTTATTTGGTTGCAAATGTAGTCGGATTACCAATTCTAGGATTAGTGCTCGGCCCGATTTTGGGCGAGAACTTACACTGGCGCAAAGTGGCAGAGCGCAAGCGCGCCTACATAAAAGCTAGTTGGCTCTGGGTTGGTTTATTCGTATCGCGGTTAATTGTGCAATACCCGCTTTATAAAACCGGGAACTTAAATGCTCTTGGCACCGCACGACTGGTTATGGGCTATCCGCTATTTGCAGCGGTCGCTTGGGGTTCTTGGTTAATCATTAGGAAAGTGCCTGCAGCGATTCCGCCGGAAAAATCTAACGATTAGTTAGCGATAAAGCATTGCTTTAGCAGATCTTCGGCCGCAGCTGTTGCGACGAATAGCAATTCATCGCCGGCTGTAAATACTTCATGTTGTTTAGGTGAGATAACACGCCCGTCACGAACGATCGCAGCTAGCGCTGAATTCTCAGGCAACGTGATTTCTTCAACGGTCAGACCCAAACAAGATGAGTTATCCGGAAGCGTAAGTTCAACTAAGTTTGCTTGACCCTGTCGGAAAGAGAATAAGCGAACTACATCGCCAACGGTTACGGCTTCTTCAACGAGTGCTGAAATAATTCTTGGAGTGGATACTGCAACATCTACGCCCCATGATGAATCAAACATCCATTCATTCTTCGGATGATTAATCCGGGCAACCACACGAGGTACGCCATATTCGGTCTTGCCCAAAAGTGAGGCTACTAAATTAACTTTGTCATCACCAGTTGCAGCCACCAGTACCTGGCAGGTATCTAGCTTTGCTTTATCAAGTGAGGTAATTTCGCAAGCATCGGCTAAGAGCCATTCAGCATCAGGCACGCTATCCATTTTTAGTGATTTAGGGTCGCGATCAATTAAAAGCACTTGATGGCCATTGTCTAGAAGTTCGCGCGCGATAGCGCGACCTACGTTGCCGGCACCGGCGATTGCAATTCTCACGTTATGACTCCTCGGGGGATCTAGCCATGGCGGCTTCGACGGCAGCGATTTTGCCTTCTTCGACAATTACATGAACCAAGTCGCCTTCTTGCAAAACAGTGTGCTCATCTGGAATTAAGCCTTCGCCTAAGCGAGTTATAAAGGCAACTCGAGCGCTCGTTACATTTTCAATTCGCAACACAGGAGAGCCATACCAATCAGCAGCTGGGTGTACTTCACTCAAACTGATGGTGCCGGTTGCATCGCGCCATTCGGAACGAGCTCCTTCAGGCATTATGCGACGTGAAATTTGATCCGTTGCCCAAAGCACGGTGGCCACTGTCGGAATTCCTAGGCGTTGGTAAATTTCAGCCCGGCCGGAATCGTAAATTCGAGCAACTACATTGGAAACTCCAAAAACTTCGCGGGCTACCCGAGCGGCAATAATGTTTGAGTTGTCACCATTGCTTACAGCGGCGAATGCAGATGCGGTTTCAATTCCAGCCTCGACCAAGGTGTCGCGATCGAAGCCAACACCTGTGACAGTGCGACCTTTGAAGTCAGGTCCAAGTCTGCGGAATGCTTCGCGAGATTGATCAATGATGGCAACGGAATGGCCAGCGGCCTCAAGTTCGGCTGCTAAGGAAGATCCGACTCGACCGCAACCCATGATTACTACATGCACAAGGATCAACCTATCACCCTTAGGCTTACCAATTATGGAAACTGAGCGCACTGAATCTAAAAAGAGGGCGTTTCGAGTGGGTGAAAAGTTCACAACCACCATTGAAAAAGTGGCCCACGGCGGCCATTTCATTGCCCGACATGAAGGTGCGGTTTTCTTTATTCGCCATGGAATTCCTGGTGAAACGGTAATTGTTGAAGTTACCAGCACAGGCAAATCATTTAACCGCGGTGATGTTCTAGAAGTTCTCGAGCCTTCAGCCGATCGGGTTAAAGCCCCTTGTAGTTACGCTCATCGCTTGGGCTGTGGTGGGTGCGATTTTCAACATATTTCAATTTCTCGCCAGCGAGAGCTAAAGAGTGAAGTGATTACTGAGCAATTCGTGCGCATCGCAAAAATGGATTTAAAAGTTAAGGTCGAAGAAGTATCTGACCCACTTCATTGGCGAACTCGAGCCATCTTAAATATTGATGGCTCTGGCAAAGCTGGCTTCTTTGGATCACGCAGCCATAATTCAATTCAAATCGATGATTGTTTAACTTGTGTTCCAGAATTGAAATTAACCGAGATAGCCGGACGGACTTGGCAACCAAATACCAAGCTGGAAGTTAGCGCTAACAGTTCAGGTGATCGAACAATTGCGAATGCGGGAGTCATCGAAGGTCCAGAAGCGTTGCTCGAAGTCGTTGGCAAGAATAGTTTCCAAGTCAGTCATTCTTCGTTCTGGCAGAGTCATAAGTTTGCACCTGAAGTTTTAACTGATGCTGTGATGCAATTTGCCGAGTTACAAAGCGGTGACCAAGTTTTAGACCTTTACGGGGGAGTTGGTTTGTTTACGGCAGCTGCTTTGTCAGTAGTTGGCACAACTGGGCGAGTTGATTTAGTTGAGGCAAGTTCTAGTGCAATTGGTGATGCGAAAATAAATTTTGAAAATGTGCCTAATGTGAATATTTACCTTGGCGATGTGGCAAAAATTATGCCGCGAATTGGTTCTGCCGATGTAGTAATTCTCGATCCACCCCGAGAAGGGGCCGGTCAATTGGTCTTGCAACAGATTTCCGCTTTAAGTCCGAAGCGGATTGTTTATGTCGCTTGCGACCCAGCTGCACTTGCCCGCGATTGTGCTTTTGCTAACGATCTTGGTTGGAAACTGAGTAATGTGCGCGCATTTGATTTATTTCCGATGACTCACCACATTGAAATGGTTGCGTTGTTTACCCGCTCTGCGATAGGTTAGGAAAGTATCTCGACATCAAGATACTTTTTAGGAGGCGCAAGTGAGCAAGAATTCCTTCCAGGCCCAAACTTCACTTGAGGTTGCCGGTCAGAGCTATCAGATCTTCGACATTACGAAGTTACCTGAAGCAGCAACTCTGCCATTTAGCTTGAAGGTATTGCTGGAAAACTTATTGCGCACCGAAGACGGCGCAAATATCACCGCCGAACAAATCAAGTCTTTAGCTAATTGGGATCCAGCAGTTGAACCAGACACTGAAATTCAATTCACGCCAGCTCGCGTTGTAATGCAGGACTTTACTGGCGTTCCTTGCATCGTGGACTTAGCAACTATGCGCGAAGCAATTGTTGAATTAGGGGGAGACCCAGCAAAGGTGAATCCACTTGCACCAGCTGAGTTAGTAATCGACCACTCGGTAATTGCAGATTTATTCGGAACCAAAGATTCCTTTACCCAAAATACCGATATTGAATATCAGCGTAACCAAGAGCGTTACCGTTTCTTGCGTTGGGGCCAAGGCGCTTTCGATGAATTTAAAGTTGTGCCACCTGGCACCGGAATTGTGCACCAGGTAAATATTGAGTTCTTAGCTCGCGTAGTTATGACTCGCAAAGTCGATGGCGTAATGAGTGCTTATCCAGATACCGTTGTTGGAACCGATTCACACACCACGATGGTTAATGGTTTAGGTGTACTTGGTTGGGGCGTTGGCGGAATCGAAGCCGAGGCAGCTCTTCTTGGCCAGCCAGTTTCTATGTTGATCCCACGCGTAGTTGGATTTAAGTTAAATGGTTCATTGCCAGTTGGTACAACAGCTACTGACTTAGCGCTGACAATCACCGAGATCCTGCGCAAGCACGGGGTAGTAGGTAAGTTTGTTGAGTTCTATGGCCCAGGCGTTGTCGCAGTTCCAATGGCAAATCGCGCGACGATCGGCAACATGAGCCCAGAATATGGTTCAACAGTTGCGATCTTCCCAATCGATGATGAAACCTTGAAGTACTTGCGCCTTACTGGTCGCAGCGATGATCAAATTGCTTTGGTTGAAAGTTATGCCAAGAAACAAGGTTTATGGCATGACCCATCTGCCGCTCCACGTTTCTCTGAACATATCGAACTAGATCTATCAACTATCGTGCCTTCGATTGCTGGCCCTAAGCGTCCACAAGATCGCATCGCTCTTAGTGATTCAAAGGCAGCACTTGCTAAGTCATTACCTGGTTATTTAAGCGATAAGACAAGTACTAACCCAATTGAAATTAAGGTAGGCGGCACTGCTACCAAAATTACAAATGGCGATGTGGTTATCGCCTCAATTACTTCATGTACCAACACTTCAAATCCATCAGTAATGATTGGCGCCGCTTTGTTAGCTAAGAAGGCGGTAGAAAAGGGTTTGAAATCCAAGCCGTGGGTTAAAACCACATTGGCACCTGGCTCAAAGGTAGTAACTGATTACTATGACAAAGCCGGTCTGACTAAGTACATGGAAGATCTTGGTTTCAACTTAGTTGGCTATGGCTGCGTAACTTGTATCGGTAACTCTGGCCCACTTCCAGTTGAAGTAAGCAAAGCAGTGAACGAACATGATCTAGCTGTTACTGCTGTGCTTTCTGGTAACCGTAACTTCGAAGGTCGCATTAGCCCAGATGTGAAGATGAACTACCTAGCTTCACCTCCGCTGGTAGTTGCTTACGCGATCGCGGGCACCATGAATCATGATTTCGAGAAAGATTCACTAGGCAAAGATCAAGCTGGTAACGATGTTTACTTGCGCGATATTTGGCCTTCCCAAGAAGAAATTGCTGCAGTTGTCGAAGCCTCTATTTCATCTGAGATGTTTAAGAAAGACTACGCCAGCGTCTTTGAAGGCGATCATCGCTGGAAGTCACTTGCAACACCAACTGGAAATACTTTCGAATGGGATCTCAACTCAACTTACGTGCGCAAGGCACCATATTTCGATGGCATGCCAGCACAACCAAAGCCAGTAACAAATATTTCAGGTGCTCGCGTAATGGCGATCTTGGGGGATTCAGTTACAACTGATCACATTTCTCCAGCCGGAAATATCAAAGCTGATTCACCAGCTGGAAAATATTTAGCTGAGCACGGAATCGAACGAGTTGATTTCAACTCCTACGGATCTCGTCGCGGAAATCACGAAGTAATGATTCGCGGAACTTTTGCGAACATTCGCTTAAAGAATTTGTTGCTCGATGGCGTCGAAGGTGGCTTCACTCGCAACTTCCTTGATGGTGGAGCGCAATCAACAATTTACGATGCGTCGATGGCCTATCAAGCAGCTGGCATTCCGCTAGTAATTCTGGCTGGAAAAGAATACGGCTCTGGATCATCACGTGACTGGGCAGCAAAGGGCACCGCACTTCTTGGGGTTCGCGCAGTTATTGCTGAATCATTTGAACGCATTCACCGCTCGAACTTGATCGGCATGGGCGTTCTTCCATTGCAATTCCTTGACGGTCAAACTGCGGCATCACTTGGTTTAACTGGCGAAGAAACTTTTGAGATCACCGGCATTGATGCGCTAAATAACGGCCCATCTCCGAAGGAGCTAACCGTTAAGGCTGGCGATAAAACCTTCCAGGCTCAGTTACGTATCGATACGCCTGGTGAGGCCGATTACTACCGTCACGGTGGCATCATGCAATATGTATTGCGTTCGTTACTAGCTAACTAGTATCCAAGCGCAGGACAATTGAGCCTGGAAACCTTAGACTGTAGCCATGATTGAGCAGATTAAATCTCCTAAAGATTTAGCTGCCCTTTCGCCTGCTGAATTAATCGCGCTTGCTGCCGAGATTCGTGCTTTCCTAATTGCTAAAGTGACTAAAACTGGCGGGCACTTAGGGCCAAACCTGGGCGTTGTTGAGTTAACGATTGCTATCCATCGCATCTTTGATTCACCAAAAGATGTGGTTCTCTTTGATACTGGTCATCAAAGTTATGTCCATAAAATTTTGACTGGCCGTAGTGAAGGTTTTGATCATTTGCGCCAAAAGGGTGGACTATCTGGTTACCCAAGTCGCGTTGAAAGCGAACATGATGTTATTGAAAACTCACATGCATCTACAGCGCTTTCTTGGGGCGATGGAATTTCTCGCGGTTTTTCACTTACCGGCCAAAACGATCGCCATGTTGTTGTAGTTGTTGGCGATGGCGCGCTAACTGGCGGCATGTCATGGGAGGCACTTAATAACATTGCCACGGCTGAATCTCGCAATTTAGTAATTGTGGTTAACGATAATGAGCGCAGCTACTCGCCAACTATTGGTGGCATGGCAACTTATCTATCAACGCTGCGAGTGACTCGTGGCTATGAGAAGTTCCTGGACTGGGGCAAAGATGTTCTGCAGCGCACCCCAGTTGTTGGTGGCCCAATCTATGACACGTTACATGGCATGAAAAAAGGCATCAAAGACATTATTGCCCCGCAAGGAATGTTTGAAGATTTAGGTCTTAAATATATGGGGCCAGTTGATGGCCACGATATTGCAGCGATGGAGCGGGCACTGTTAAAGGCTAAAGCTTTTGGTGCCCCCGTAATTCTCCACGCGATTACCGAAAAAGGCCGCGGTTACGCACCCGCCATTGAGGATGAAGCCGAAAAGTTTCACGCCGTGGGCATCGTCGATCCGGAAACTGGTTTACCGATTGCAAAAGGCGTTACAACTTGGACCAGTGTTTTTTCCGATGAGTTAGTCAAACAAGGTGAGAGTAATCCGAAATTAATTGCGATTACAGCTGCCATGTTGGGACCAACTGGTTTAGATAAGTTTGCTGATAAGTTCCCAGATCGCACAATTGATGTGGGCATTGCTGAACAGCACGCAGTAACAAGTGCTGCTGGCCTAGCTTTTGCAGGCATGCATCCAGTAGTTGCGGTCTATGCGACATTCCTAAATCGCGCATTTGATCAAGTCTTATTAGATGTTGCCTTACATAAAGCAGGTGTGACTTTTGTATTAGATCGCGCCGGCATAACTGGCGATGACGGCGCTTCGCACAATGGTATTTGGGATCTTGCGCTGACCGGAATTATTCCTACGATGCATGTTGCTGCGCCTCGCGACGGGGCTCGCTTGCGCGAAGTACTTGCCGAGTCGATTCAAATTACTGATGCGCCATCAATGTTGCGCTATCCAAAGGGCGAAGTTATCGCCGACATTCCAGCTTTCGAACGTCGCGATGGCATCGATGTTCTCTACCGTGGCGAGAGTGCCGATGTGCTGTTAGTTAGCGTTGGCGCAATGGCGGCAATGGCAGTTGAGGCGGCGTCACAGGCTTACCGTGAGGGCGTCGGTGTAACAGTTATTGATCCCCGTTGGATCAAGCCGTTGCCACAATCATTAGTAACTATGGCAACTCGCTACAAGAGCGTGGTTGTTCTTGAAGATGGAATTCGCCATGGCGGTATTGCTAGCACCATTAGCGAGATGTTCCGAGATGCTGGGCTGCAAGTACCAATTCATTCAATTGGCGTACCACTAACGTTCTTAGAGCACGCCAAGCGAGGACAAATTTTAAGCGAACTAGGTATTACTGCTCAACAAATCTCGTTAAGCATTGTCGAATGGAGTGCATCCCTAAAAGATGGTTTCCTTTCGTCAGAAGGAGTTAGGCCAGAGATGCAACGCCCGCTGGATGAAAACGTTGACCAGAGACGGCTTCGCTAATACCTTCGCGATCTAGGTAAGGCAAGATTCCGCCGAGGTGCATTGGCCAACCGGCACCTAGCAACATGCAGATATCAATCTCAGCAGGAGTGCTTACGACACCTTCATCAAGCATCATGCGAGCTTCTTCAGCCAGAGCTCTTAGTGCGCGTAAGCGAACTTCTTCGCCGGAAGAAGGCTGGTCACCCTTTTCCATCAGCGCAACTGCTGCTGGATTAGCAACAAACTTGCCGCTTTCATCTTTGATATAGAAAGTGCGAACGCCTTCTTTGACTAGGCGTTGCATCGTAGGGGAGATGCGATAACGAGGTCCTAGATTCTTATTCAAAGTCTCGGCAACGTGTAGTGCCACACCTGGACCTACTAAGCCAACTAGTTCAAATGGCGACATCGGGAAACCAACGCTCCGTAGTGCGTTGTCAGCAACATCAGCTGGTGTTCCTTCATCCATGGCATCAGTAATTTCGCCCATAAAGCGAGTGAGCAAACGATTAACCACAAAGCCAGGAGCATCTTTGGTAATCACCATCGTCTTCTTAAGTTCTTTACCGATGTTCACGGCAGTTGCAGTTGTTGCGTCGTCCGTCTTTGAAGTACGAGCAACTTCTAGTAGCGGCATGATCGCAACTGGATTAAAGAAGTGGAATCCGATTACTCGCTCCGGATTCTTCATACCTTCAGACATAGCTTCAACTGAAAGCGAAGAAGTATTTGTAGCGATAACGCATTCTGGTGAAACAATGTTTTCTAGCTTCTTAAATAGATCTTGCTTTAGCGCAAGTTCTTCGAAGATTGCTTCGATAACAAAGTCACAGCCGGCAAATACTTGCTGATCTGCTGAACCGCTAATTAGCAAACTTAAACGACGAACTGCTTCTTCGCTCATGCGCTTCTTTTCAACTAATTTAGCGAGTTCACCACGAACCCAGGCCACACCTTTATCTGCGCGCTCTTGATCGATATCAGTCATCACAATTGGGGTCTTTAGATTGCGAAGCAGTAGCAGCGCTAATTGCGAGGCCATTAATCCAGCGCCAACTACGCCTACGCGAGCAACTTTGCGACCGAGGGCAGGTTTTGGAGCACCTTCAACTTTCTTGCGCTTTTTCTGAATCAAATTGAAGGCATAAAGTGAAGCACGAAGTGGATCAGCCATAGTCAGATCGGCAAGCGCCTGATCTTCAGCATCGAAACCTTCGCCTAGTGAATTGCTTTTAGCGGCGGCAATCAACTTTAGTGCCGCATTCGGCGCATCTATTTCAGCGCCACCATACTTCTTAAGTGCGGCAGCTTTACCCGTAGCAAGCGCGCTTTCCCAAGCAGGGTCATTGCTGTAATCAGCACGCTCGATTTTGGTTGAACCATTTAGCACGCTAGCCGCGAACTGAACTGATTTCTCTAGAAAATCAGCTGGTTCGTAAACCGCATCGACTACACCGAGCTTTAGGGCATCTTTTGATTTCATCATGGTGTTATTGGCTAGCGCGTTTAGCATAATTACTTGTACCGCGCGTTCTGGCCCAATTAATTTAGGCAGAATAGTTGCGCCACCCCAACCCGGAACTAAGCCAAGGAAAACTTCAGGCAATCCAGTTAGCGCAGTTGAAGCCAAAGTTCGGTAATTGCAGTGCAAGCCAACTTCAAGGCCACCGCCGAGTGCTAGACCATTAACAAAAGCAAAAGTTGGTTTTCCAAGTGCTCCTAGGCGACGGAAAACATCGTGACCTAACTTTCCAATCGCAACGGATTGCTCGCGCTGCGTTAGGAATGAAAGTGCAGATAGATCAGCACCAGCTGCGAAGATGAAAGGTTTTCCGGTTATGGCAACCGCGACGACGTCGCGACCAGCGGCATCAGTAATTGCCGCATCAAGTGCCATAAGTGACTTAGGGCCAAAGGTATTGGGGCGATTATGATCTTGTCCGTTATCTAGTGTGATCAGCGCTAATTTACCGCTGACGCCAAATGGAGCTAAATCAATTTCGCGAACCAGTGCATTCGTGACAACTTCTTCAGGAGCGCCTTCTGGCATGATCATTTCAGTAGCCATTTTTATTTGCCTCCCTTGAAGTTTGGGTTCTCCCAGATGATGGTGCCGCCCATTCCTAAACCAATACACATTGTGGTGATGCCATAACGCACCTCTGGGTGGGCTTCAAAGCCGCGTGCCAAGTTAAGAATCAAGCGAACGCCAGATGAAGCAAGTGGGTGGCCAACGGCGATCGCGCCACCAACTGGATTAACGCGAGGATCATCATCTGCGATACCGAAGTGCTCAAGGAAGCTAAGTACTTGAACTGCGAAAGCTTCGTTAACTTCGAACAAACCAATATCTTCAATTGAAAGCCCAGCTTTTGCTAGCGCTTTAATCGTTGAAGGCACTGGCCCGTAACCCATAATTTCTGGTTCGACGCCGGCGAAGGCAAAAGTAACCATGCGCGCTTTAATCGTTAAGCCCAGTTCGATTGCTTTTTCTTCGGCCATTACTAGCGCAGCTGTTGCACCATCATTTAAGCCTGCCGCGTTTCCAGGCGTTACACGACCGCCTGGACGGAAAGGAGTTTTCAAAGCGGCTAGTGCTTCCATTGTGGTACCAGGACGTGGTGGCTCGTCAACAGTTGCAACGCTCCAGCCAAGCTCTGGATTGCGAGCTGCGGTTGGAATTAAATCTTTTTGAATAATGCCGGCTTCATATGCGGCAGCAGTTTTCAATTGTGAATTCAAAGCGTAGCGATCAGCGCGTTCCTTAGTAATAGTAGGGAAGCGGTCATGCAAATTTTCAGCAGTATTTCCCATTGCAAGTGCATCGGTAGAAACAATTTTCTCAGCTAAGTAGCGTGGATTTGGGTCTACGCCTTCGCCCATTGGGTGGTTGCCCATATGTTCAACTCCGCCAGCGATTGCGACATCGTAAGCACCCATCGCAATTGAACCAGCAACTGTTGTAACGGCAGTGAGTGCGCCAGCGCACCAGCGATCGATTGAATAACCCGGAACGCTATTTGGTAGACCAGATAGAAGAGCTGCGCTGCGACCAATATTCATACCTTGATCACCGCTTTGTGTTGCAGCCGCTATGGCAACATCATCAATTGTCTTAGGGTCTACTTTTGGATTGCGCTCTAGTAAGCCACGGATAGCGCGAACAATTAAATCGTCGGC
>CAXNEB010000022.1:0-19692 GCA_964201645.1 Candidatus Planktophila sp.
CCTGATAATCCAATTTGTTCGCGTACTTTGTCAGGATGCTTAATAACATCGATACCTGCAACAGTTGCATGTCCTGAATCTGGTTTTAACAAGGTTGCGAGAATTCTCACAGTAGTTGTTTTGCCAGCACCATTAGGCCCAAGTACGCCCAATACAGTGCCTTCTTCAACATCTAGCGATAACCCATCTAGGGCTTTAACTTCGCCTTTGCGATAGGTCTTTACTAGATTCTCTGCGATAACTGATTTCACAGAGTAAACTTACCCCGTTAAAGGCTTTGAAGCCAAGAATCGATTTAGATTCAATGTAAGAAATCATGCTGGAGAGGCAAATATGTCCGCAGGTCCGCAAGGAAAAGTCCATACCCACAAAGAGATTTTAATTATTCTCTCCGGCTTAATGACTGGCATGTTGCTTGCAGCACTTGATCAAACAATTGTCTCGGCAGCTTTAAAAAGTATCGTTGAAGAATTCAACGGATTAGAGCATTACACCTGGGTTGTTACTTCTTACTTGCTTACTTCAACTGCCTCTACTCCGTTATATGGAAAGATTTCAGATTTATACGGTCGCCGAATTGTTTTTCAATTCGCAATCGTAACTTTTTTGCTTGGTTCATTCTTGGCTGGTGCTTCAACTAATATGGAGCAACTAATCGCGACTCGAGCTTTGCAAGGCTTGGGCGGCGGCGGGCTAATGGCACTTACATTCGTAATCATCGGCGACATCGTTCCGCCTCGCGAACGCGGTCGTTATCAAGGATATTTTGGTGCGGTCTGGGGTCTTGCTTCAGTCGCAGGTCCACTACTCGGTGGCTTCTTTTCCGATCAAGATAAAATTTTAGGAATCACCGGGTGGCGTTGGATTTTCTACATCAACCTTCCCTTTGGAATTGCTGCCCTAGTAATTACTTCTGCGGTTCTACATATTCCTAAGGTGCGCCGCGAACATAAAATCGATTATGTAGGTGCACTCTTAATGGTTTTGGCGGTTTCTTCAACACTGCTTGCCGTATCAATCTATGGCCCGCAAGATGGCTGGTCAGACCCAAGAACTGTTATCACTCTGACTTCCGGTTTTGTTCTGACGTTGCTATTTCTGCGCTGGGAGTCTCAAGCAGTCGAGCCAATCTTGCCACTTAGCCTCTTTAAAAATCACACCTTTAACATCACTTCAGTTTTAGGTTTCATGATTGGCGCTGGCATGTTTGGTGCGCTAATTATGTTGCCTCTCTTTTTGCAGGTTGTTCAAGGCGAAAGTCCTTCATCGGCTGGCTTAAAGTTGATTCCATTGATGTTAGGAATTGTGACGACTTCAATCTTTAGTGGAAAAGCAATTTCACGGACTGGAAAATACAAGAAGTTTCCAATTGCTGGCACGATAATTATGACTGCAGGCTTAGCTCTTATGACCACACTCGGAATTGATACTCCTTATTGGCAGATAGCTATCTTTGCCGCGATGATTGGCATGGGCTTAGGTTTAACGATGCAGACGATGGTGATTGCACTGCAGAATTCAATTGACTTTAAAGACCTTGGCGTTGCAACAACTTCAAATACTTTCTTTAGATCTCTGGGCAGCGTATTTGGCGCCGCAATATTTGGCAGTATTCTGACTAATCGTTTAGGGCATTACTTAGTAAAAGACTTTGCTGGTCTTGGCGTGAATAATCCAGATGCAGTTGCTGGCTTTGATCCCACCAAACTAGAAGGCGTTACGAATAACACGGCAATCTTGGCTGATCTGCCACCAATAATTCAACAAACTGTTCTGCAATCCTTTGTAAATAGTTTCAATGTAGTTTTCCTAGTCGCTGCCCCTATCATTTCTATCGGAATCTACTGTGCATTTAAGTTACGTGAAGTTCCGCTACGGACAACTATGGAATATAGGCAAGCTAAAGAAGAAGCGGCAGGAGAGTCACTTGGCTAAAAGCCTTAAAACAGCGCTCTCTGGATTTTCCCGCGAAGTCCAAGTTGTCATCATCGCCTCATTCTTTGTGGCGTTGGGATTTGGCATTATCTTTCCGGCAATCCCAGTATTCGTCAGATCTTTTGGAGTTAACAACACCGCGGTTGGCTTAGTTGTATCGGCTTTTGCACTGGCTCGGTTCTCATCAGGCATGATTTCAGGTCGCTTAGTTGACCGCTTCGGCGAACGCAATATCTACAGCTTCGGCGTATTGATGGTCTCGTTCTTTACCGTGCTAGCTGGTTTAGCGCAGAACTATCCGCAACTCTTAATTTTCCGTGCGGCCGGCGGCCTAGGTTCCTCAATGTTTTCAGTTGCATCTAGTGCCCTAATTTTTCGTGCAACCGATGATGCACATCGAGCTCGCGCGCTATCTGCTTTCCAAGGTTCATTTTTAATTGGTGGAATTTCTGGGCCTGCGATCGGTGGCGCGCTAGCAACGATTTCATTGCGCGCGCCATTTTTTGCTTATGCATTCATGTTAGCTATCGCCGGGGTAATCGGGTACATCTACTTAGGTCGCGCTGAAGCTGCTAGGAGTGGTTCAAAAGTTAAAGCGCAAGATCCAATTACCTTTAAGGAAGCTTTTCGAATTCCGGCCTACCGTATTGCGTTAGCGCTTTCTTTCATCATCGGTTGGGCATTTTTCGGAATGCGTTCTTCGATCTTGCCACTATTTGTAACTGAAAGTTTAAATTCAACTGCCGCAGTTGTTGGAATTGGCTTTGCCATCGGAGCACTAGTGCAGGGGCTCTTTCTCTTTAAATCTGGCAAAGCATCTGACTTAAAAGGTAGAAAATATGTAATTATGCTGGGCGGCTCAATTTTTATGGCTGGCATCATAGGCTTAACTTTTTCATTCAATATTTGGATGTTCTTAGTATCAATGGCGATTCTTGGAGTTGGTGGTGCTTATCTATCAACAGCCCCTGGCGCCATTATTGGCGATGTTATTAAGGGCAAGGGTGGCCGCGTAATTGGTATTTTCCAGATGGCAGGCGATGCCGGCATGATCGTGGGGCCCATTGTCGTAGGCGCGATCTCTGACCATTATTCATTCCGGGTGGCATTTGCTGCTACTGCAGTGATCTTCTCACTGGTTCTAATTCTCGGTGCGCGATTGCCCGAGACAAGAAAAATGGCCGGCTCACATGAGCCGACCATTTCACTTAACGATAATTAATTAGTCATCGCCACGCAGGATTGAGATCAAGCGAAGAATTTCTAGATAAAGCCAAACGATCGTAACCATTAGGCCAAAACCTGCGCGCCATGATTCTTCTTGTGGTGCGCCAGCAGCAATACCCTTTTGGATTTGATCAAAATCAAGAACCAAGAAGAAGCTAGCGATGCCAACTCCAGCGACTGCCAATAGCGGACCGAAACCAGTTACGCCATATAGACCGCCTGAGTTTCCAGTAAATGACATGATCATGCTGACTAAGCCAAGAGCTAAGTAACCAATTGCAGCACCCAAAATCACGCGAGTGAATTTTGGAGTTACGCGAATTTTGCCATTGCTATATGCAAATAGCATTCCAGCAAATGCGCAGAGTGTTCCGATAACTGCTTGGCTAACGATGCCTGGATAAACTTCATTGAAAACACGACTTAGTGTTCCAAGAGCTAAGCCTTGGAAAGCGGCATAAGTCATGATCAAACCTGGGCGAATCTTCTGGCTGAAAGTGTTAACCATCGCTAGAACAAAGCCACCAAGGAAGCCGAGCATTAGTGCGCCGCCGCCTAGGTTTGCTGTCCATGAGACAGCCCCGACAACAACCAAGATGCCGAAAAGAATTGATGTGCGCGCAACAACATCTTCAATAGTCATGCGACCTGTTTGAAGTGGTGATGCAGCGGGTGCGTTATAGAGGTTTTCTAAACTCTCTGGTGTGGTAGCCGTGGATGTATTACCCATTGAGGCATAACCACGATTATTAAACGCCCGTCCAAGAACAGGGTTTGAACTACGCATACTTTTGTACTCACTCTCTAGTGCGAAAAGAGCTGGAATCCCCAGCCCTAGTTGGAACAATGTTACGCGAGAAGTTATTTCAGGTGAACTGAAATTGGCAAAAATGAAAAATGCTCTGGAAATTCTAAGCACCTAAGCGTGAAAATCACGTTCATCTATGGTGCCCCGAGTGGGGGTCGAACCCACACTGGGAGGATTTTAAGTCCTCTGCCTCTGCCATTGGGCTATCGGGGCCATGCGATAAATCTTCTTCGTCAGCGCAAACTAACGAAGAACGTGGGCAAATCTACCCGCTTTTTTGAGCACTGAATCCAACATTGGTTTAGTCAACTTTCCGGTAAAAGTGTTCTGCTGGCTGGGGTGGAAACTAGCCGTTATTAGGTACTTCACGCCATTGTGCACATATTTAACCTCTGCCCCATGGCCAAACTTGGCTCTCCTAACTGGGTGGCCTAATTCGGCCAGGGCTGAGAAAAGTGCGACCCAGGCAAAGTTTCCGAGGGCTACAAATGCTCGAGTTGTGGGCAATGAAAGCTCTAGCTCGCGCAAAAACCAGGGTGAACATTGATCACGTTCTTCGGTAGTTGGTTTGTTATCAGGCGGTGCACATCTAACTGCCATTGAAATTCGAGTATCACGAAGTTCTTGGCCATCATCGCGCGAAGTACTTGTTGCAATTTTCGCAATACCTAAACGATGTAACGAGCCATAGAGCCAATCACCAGATGGATCACCAGTAAAAATGCGACCAGTGCGATTGGCGCCATGTGCACCAGGTGCTAAACCAACAATCATCAATTTTGGTTTTGTTGAACCAAAACCTGGAACTGCTTTACCCCAATATTTTTCATCTTGGTACGCCTTGCGTTTAGTAACGGCAACTTCCTCGCGCCAGTCAACAAGTCGTGGACATTCCCGACAAGCAATTATTTTCTTATCCAGCAATGGCAAAGTTTTTATACTCTGCACGGTCTTCTTACTTGGCAAGCGACCATGCCATTCCGTCAAGAATATCGTTTTCAGATGCGGCGAATTCTTTAGCGCCAGTTGCTTTTAAAATTTCCGAAAGCACAAGTGAACCCGCGGTAATTACATCAACGCGACCTGGGTGCATGTAACCGAGAGCTGCTCTTTCATCGTGAGTCATAGTTGCGAAGCGTTTAGAAACATCGTGGACTTGTTCTGCGGAAATACGAGAAAGATGAATTGCATAGCGATCGTATTCGGGCAAATTTAGCGCTGCGGCGGCAACAGTTGTTGCGGTCCCAGCTACGCAAACTACAGTCTTTGCGCTCTTAATATCAACGCTGGCATAGGCAATATCTATGGCATTTTGAATATCTCGGCGGGCGATTGCTATTTCATCAGCAGTTGGTGGGTCATTGCGGAAATGGCGCTCAGTCATGCGAACGCAGCCAATATTTACGCTGATTGCGTTATCTACCGAGTCAGTGCCGAGTACGAATTCAGTAGAGCCGCCACCTATGTCGACTACCAAGAAGGGGCCATCTGCTCGGTTGAATTCGCGAGTAGCACCAGCGAATGAGAGGCGAGCTTCTTCATCACCTGAAATTACTTCAGGTTCGATACCTAAGCGTTCTTTCACGCCATCAACAAAAACTTCACGGTTCAGCGCATCGCGCGTTGCACTAGTTGCACAGAAACGTAGCTTTTCAACCCCGCGCCGGGCGATCTCGCCTGCATATAAATCAATAGCGGCGAAAGTACGCGAGATTGCATCAGGGTGGAATTGATTGGTTTCATCAACACCTTGACCAAGTCGAACAACTTGCATCTGACGAGTTACTTCGCGGAAATTATTTCCTTCGATATCGGCAATTAATAACCGAATAGAATTAGTGCCGCAATCAACTACACCTACGCGCATTAGTTCGCCTTTACATTTTCCGTGATGCTACAAGGTTGATCTTTCCACCACTCGGGCAATTTTCCTAAAGCTTCATCGCCTAGCGGATTCACATCTGGGCCAGCGCAAAGAGAATGCGCAACTAATGAGTGAAGACACTTAACGCGATCAGGCATTCCACCAGCACTAATGCCTTCAACCTCTGGCACATCCATCTTTAGGGCTGCGCGTGCAGCTAAATAATCTTCATGTGCAGCTGCATATGCGCCAGCTAACTCGGCATCGGTTGCTAAACGCTCATTCATCTCGCCCATAAGGCCAGTTGATTCCAGGGTAGAAATCGCACCAGTTAATCTTGGGCAAGTGGCATAAAAGTAAGTTGGGAAAGGGGTGCCATCGCCAAGGCGGGGTGGGGTTTCAACTACAGCTGGTTTTCCGCATGGGCAGCGATAACCAATGGCATGAACATCACGTGGAGTACGGCCCAATTGGGCTTCGATGCAATCTAAATCGTCTTGCGATACTTCTCGTTCGGACATTACTTAGAGCCTGTTTCAGTAATTGATGCGATTAAGCGGTTGTACCAAGGCAATCCAACTGGAATGTTATTGGCGACATCGGTCTTATTTTCGGCAGCTTCGGTAGTTTCATCAGTAACTATGTATTGACGCTCGCCCGGTAGAACAAAGTGCAATCGAGCACGCGCTTGCGACTTTACATATTCTGGGTCGCGCCACAGTTCGAGTTCTTTGCGAGCTTCAGCAACGGCAGCATCGCCAGCTTTGATCTGTGCTTTTACCGCATTTATCTCAGCACGTTGTGAAAAATAATGTTGCACAGGTGGTGCGATGGTGAGGGCTAGAAAGAAAAGAAAGAAGCCCAACACCAGTGCGCGACTATTGGTATTGCGTCGACGATTAAAGTTTAAACGACGACGGGCCATGAGTTAAGTTCGCTTATGCCTTAAAGCGTGGAAATGCACCACGGCCTGCGTACTTAGCACCACTTGCAAGTTCTTCTTCAATACGAAGCAATTGGTTGTACTTTGCTACGCGCTCAGTACGAGCTGGCGCGCCAGTTTTGATCTGACCGCAGTTGGTTGCAACAGCAAGGTCAGCAATAGTGGTGTCTTCGGTTTCACCTGAACGGTGTGACAACATGCTGCGGTAATTCGCATGTTGCGCCATTGAAACAGCATCAAGAGTTTCAGTTAGCGTTCCGATCTGATTTACCTTAACTAAAAGCGCATTCGCGGTATTAGTTGCAATGCCCTTTGCTAAGCGCTCTGGGTTGGTAACAAATAGGTCATCGCCCACGATTTGGATACGTGAACCAAGCACGCTGGTCATCTCGGCCCAACCAGCCCAATCTTCTTCATTTAGGGGATCTTCGATCGAAACGATTGGGTATGAGTTAACTAGATCGGTGTAATAAGCGATCATTTCACCGGATGAGCGAAGTGAACCTTCGAACTTATATTGACCGTTCTCATGGAATTCAGTTGCCGCAACATCCATCGCTAGTGCGATGTCAGTGCCTGGCTTGAAGCCCGCCTTTGTGATTGCCTCAAGAATTAGATCAAGGGCGGCACGGTTGCTATCAAGGTTTGGTGCAAAGCCACCTTCATCGCCAACGCTGGTTGCTAGACCGCGTTGCTTAAGCACTGACTTGAGTGCGTGATAAATCTCGGCGCCCCAGCGAAGTGATTCGCGGAAAGTTGGTGCACCAATTGGCGCAACCATGAATTCTTGAATATCAACGTTGGTATCAGCATGTGCACCACCGTTAAGAATGTTCATCATTGGCACTGGTAGCAAGTGCGCATTTGGGCCACCGAGGTAGCGGAATAGTGAAAGGTCTGCGCTTTCGGCAGATGCTTTAGCAACAGCAAGTGAAACACCAAGAATCGCATTAGCGCCTAAACGTGATTTATTTGCAGTGCCATCAAGTGAAATCATGGCGCTATCAATTATGCGTTGGTCTTGGGCATCGAAACCAATAATGTTTGGCCCGATTTCATCATTAACAAATGCAACTGCTTTTTCAACACCCTTGCCAAGGTAGCGAGTACCACCATCGCGAAGTTCAGCTGCTTCGAAGGCACCAGTTGATGCACCACTTGGAACAGCGGCACGTGCTTGTGTGCCATCTTCTAATTGAATTTCAACTTCAACAGTTGGGTTTCCGCGCGAATCTAAAATTTCACGGGCGCCGAGCGCTTCGATAATTGCCATGATGGCCTCCTATTAATGATTGCTAACTATTTAGCTAACTAAAGAGATCAGCGCTGAACTCAGGTGAGCAGTCTACCGCGCTTCATTGCTTTGGATCTGCGCCATCAGAGCGCGTGCCCGCTGGCGTAGCAAAGAGTCAAGATCGATTTCATTGGCGCTGGCCCATGCCGCGATCGCAAGTATTTGTTCAACCGCCATTTCGGCATCATTAACCTGCGTTGTTGGCAGATCTAAGGAAACTCCATATTTCTCGGCGCGATGTAAGAGCTTTGAAATCAAGGGCAGCGAAGGTTGTGAGAGAGCAACGCCATCAATCGCCGAAGTGCGGCCCTTCTCAGCAGCTTTTATTTCTTCCCAATTAGAAATAACTTCAGCAACGCCTGATACCTGAACATCAGCAAATACGTGTGGGTGCCGATTAATCAATTTGTCTGCGATACCACGGGCTACATCTTCGATCGTAAATGGGTTTTGCGGATCATCTTGAGCGATGCGGGCATGGAAATAAACCTGCAGCAGTAGATCACCGAGTTCTTCTTGTAAGCCGGCGCGATCATTGGTTTCAACCGCGTCAATAAATTCGTACGACTCTTCAAGAAGATATTTGATTAAAGATTCGTGCGTCTGTTCGGCATCCCAAGGACAACCGCCAGGCGAACGTAATTTATTCATTACCTCCGCAAGGCGCAGAAGTTCTGACATTTACTTGAGCGAATTAGTTAGAAGTTGAAGGTGAAACTGCATCGCTTACAGCGGCGGTAACTTCAGCTGAATCTGGATTCCAGACACCATAACGTGGGTTAACCGTGACTTTATTGGTCTTGCCAGTTGCCACAACTAATTCCTGCATCTTGGTTGGAATATCAGCTTCAGGGACACCAGCTGCAACGAAGGTTTGTTGAATTTTTTCAGAATTCAAAACTGCTTCTAAATAAGTATCGAAATCAGTTGATGCGATGCCAGCACCAACAAGTGCCTGTGGCAAATTATCTACGCCACCAACTTGCTGAATAATTACTTCGCGACGAGTATCGATTTCAGCTTTAGAAACAGTAACTTTCACAGATGTAGCAGCAGCCTTCAATAGACCCGCAAATAAGTGGAAACGAAGTTGGCTACGGTTTAGTTCTTCGCCAGTTTCTAATTGCATTTGGCTGGTATCAACACCGGTGCGCTCAGCCATTACGGTATCAATGCTGGTCTGCACAGTTGCTTGAGTAATCTTGGTGCTTCCGATTGTTGCGGCCGCGCCAACTTGTGAGCAACCAGTTAAGAAAAGTGCGATTGCTGCAAAAGAGGCGATTGTGACTGCGGTGAATTTTTTCAAGATTTACTCACTTTCGGGTTAGCCGCTAATTCGGTTACGGCTTCGGATACCCAAGCCAGAGTAGAAGTATCCCCCATAACAGGAGTGCTTTCAGACGGATTCCAAGCGGCAGCCTTGGGTAGCGCGACCAAAACTGTGCTCGCAGCGCTCTTGTAAATCGACCCTGGATAAACGCGGGCTAGGCGAAGTTGGCGGGATTCCGGCAAAGTCAGCGGCGATAAGCGCAGGAATTTTCCGGAAATCACGACTTCACGCAGTTTCTGACCCTTAGCCAAAGCTCGCAGCTTGGCCACTCCAAGAAGTGCTTGCGCAGTCTCTGGAAGTTCGCCGAAACGATCAATTAATTCAGCTGCAATTGAATCTACATCGGCATCACTTTGCACATCAGCTAAGCGGCGATAAAGATCTAGGCGTAGCCGCTCACCCGGTACATACTCTTCAGGCAGGTGCGCATTAATGGGAATTTCAATTTTGCATTCGTGATTTGGTTCTTCGGTTTCAATAAAGCCAGTTTTGTAATCTTGAACAGCTTCGCCAACCATACGCATATAGAGATCAAAGCCAACATCGGCAATGTGCCCAGATTGTTCGCCACCTAGCAAGTTACCAGCACCACGAATTTCTAAGTCTTTTAAAGCAACGCGCATTCCGGCGCCAAGATCTGTATTTGAAGCAATTGTTTTTAAGCGATCAATCGCAATTTCCGAAAGTGGTTGATCGGCTGGATAAAGGAAGTAGGCATAAGCACGTTCACGGCCTCGCCCTACTCGACCGCGCAATTGATGAAGCTGCGATAAACCAAACATGTCGGCGCGTTCAACAATTAAAGTATTGGCATTTGCAATATCAAGGCCACTTTCAACAATGGTGGTGCAAACCAGTACATCGAAATCACGATTCCAGAATCCGAGAATCACATCTTCTAGCATCGATTCACTCATCTGCCCATGCGCTACCCGAATACAAGCTTCTGGCACTAGCTCTTGTAAACGCGATGCAGTGCGATCAATTGATTCAACTCGATTGTGAATATAGAAAATCTGGCCATCGCGTAGAAGTTCGCGGTGGATAGCTGCAGCAATCTGTGCATCTTCACTAGCGCCGACATAAGTCAGAATCGGATGTCGTTCTTCTGGCGGCGTAGTAATCGTGGACATTTCGCGAATTCCGGTTACTGCCATTTCTAAAGTACGCGGAATTGGTGTAGCTGACATGGAAAGCACGTCGACGGTAGTGCGTAATTTCTTTAGGGATTCTTTCTGTTCAACGCCAAAGCGCTGCTCTTCATCAACAATAACTAGCCCTAAATCCTTGAAAATCACGTCATTTGAGAGGATTCGATGAGTGCCAATAACAACATCAATTGCGCCTTCGCCCAAGCCCAGCGTTATTTCCTTGCTCTCCTTGGCGGTATTAAAGCGAGACATGCCAGCGACTTTGATCGGAAAGCCAGAATAGCGTTCGGTGAAAGTCTTGTAGTGCTGTTGCACCAATAGCGTTGTGGGCACTAAGACAGCTACTTGTTTGCCATCTTGAACAGCTTTAAATGCAGCACGAATTGCAATTTCAGTTTTACCGTAGCCGACATCGCCGCAAATAATGCGATCCATCGGAAATGGGCGTTCCATGTCTCGCTTAACTTCATCGATCGTGGCTAACTGATCAAGCGTTTCGATATAGGAAAACGCATCCTCGAGTTCGTGCTGCCATGGCGTATCTGGTGAAAACGCAAAACCTGGCGCACTTGTGCGTGCCGCATAAAGTCGAATTAGTTCACCGGCAATTTGGCGAACTGCTTTACGAGCTCGACCCTTAGCTTTTTGCCATTCACCGCTACCAATGCGGTGCACTGTTGGTGACTCGCCACCAATATATTTACTGACTTGTTCTAGCGAATCAGTTGGCACAAAGATGCGATCGCCTGGTTGGCCACGTTTTGCTGAGGCATATTCAATAATTAAATACTCACGAACAACGCCAGCAGTTTCGCGCTGAATCATTTCGACATAACGACCGATGCCGTGTTGTTCGTGAACTACAAAATCGCCAGCTTTTAACTCAAGTGGATCAACGCTCTGTTTACGTTTTGAAGGCAAACGATCAGAATCTTTAACGCGAGATTTGCTGCCGGTTAAATCATGTTCCGTGATAAAAAGAATCTGCGCACTTGGGTAAGAGAAGCCATAAGTAATCGGTGTAGTCGTTATATGAATCAAGCCAGCTGTTGGCTTTGCCTGAAGTTGCTCGACCACATAAACCGGAAGATCAGCACCACGGAAAATTCCGGCATAGCGTTCAACCATGCCATGACCATTAGCCGTGAAAATCACCTTGAAGTTATTTAAAACCGCCTCTCCCAGCACGGCTAAGAGTTGATCCATATCCCCTCGCAATGGGTCAATTGCGGAGATCGCCATAAAGTCAGTGTTTTCGCTCAGGTCAGAACCAAATGAATTTAGCGAGCGGCGATTAAGGCCCAAGCTAATTATTTTCTCGGCTAATTCATCCCAAGCAAGGTAAGTACTTACACCAGTGTGCACTGGGGCAATAGCGCCAACGGCTGCATTGGACCAAGAAGCGGCTAAGAATTCATCGTTGGTAGAAAGTAGATCTGCCGCTCTTGAGCGAATTCGTTCTTCATCTAAGAAAATGATTTCGGTATTTGCCGGCATTCGATCTAGCAGAGTTTCTTGATCCTCGATCAACAGAGGTATGAGTGATTCCATGCCTTCGGTAGCAATACCTGCGGCCATTCGATCAAGCATTTCAGCTGCCGCCGGAAATTTAGAAATTAAGTCATTTGCTTTAACTTGAATTTCTGGCGTAAGCAAAAGTTCGCGACAAGGGAAAATCTCAAGTTTTCCAATTACTGGTTCTGATGTGCGTTGACCTGATACTTCAAAATAATTTAGCTCTTCAATCTCATCGCCAAAGAAGTCAATACGTACCGGGTGTTTTGTTAACGGTAGAAATAAATCGATAATTCCGCCGCGCACCGCAAATTCGCCACGTTTTTCTACTAGGTCAGTTCGCACGTAAGCAAGATCGGTTAAATGTTTAATTAACTCACTTAAGGAAATCTCTTGCCCTTGTTCAATAAATCGAAGTGGTTTCTTCGCTAGATCAGCAATAATTCGATGAATGACACCTCGCACGGGAGTAATCACAATTGGATTATGCGCCGAACCAGAATGCGCTAATTCATTTAGGGTTTGAATTCGACGAGCAACAGTGTCGCTTCGTGGGCTTAATCGCTCATGCGGCAGCGTTTCCCAAGCTGGAAATTCAAGAACGCGATCATGTAAATCACGCAGTTCGCTGGCAATATCTTCAGCGCCACGACTAGAGCCGCTAATGACTAGAACTGGCCTAGATTGGGCGATTTGTGCGATCAAAAACGGAAAACTCGGAGGCGGTGTGACCAGATAATGAGATCGATGCAGATTACTTTCACTCGTTGCATCAATAAATTCTGGGAAGTCGGCAAGTGAATTTAATAAGCCACGCATGACAACCCCTCCCTTTTAAACGCAACGAAATGCCGTTAAGCCCCAACTCCCAAAGGTGGGAGGGGGCGAATTACTTAAATTCTACCTTGTCGAATACAGGCACGGTAATCGCGATCGTGAAATACCTGAGATGATTACGCCCATGTCAGGCAATTTTCAGGCCGATGACGCAGAGTTGCGTAATGACGTTCGCCAGTTAGGCGAACTCTTAGGCCAAACCCTTGTACGCCAAGAAGGCGTCGAACTGCTCAACTTAGTTGAGGCAGTGCGCAAGGCTGTGCGCGAAGGCGAAAGCGGCGAATTACTCTCTGATTTATCTGTCGAAGATTCAGTTCAGCTAGTGCGCGCATTTAGCACTTACTTTCATTTAGCAAACGTTGCCGAACAAGTTCACCGCGCTCGCGTTTTATCAGATACGCGTGCTGTTAGTGGTTCCTGGTTAACCCGTGCTACTGATCGCATCTTGGCTGCAAAAAAAGCACAGACACCAGGACATGAATTCTCTGATGCTGATTTAGCCCTCTGGGTATCTGAGTTAATGGTGCGTCCAGTTTTCACTGCGCATCCAACTGAAGCAGCTAGACGTTCTATTTTGAATAAATTGGGAAAAGTTGCAACTTTGCTGGATCATAAAAAATCACCAGCACAAGAAGCTAAATTGGCTGAACTAATTGATTTGCTTTGGCAGACTGATGAACTACGACTCGATCGCCCCGAACCCCTTGATGAAGCAATGAACGCGCTTTATTACTTAGATGATTTATTTAAATTATCCGTGCCCCAAGTGCTAAACGATTTTGCGATCCAGATGAAACGTTTAGGAATTGATGTTCCAGTTACTGCTCGCCCGCTCTCCTTTGGAAACTGGATTGGCGGCGACCGCGATGGAAACCCAAATATCACTGGCGAAGTAACCCGAGATGTAATGGTTTTACAAGCCGGCCACGCTATTCGCGTAACTATCGCCGCCATGGATGAGCTGCGTCAGCTGCTCTCGGTATCTACTCGTATCGTTGGGGCGACGCCTGAGTTAACTGCTTCGATTGAAAAAGATTTGCAACATATTCCAGAATTCGAAGATAGATTCTTACGGCTAAATGTCGAAGAACCTTATCGATTGAAAGCCACCGCAATTGTGCATCGCTTGGCTTTTACGCGCATGCGCCATGCTGCCAACGGTCCACATGTGCCACATCGCGATTACCGCGACACTGATGAACTATTAGCTGATTTAACCCTGATGCGCGACTCACTTTTTGCTCATCGTGGTGAATTGATTGCAACTGGCTTGTTAGAGCGCACAATTCGTACGGTTAGCACTTTTGGTTTAAATCATGCAACGATGGATATCCGCGAACATTCCGATGCGCACCATCATGTTCTCTCACAACTAGATATTGCTAATGACTATCTCGAGCAAAGCCACGAAGATAAATTTGAACTTTTAGCTGCTGAATTAGCTAGCACCAAGAAAGTTGATTTGAGCAAGCTTGATGCAGATGCCACGAAGACTATGGATACATTTACCGCGATTGGCGAAATAATCGATCGTTTCGGGCCAACTGCTATCGAAACCTACATAGTCTCGATGACTAAAGGCGCAGATGATTTGTTGGCTGCCGCTGTACTTGGAAAGCACGCTGGATTAGTTGATCTTGAGCAGAACATCGCTCAAATCGGCTTTGCCCCACTTCTTGAAACTGTTGCTGAACTGCGTACTGCCGGTGAAATCTTAGAAAAACTTCTTAGCAATCCTACTTATCGCAAACTCTTGGCTTTGCGTGGCGATATTCAAGAAGTCATGTTGGGTTACTCAGATTCCAATAAAGATGCGGGTATCGCAACTAGCCAATGGGAAATTCACCGCGCTCAGCGCAGCTTGCGTGACGTAGCAATTAAATACGGAGTGCGTTTGCGTTTATTCCATGGTCGCGGTGGTTCAGTAGGTCGCGGTGGTGGGCCCACATATGAGGCGCTTATCGCGCTTCCGTGGGGCTCGATTGATGGCGAAATCAAAATGACTGAACAAGGTGAGGTAATTAGCGACAAATTCGCACTGCCTTCACTTGCTCGCGAGAATGTCGAACTAACTTTGGCGGCTGCCTTAGAGGCAACTGTTCTTAAGCGAGGGCCTCGCCAAGATCCAAAAGATCTTGAGCGCTGGAATACCTGTATGCAATCAGTTAGCGATAATTCATTTGCCAAATATCGCGCACTTGTCGATCACCCCGATTTGCCAGCGTATTTTTATGCATCAACGCCAGTTGAACAATTAGGAAATCTCTTCTTAGGTTCACGCCCATCGCGCCGCCCTGATGCTTCAAGTGGTTTAGACAGTTTGCGAGCGATTCCATGGGTATTTGGCTGGACTCAATCTCGTCAGATTGTGCCGGGTTGGTATGGCGTTGGAACTGGCTTGAAAGCTGCGCGCGAAACAGGTCATGGTGATGTCGCATCACGCATGCTCAAAGAGTGGCACTTCTTTCATACTTTTATAAGCAATGTTGAAATGACGCTAGCGAAAACAGACCTAGTAATGGCACGTCGCTATGTTGAAAAATTAGTTCCGGCTGAATTACAACATTTCTTAGCAGATATTGAGGCTGAGTTCGCGCTGACAGTTGCTGAAATCAACTTACTTACTAAGAAGAAATCCCTACTTGAAGACCAACCTATTCTTGCGCGCACTTTGCAAGTTCGGGAAGCCTATCTTTCACCATTGAATTTACTTCAAGTTAACTTGTTAAGTCGAGTTCGCGCTGAAGGCGTTGACGCAGATCCGCTTTTGATTCGTGCACTACTGCTAACAATTAACGGTGTTGCTGCTGGCCTGCGCAATACTGGCTGATCTAGCTATTAAAAGCAGATTGAGTACGTTCTAAACCTTGAGTGATTAACGATTCAACACAATCAGCTCCGCGCAGAATGAAATCTAGTAACTCTTTTTTCTCAGCTGAAGCAAATTGTTTTAACACAAAATCACCAGGGTCTTGTTGGCCAGGTGGGCGACCAATACCTAAGCGCACGCGCAGATAATCAGCGCTTCCGAATGAAGAAGTAAGTGATTTCAAACCATTATGGCCATTATCGCCACCGGCTATCTTGCTACGAATAGCGGCAAACGGAATATCTAATTCGTCGTGCAAAATAATTATGTTGGCTAGTTCTACTTTATAAAAATTTGCCAGGGCTTTAACTGGGCCACCAGATTCATTCATATAGCTCTTTGACTTAGCGACGATTACAGAGGCTGCATCAATGCCAACACCTAATTTAAATTCAGCAATATCGCAACGAGATTTGTGAGAGCTCCATTTAGCAGAGTTGGATTTTGCTAATTGATCAACAACTAATTGGCCAATGTTGTGGCGAGTTGCTTCGTATTCTGGGCCGGGATTACCCAACCCAACTACTAACCACATGAAGAAACTAGTTCCATGTATTTATTTTACAAGGGCTCTAGCGATTAGTAGTTGAACTGGGATCAACCGATTAAGACTCTTTCTTCTCTTCAGCAGCAGGTGTCGCAGCAGCAGCTGGCGCCGCTTCAGCAACTGGTTCAACTGCAGTTGAACGCTCTGAAAGGTGCACAACAACCATTTTTGGATCAGAGATAAGTGTTACGCCAGCTGGCAATGCAACTGCTTCGGCATAAAGAGAAGTGCCGGCAGCCATGCCAGTTAGATCTAGTTCAAAGAAGCTAGGAATAGAAGTTGCTTCTGTTTCAACTTCGATTGAGTGGTGAACGTGCTCAAGAATTCCATCGCGATCGTGCTCACCAGAAGTATGAACTGGAACTGCAACAACAACGCGCTCGCCGCGGCGAACCAAAACTAAGTCAACGTGTTCAAGGTTGCCCTTAAGTGCGTTGCGAACAACAGCCTTAGGCAAAGTTAGAACGTTTGTGCCATCGATAACGATATCTAGAAGAACGTTTGATGTTTTAAGCGCAACGCCAAGTTCGCGTGCTGGCAGTGTTACGTGCGCAGGTGTTTCACCGTGTCCGTAGATAACTGCAGGAACTAAACCATCGCGGCGATTACGACGTGATGCGCCTTTACCAAATTCAGTACGGCGAACGCCATTGATTGAAATCTCAGCCATTTTTCTTTGCTCCTGTCAGGTTTACTTTCGGTTACTTCACAAAAGTTCCAGCAGGATTAAAACCTACGCCGTCGATTACGGAAGAAATTCTTACCCTCGCCGGAACGAGCCAATGGTTAGCGAATGGGTGTGGTTAAGCGCAAATCGCGCTTAGGAATGCCCGTCAAAGAGGCTGGTGACCGAGCCATCTTCGAATACTTCGCGAATTGCCCGACCAAGTAATGGGGCGATTGAAAGCACGGTTAGACGATCGAATTTTTGATCTTCGGTTATTGGCAACGTATTAGTAATTACAACTTCTGATGCACGTGAACCCTTAAGCCGCTCAATCGCTGGGCCAGAGAAAACCGCATGCGTGGCAGCGATGATTACATCTTTTGCACCTGCATCAAATAGTGCATCGACTGCTTTGGTAATGGTGCCAGCTGTGTCGATCATGTCATCAATTACTACACAAGTCTGACCTTGCACATCGCCAACCACGCGACCAGTCGTTGATTCATTTGGAATGCGTGGATCACGTGTTTTGTGAATAAATGCGATTGGGCAGCCACCAAGTAAATCTGACCAACGTTCGGCAACACGAACTCGACCAGAGTCTGGTGAAACGATAGTTAGCTTGCTGCGATCAACTTTGCTACCAACATAGTTAGCCAACATTGGCAATGCAAACAAGTGATCAACTGGACCATCAAAGAAACCTTGAATTTGTGAAGTATGTAAATCAACGCACATTAAACGATCAGCACCGGCAGTCTTAAATAAATCCGCCATTAATCGCGCAGTGATTGGCTCGCGACCGCGGCTCTTCTTATCTTGGCGGGCATAACCGTAGAAAGGTGCCACTACAGTAATGCGCTTTGCAGATGCGCGCTTCAAAGCATCGACCATGATTAGTTGTTCCATGATCTGCTTATTAACTGGTGTGGTGTGACTTTGAATTACAAAGGCATCGCAACCTCGAACAGATTCTTCGAAGCGAACAAAAATTTCGCCATTAGCAAAGTCATATGCAGATGTTGGAGTTAGTGGAATTCCAAGTTCGGAAGCAACTTCATCAGCTAGTTCAGGGAAACCGCGGCCAGCAAAAAGTCGTAAGCGCTTTTCAGAAGATAACCGGATCTCGCTCATTTACTAACCTTTCGATTCTTTAGCTTCGGCTGCTTGTGCTGATTTGGAACCAGCGCGCTTGCGCATGACCCAACCTAATACATTTCGTTGCTTAGATCGGCCAACGCCGATCGCACCAGGTGGAACATCTTCAGTAATTACCGAACCAGCAGCGGTGTAAGCCCCATCACCAATATTTACTGGCGCAACCAACATCGTGTCACTGCCGATACGAACATGGTCGCCAACAATCGTCGGATGCTTTTCTACCCCGTCATAATTTACAAAAATTGTTGCGGCGCCAATATTTGTACCAACGCCGATTGTCGCATCGCCAACGTAGGAAAGATGTGGCACTTTTGAGCCAGCACCGACTTGGGAATTCTTAATTTCTACGAATGCGCCTGCCTTGCTGCTCTCTTTAAGCACTGTGCCAGCGCGTAAATAGGTAAATGGGCCAACGTTTGCATCCGCCCCAATTGAAGAATCGGTGCAATTCGATTCAACTACCGATGCCCCTTGCCCTACTTGGCAATTGGTTAACGTGGTGCGTGGACCAATCACTGCGCAACACTCAATCGTTGTTGTGCCCAAGATGGCCGAGCTCGGAAAAATAGTTACATCATTTGAAATCTGAGCCTGAACATCAATCCAGGTTGTAGTTGGGTCAACAATCGTTACCCCGTTACGCATATGTACTTCGTTAATGCGATCGCGCAACATGGCAGCGCTTTCAGCTAATTGGTAGCGATCATTAACGCCTAGGGTCTCGACAAAGTCTTCAATTAACACGGCGCCAATCGAGCCGCCCTCGTTGCGTAAAATTTCGATTACATCAGTTAAATAAAGTTCACCTTGGGCGTTAGCCGAAGTTAATTTTGTAATCGCACCAGCAAGTTTGGCGCCATCGAATGCATACACGCCAGAATTAATTTCAAAGATCATTTTCTGATCATCATCAGCATCTTTTTCTTCAACGATGCGCAACAAGGTCCCATCGTCGGCGCGAATAATGCGACCGTAACCTGTTGGGTCTGGGTGTTCGGCAGTTAGTACTGACGCCGTTGCACCTGATGCTTTGTGGGCGGCAACTAATTCTTTGAGTGAAGCACCGGTCAGCATCGGGGTATCGCCCGCCAAGATAATTACCGTGCCAGAAACTTTAATTTCAGCCAACGCTAATTGAGTTGCATGCCCGGTACCACCGCGGCGATCTTGAAAAACAGTTTTTGCAGTTGGCGCAATTTCACTTAAGTGTGATTCAACGGCTTCACGGCCAGCGCCAACAACTACACAAAGTTGAGCGGGGTTAATTTCAGATACGGCAGCTAGAACATGTCCAAGTAACGAACGCCCAGCAATTTCATGTAAGACTTTAGGAGTTGCAGATTTCATGCGGGTGCCTTCGCCAGCGGCTAAGACAATTGCACAATCCAAGAGATGCTCCCCTGCTGCTAGTCAGGCCTTAATTCTAATCTGCAATTTCTCGTACTTTGTTAGGCGATCGCTCCGCCACCAGGTATCGATCCTGGACCCTGGGCTTCAAAGGCCCATGTGCTAGCCACTACACAATGGCGGAACCCGTATTCTCC
>CAXNEB010000023.1:0-19333 GCA_964201645.1 Candidatus Planktophila sp.
AGGTTTAGAACACCTAGGCCGCCTAGCTTGCCAATGGCGATTGCAGTTTGTGGCGAAACCACTGAATCCATAGGGGCGGCCAACATCGGCAAATCAAATTTATAAGCATCGATCTGCCATGAAGTAGAAACATCTTCGGGGTCACGAGTGCGTCGTGAAGGCACAATCGCAATATCGTCGAAGGAGTAAGCCTGACGAGCGCGCTTGCCGGGTGCAATTTCAATCTCGAACATTTACTTGGCCCTAGCCTTTCTTTGCATAGTTAGGGGCATCTGCCACGTGTAAAACATCGTGCGGATGGCTCTCTTGAAGGCCAGCTGCAGTAATTTGAATCAAGCGACCGTCGCGGCGCAAAGTATTGATATCGGGTGCTCCGGCATATCCCATTCCAGAACGCAAGCCACCAACTAATTGATGAACCACTTCGGCCACAGTGCCGCGATATAAAACTTTTCCTTCGATGCCTTCGGGAACTAATTTATCTTCGGATAAAACATCGTCCTGCATGTAACGATCTTTCGAATATGACTTCTGCTCACCGCGTGATTGCATTGCACCAAGTGAACCCATGCCGCGATAGCCCTTATATTTGCGGCCATCAATTTCAATTAATTCGCCCGGTGATTCTTCGCAACCAGCAAGTAATGAACCAAGCATTACTGAATTTGCGCCCGCCACAAGTGCTTTAACAATGTCACCTGAATACTGCAGGCCACCATCGGCGATCAGTGGAATTCCAGCTTTGCCACATGCTTTAGCAGCTTCCATGATTGCGGTAATTTGTGGAACACCAACACCGGCCACGATACGAGTGGTGCAAATTGAACCTGGGCCAACTCCAACTTTTACGGCATCGGCGCCAGCATTAATGAGCGCTTGCGCGCCTGCGCGAGTAGCAATATTGCCACCAATAATTTCGGTCGTTGGTGAAAACTTCTTAATGCGAGCAATTGCATCTAGTACAGCGCGATGATGTCCGTGTGCGGTATCGACGACAACCACGTCGACCCCAGCTTCGATAAGTGCCTGCGCGCGAGCGAATCCATCGTCGCCAACACCAACAGCTGCGCCAACCATGCCGACGTTCTTAACTAATTTAACGTGTGTTACTTGCTCGGCAATTGGCAGATTGCGGTGAATGATGCCAATGCCACCAGCCTTAGCCATTGCGATTGCCAGTTGTGATTCAGTGACGGTATCCATGGCCGAAGAAATTAGCGGGACTGCCAACGTTATGTTTTGAGTTAGCTGAGTTGAAGTTTCGACTTCGGAAGGAACAACTTCGGAGGCATCTGGCAATAAGAGCACATCGTCATAGGTCAGGCCCATCATTGCGATCTTGTCATCGCTCATTTCGGCCCCCTCGCTAGATAAGGCCAAAGTCTAACGGCTCTTTTAGGCTCCGATTGCCTGCGAAATTTCCTCACATGCACGCTGTAAATCAGTGGCTACGGTGACTTCGCTACATTGTTCTGGATTCCAGCCCGGGCCTCCCAGAATAATTTTGGGAGCTGGCCGCACATCTGGCAGTTCCTTGAAAAAAATTGGATTGCCGTTTTCAGACAATTGCGCCCAGAGAAATAGCGCAGGGGGTGCTGATTTATTAATGATTCCGCAGAGGGCAGATAACGGGGTGCGGGCACCTAAGAAATTACTGGAAATCTCGCGTTCAGCCAAAGCTGCAGCGAGTGCATGTAGTGCGAGTGAATGAAGCTCTTCGCCGACACACGCCAATAAAACTGGACGTGCATTAACGGCATCAAAATCTTCAGGTACTGATTCGCGCAACACTGTCTTAACAATTTCACTCAACATGTGTTCGATCTCAATACCTTCGCCAGTTCTTGCCCAGTCAGCACCGACAATAATTAAGACTGGCACGATAACGTTCTGCCAGCATTGAATTACACCGTTTTTCATCAAATCTTGGCGCAACGCTTGTAGAACAAAATCACGATCAAGTGAGGCAGACGCACGACAAATTGCAGCAACTAATTCTTCAGCAACAACAATTTCGGTTACTAACTCTGGAATTGAAATCTCACCTTGATGAGCTTTGGCGCGAAGTGCGGCATCACTTGGCGCTACGCCAGCTGTAATCAAACGACGCATGGTTACTAATCTGGCGACATCGGCCCGCGAATATCGGCGATGACTGCCCTCGATGTGCTCGCTCGGCCCTAGGCCATAGCGGCGATCCCAGGTCCGCAAGGTCGCCGGGGCTACGCCAATCTGGCGGGCTAAGGCAGCAACGGTCAGGGGTTGATCCATGCCCCAATCTTGGGGGGTAGGTGAGATTCGTGCCACTCGAGTACGCTCAACGAGGCGTTTTCCGCAAGATTCTGGCTCTAGGTACTTGAACAACCTATGGCGCGATTATATGATCCTCATCTAGCCTATAGAAAGTCAGGAGTTGCCATGAGTGAAGTTTCTCGCCTACCGAAGCCAGTTGTAGAAAATTGGAATTGGCAGCAAAGCGGTGCCTGCCAAGAGCTACCAAGTGAAATGTTTTTCCACCCCGATGGTGAACGTGGCCCTCGTCGTCGCAATCGCGAAAACGCTGCCAAAGCTGTTTGTGCCAGCTGTCCGGTGATCGCTGCCTGCCGCGCGCACGCCCTATCAGTTCAAGAGCCTTATGGAATCTGGGGCGGTTTATCTGAAGATGATCGCGTAGCAATTCTGGAACGTGCAGGCGCACTTCCACTATCAACTGCTAGTTAATTATTTAAATCCTCCTCACCGAAATAAAAAACCCGCCGAGAATTCGGCGGGTTTTTTATTTAGTTATTGATTAGTGCGAATGCCCACCAGGGCCATGTGAGTGACCATGTCCGCCAGCGGCTTCAGGTGCTTCATCGGCCGGACGCTCATACACAACTGCTTCAGTTGTAATAAACATCGCCGCAATTGAAGCAGCGTTAGCTAGTGCTGAACGAGTCACCTTAACTGGATCGATTACACCGTCTTTAGCTAAGTCGCCATAAACATCAGTTGCTGCGTTAAAGCCTTCATTAGCTTTCATCGCGCGAACCTTTGCTACAACTACATAACCTTCAAGACCAGCGTTCTCGGCAATCCAACGAAGTGGCTCGTCACATGCTTTGCGAACTAAACGAACACCGACAGCCTTATCGCCTTCGAAGCCAAGATCGCCTTCGAGAGCATCAGCTGCATGAACTAGTGCTGCGCCGCCGCCAACTACGATGCCTTCTTCAACTGCGGCACGAGTTGCTGAGATCGCATCTTCTAGGCGGTGCTTCTTCTCTTTTAATTCAACTTCAGTATGTGCGCCAACTTTGATTACGCAAACGCCACCAGCAAGTTTTGCAACACGCTCTTGTAGCTTTTCACGATCCCAATCAGAGTCGGTATTTTCGATCTCTTTGCGAATCTCGGAAACGCGAGAGGCAACTACTGCCTTATCGCCAGCGCCATCAACGATCGTGGTTGCATCTTTTGAGATAACAACACGACGTGCGCGACCAAGCGACTCGAGACCGATTTGATCTAGCTTCATGCCAACTTCAGCTGAGATAACTTCGCCGCCAGTAAGAATTGCGATGTCTTGCAACATGGCCTTACGACGATCGCCGAAACCAGGTGCCTTAACTGCAGCTGAAGCGAATACGCCACGCATACGGTTAACAACCAGCGTAGAAAGCGCTTCGCCTTCAACATCTTCAGCGATGATTAGAAGTGGCTTTGAAGTCTGGGCAACTTTTTCGAGGATTGGTAGCAGCTCAGCTAGAGCTGAAATCTTTCCACCAGAGATCAAAACGTAGGCATCTTCAAGAATTGCTTCCATGCGATCTTGATCAGTTACGAAGTAAGGCGAGATATAACCCTTATCGAATTGCATACCTTCAGTGAACTCAAGTTCAAGCCCAGTGGTAGATGCTTCTTCAACGGTGATTACGCCATCTTTGCCAACTTTATCCATCGCTTCAGCAATCAAGTCACCAATGTTGCGATCTTGCGCAGAGATAGTTGCGACGTCAGCAATCTGTGCCTTGTCTTTTACTACTGTGGCATTGGCCTTTAGGGCAGCTGAAATTGCGGCAACTGCGGCTTCGATACCAACTTTAATATCCATTGGTTGTGCGCCAGCGGCTAAGTTACGAAGACCCTCTTTAACCATTGCTTGGGCAAGCACGGTTGCAGTTGTTGTTCCGTCACCAGCTACATCGTTGGTCTTGGTAGCAACTTCTTTAACTAGTTGAGCGCCCATGTTTTCAACTGGATCAGAGAGTTCAATCTCTTTGGCAATTGTGACGCCATCGTTTGTGATGGTTGGGGCACCAAAAGTTTTTGAGATAACCACGTTGCGACCCTTAGGTCCAAGCGTTACCTTGACGGTGTCAGCCAGAATGTTTACACCGCGCTCCATGGCGCGACGGGCTTGCTCGTCAAACTGTAAAGATTTTCCGGCCATTAGTTCTTCTCAATTACAGCGAGAATATCGCGAGCAGATAGCACTAAATATTCTTCAGCGTTGTACTTAACTTCAGTTCCGCCGTACTTGCTGTACAGAACAACATCGCCAACTTTGACATCCATTGGAACGCGAACGCCATCATCAAAGCGACCTGGGCCAACTGCAACAACGGTGCCTTCCTGAGGCTTCTCTTTTGCAGTATCTGGAATTACGAGACCTGATGCAGTAGTTGTCTCGGCTTCATTAGCTTTAACTACGATGCGGTCTTCTAGTGGCTTAATGGTTACGGCCATGATTAGAGCTCCTTTTAAAATCGATTTCACTAGAGCCTGCAATTAGCAGACTCGGGTCTTGAGTGCTAACGCCAAGCCTATGCTGGGCTATTCCCGCGATCAAATCGAGAATTGCTGGGCAATTAAATGCTGACCTGGGTGACTGGCAGGCTCGATTGAGCGTCAAAAGCGGTCGGGCTGGCTGATCTGCCAGCGCTAACCATAAGTGAGCCTAGAGCGGCGACCATGGCCCCGTTATCGGTGCATAGACCAGGGCTGGGGATTCGAAGGGTTATGCCCTGGGCTTCGCAGCGCTCAGTTGCAACCTGACGCAAGCGCGAATTAGCCGCCACCCCGCCGGCAATGACTAATGAATTGATGCCGGTTTTCTTAGCTGCCGCAATTGCCTTGAGCAGTAAGACATCGACGATGGCTTCTTGGAACGAGGCCGCTACATCATTTTTTGCATAAGTCGGAGTCGCCTCGAGATACCGAGCAACTGCCGTTTTAAGTCCAGAGAAGGAAAATTCAAAGGGCCTAGTTTCCCAATCTTTACTGGTGATTAAGCCGCGCGGGAACTCAATTGCAGTTGGGTTACCTGTTTTAGCTATGCGATCTATTGCTGGACCGCCAGGAAAACCGAGATCCATGATGCGGGCAATTTTATCGAAAGCTTCACCCGCTGCATCATCCATGGTTTCGCCAAGTTTAATTATTTCACCCGTGATGTCATTAACTTGTAATAGTGATGAATGGCCACCACTAACAAGTAACGCAATAGTCGGTTCGGCGGGCAGATCGTGAGTCAAATAATCAACGCTAACGTGCGCAGCTAGATGATTAACACCATAAATTGGTTTATCAATTGCAAGTGCCAAGCCGGCGGCGGCTGATGTTCCAACTAGTAGTGCACCAACTAAACCAGGGCCGGCTGTAACCGCAACTGCATCTAAATCGTTGAGTGAAATTTTTGCTTGCGCAATTGCATCTTTCAGCGCGGGTTGCATTGCTTCAAGGTGCGCGCGCGATGCAACCTCAGGTACTACTCCCCCGAATCGCGCATGTTCTTCAACGCTAGAAGCAATTACATTGGCCAACAATTTACGGCCGCGAACAATACCGATCGCAGTTTCATCGCAAGAGGTTTCGATTCCCAGAACTAAAGCTTCACTCATTTGAGTTCCTTGCGCATGACTAAAGCATCAACACCGAGGCCGTAGTAGTTAGCTCGCGTTGAGATTTCTTCGTAGTCGGCTAATTGATAGAGTCGAATAGCGCTTTCGTTTTTCGTATCAACTTCAAGAATTACTTCAGTTGCGCCGACTTCTTTCGCCCAACTTTCTAGATAGGCCAACATAAATTGAGCGATGCCTTGGCCTCTAAAGTCAGGCAAAACCGCGATAGTAAGAAGGTCTGCTGGCACCCCAGGAGCCACAACCATAATGCCGGCATAACCAATAACGGCGCCATCTTTTATCGCCAAAGTGAACTCTCGACTAGTGCCAATGCCAGCAATCTCTTCTTTAAATTGTGCTTGCGACCATGGGTAATCCGGAAACAAGGTGCGCTCCAACGAAGTTAGCACTGGCACATCAAGTGCTGTTGGTTGGCGATAAGTAATCATTTGCGATCCGCCGTAGCTACTGCATCTGGGCGACGCAAATAAATCGGTTCACTAACTTCTTCACTTAGCGAAGTGAAGAAGTGAGGATCCGGAAATAAATCACTTATTACTTTAATTCCGCGGGCGGCAACTACTGCTGGTAAATCGACCGCTGGGCCTTCAACTCGAACCCCATTTGTATATCGAGCCCAATAAACTTCTTTACGCCGAGCATCGATTGCCACAATAAAATCTGGCTCACTTGCTTGAGCTGCAATCGCATCGAGTGAACAGAAACCACGCACCGGGATCTCTCGAGCCCAAGCAAAAGTTTGGGCAAAAGTAATTCCAACTCGTAAACCCGTATAAGGCCCTGGTCCCATGCCAACTAACACTTCGGTAATTTCCTGATTTTTTATTGCAGCTTGAACTAATTCAGGTAATGCTGGCCCGTGAGACATAGCGCCATCTCGAAACTCATGGAAAACAACTTCGCCGTTTTCAATAACCACTACCGACGTTCGTGACGCTGCAGTGTCAATCGCCAAGATACTCACAAGGTAAACCCAGCCCAACGCGCACCGATACCCTCAGCACTTACCTGTCGAACTTCTACGCTTCGATCAATATTTATTTCTAGCCGCTCATCAGATAAGCGGGCAGCTTCAGCCCCGCCCCATTCAACGACAGTTACTGAATCAGATAAGGCCGAGTCAAGATCTAAATCATCTAGATACAAATTTGCTTGGCCGTCGATAAGCAATCTATATGCGTCAACATGAATCAGTGGCAGCGAACCGTGGTGCACTCGCGAGATTACAAAGGTTGGTGAAGTAATTCCGCTGATGCCTAAAGCGCTACCAATGCCTTGCGTAAAAAGAGTCTTACCTGCACCAAGTGGGCCATTAATAAGGATTAGATCGCCAGCCATGAGCGTTCCCCCAAGTTTTGCCCCTAAGGCAAACATCTCATCAGGAGTTGCAATTGCGATCACTGGGAAAGATTAGCGAGTAAAAAAGAATCAGGGCCCGAGTTGCCTCGGGCCCTGATTTACTTCTTACTTCTTAACTACCAGATGTACTTCAAATCAGCTGGACGGTAATCCAAATCTGAGTTTAGGTACGGTGCCTTGTTGATGTACTGAAGAAGGAATCCAGGAGATCCGACTTTTCCAGTATTTGCAGCATGAGCCAAAATCCTGACCCAAGCCATCATCTGATTCAAGGTGAAGGTCTGATGACCAACACCAGAAGGTGAAGGAGGTCCACTAAGGTTAGGCAGACCTTGGGCGGTGTAAACCGTGTAGGTCTCAGGGGTCATCGCATAAAGCGAAACCACATTCCAAACTGGCTTTAGCTTTCGCGCAGCAGCACGTTCTTCTGAAGTTTTAGCAGAATCACGTGCGGCTTCATATGTTGCAAGCTTTGCCTCATAAACTGCGCGAGCCTTATCTACATAGAGAGCACTGTTACCAGCAAATACCAGACGATCTGCTTCATTTGAAAGCAGCACAACTGGCTTAGTGGTATCGAACTTGCTCTTATCGAGATTCTTTAACTTCTCTACAGCTGCAGGATCGCCCTTAACACGAGGTGCCATTGAAAGTACACCAAGCATGCCGTTGATTCCATCATCTCCGGATAGACCTAGGTTATAACGACCAGCATCGGCTGGATCTAACAAGCTAAACCAGTCGGTCTTGGTGTTGTCATAGAAACCAGGGCCAGTAATTTCAGAGATCGCTTGACCGCCGAATGTTCCGGTTGCAATTGCTTCGCCGAAGTTTTCTAGAATTGCAACTGTTGCGTTAATGCTCTGTTCAGGAATAACAGCACTTGTTGTGATTCCGTCCATGTGAGCGCTCTTAGCTGGCAAGCCAATCAATAGACCGGTTAGCAATAGCGCTGAACGTTGTGGGATTCCAGAACCCTTTAGCGCTGCCGGATATTCAAGTCCTGGTGCGCCAAGGTTGGCACCCCAAGCCTGAAGAAGAGCAACAACTTTGCCGAATTCCTGAGCAGCTAAGCCGAAGCCCTGCGGACCTTTAACGCCCATTGCTGCGCAACCTTTAATGGTTGGGTCAGCAAAAACGCTCAAGATATAGAAAGCATCGCAAAGTGATTGAACTTCTTGACCGATTGATGGAGTAACACCAGCCATGATGCCAACAGCATCGGCATAAGTTGGGTACTTCTCAATAAATGGCGTAAGAATCGCACCAGCTAATGAAGATCCGTAAACTACGCCCTTTTTCACGGTGTAGTTAGCTTTAACGACATCGATTAGCTCCTTGAGCATTTCAACGCCAGCGGCTGCATCCCAGCCACGTAGACCGCCAGGTGAGACACGATCGTAAGTTGCTAAGCCATAACCAGATAGCAACATTTGCTTTTCAGGAACATTGCTTGGAGTTAACTCCTCAACGCCCTTAGGGACAGTCACTACGCCGGCAAGTGGATATGTGAAACGAACTCCGTGGTTCCAGTAGAAGAAAGTTCCCTTGTAATTTGCGGGAACTTTAATCAAGTAGCCAGCGCCATTACTTAGCTTGCCCGTACATGTCTCAAGACCTTTTGAATCTGTTGTACACGTTGGTTCGGCAGCGTAAGCGCTAGGTGCAATTGCAACCGCTGTTGTTGACAGAAGTGCTGCTGCACCAAGTGCGGCAATTAACTTGCGCATAGAAATAGTTTTCATTTTTACCTACTAGTTCTTTGGTAGAGCATCAGCAGCAATTGCTGGACGCTTGTAGTTGGAGACTGTTACTGGACCACTTCCAGAATCAGTTGAGTAAAGAACGCGAGTTCCACCAATTGGCTGTAGAACTGTTGCTGCGTCATATGCGCCAATCCAGAAACTGTTAAAAGCTTCGTGGGTGGTTGCTGAATATTGCAGAGGTGAGAAAGCGGCGCTTTCAATCTTGCTGCCATTTGACTCCATAAAGTCAATGAAGCAGACGCGAGATAGAGTGCCCTTCTTCGCATTTGCTTGACAGGTTTTGTTGTTCTTAGCTGAGAACACGGTCTTAGCGTTCAGAGTTCCCATAAGTGCACCAACTGTCATGTAGCCAATATTCATGCCTTGTAGAACGTTGTTATCAAAGCGCTTATCGGCACCTTTATTGAACTCATCGTTGATCTTCTTAAAGGCAGCGATATATTCATCGCTGCTATCACCTGGGGCTGGAGCATGTGAAGCAGTGATCATGCCATTTAGCAGAGCAGCACTTGCGGCTGGAGCGATTCCTCTTGAGCCAGCAATTGTTTGAATTGTTGTGGCATCTGCGCCAACGCTAATTACAACCCACTTTTCTGGCTTGTAACCTAAAGCGCTTGCGGTTAGCAGAGAAATTGCCGTTGCTGAAGAAACGGCCGCAATAATTGCGATTTCAACTCCATTTGCCTTTAGCTGCGCAATCTGGCTACCTAGACCCGGGCTTGATTGAGTGCCTGAGATGAAGCTCGCCGCAGTCTTTTTCGCCTCAAAAGTTAAACCAGCTTCGTTGAAACCTTTAAGTGCATTTCGACCGAAGTCATCAGTTTGGTACAAAATACCAATCTTCTTATCGGCATAAGTTTCTTTCAGATACTTACCTACGATTTTCGCTTCAGTTACATATGTACCTAGTGCTGCGAAAGTTGTTGGGTAGGTAGCTGGCTTATAGAACTCGGTGTATCCAGTATTTAGAAATACATCAGGGATCTTGCGACGGTTGATGTCCTTGATCACTGCGATGTGTGTCTGAGTTCCGACACTTCCAACGAAAGCAAAAACTTTTTCCTTATTAATAAGTGATGAAGCCGTAGATATAGTTAAACCTGCTTTGTAACCATCATCTTTAACCTCTAGGCGAATTTTCTTTCCGCCAATGCCGCCCTTTGAATTTACATAATCAAAGTAACCACGCATTGCGTCATCAATTTTGTTATAGCCAGGGCTGGCTGGGCCAGTTTGAGGAAGCTGCATACCGAGGACAATGTCGGATGACCCGGTTACATCGCCTGGGGCTGCATTTGCCGGAATTTCGGCAAGCGTCATTGATCCCGCGATAAGCACAGCGGTTAGGCCGATTAGCTTCTTGCGAGATAGAGATGCACGTATATTCACTGCGTTCACTCTTTCTATTTCGTTAAACCGCTATGAAGCACTTCTGCTTCGCTAGTCGGAAACTGGATCTGAGGTGATCCAGAACACGCTCAAAGTATCAGAGGGTTAACGGAAAGTGAACGAAAACGCTCGCCAAAGTCGCAATCGTTATTCGGGCGTTATTTGAAGAGGCTACTTGTGGCGCGGCTTGTGGTGATGGAGCGCGCCAGCGATACCAGCTGGGTTTAAGACAACTGTCAGAATCAGCAAAATCCCAGAAACCATGGCCGGCAGATAGTCGCCGATTTGGGGGGCTAGTTCCCAGCTACCGGTAATTTTATCGATTAGATCTGGCAGGAATACAACTAGTGCAGCGCCAAAAAAGGCTCCAGCGATGCTGCGTAAACCACCGAGGATGGCGCCGGTTAGCAACGCCAGTGAAAGTGAAACTGGATAAACGCTTGGCCCCACAATTCCACGCAAGCCATACATGGCACCAGCTAAGCCAGCAAACCCGGAAGCAATTACAAAAGTAAATATTTTTATTCGCTGCACATTGATGCCGGAAAGAGAGGCAGCGATTTCATGATCTCGAACTGCGCGCCAACTTCGCCCGGTACGCGATTTGAAAATATTTAAAGCTAAGAAAAGTGCGATTGTGGCAAAGGGCAGTATTGCGAACAATTGCCATTGCTCATACCCAATTTCACCGATCACGCCAGGCAACCACTCTGGCGGAGTTCCATAATCAACACTAAGACCAACGTCACCACCGAAGACCGATTCAAATCGGGTAGCAAGAGATGGAATTGCAAGTGCGATCACCAAAGTTGTGCCAGCCAAATATGGGCCAGATAAACGTGCGGCGGTAATTCCTAAAATCCAGCCAGCAAATAATGAAACTAGGGCTGCAATGATGATTGACTGCCAATAAGTAAAACCTAAGTTCAATACAACTAAGGCACAGGTGTATCCGCCAACTGCCATGAGCGCACCTTGGCCAAGTGAAATTTGACCAGAGAGCCCGGTCAAGAAAGTGATTGATAAAATTGCAATGAAATAAATCAACACCACTGAGAGTTGACCCTGGTTGTAAGGATCAAAAACTTTTCCGAAGTAAAAAATTATCGCGAAGAATATAAGTGATTTAATCGCATTGCCTTTTTGGAAGTGCTTAAACACGGCGCACCTCTTTACTGCCAAGAATGCCTTGTGGCCGCACCAATAAAACAATCAAAAGAATCGCCAAGATCGCCAAGAAAATATCGGAAGGCGAGCTATAGACATTAACAAATGAGATAACTAGCCCCAAGATAAAGCCGCCTAGCACTCCGCCAGGCAGACTATCTAAACCACCGATAACGCATGCCGTGAAGCCAATAATCAAAATTAAATCCAGGGTATTTGGTGACAAGTTCGCACTCGGCGTTACTAGTAATCCAGCAAGAGAAGAGGCGGCACCTGAGATCGCCCAACTTAATGTGCGCACTGAACTGGTACGAATTCCACTGAGTCGCGCCACTTCTGCATTTAGTGCGCTAGCGCGCATTGCCAAACCCATACCTGTTTTCTGAAAGAAAATGGTGGTAATAATTAAAGTTACCAAAACGATGCCGATAACAAATAAATCAAATGCAGTAAATGGCATCACCGTGCCAGCAATCGACAGGCCCAAGGTGCTAACTGGTGCCGGGAAGCCACGTTCTTCGGCCACCCAGATCATGCCAGCTGCTGCTTGCAGAATTCCTAAAATACCAAGTGATGCAATCACTGGAACTGTTCCACGCATTGCAGGGCTAGCTAACATTGCTGAACTTCGTTTTCCAGACAACGGGCGCATCACCAGTAAATCAACGGCAACACCCAGCACGGTACCCACGGCTAGGGCTGCGAAAAATGCCACCCAATATGAGTAGCCATTCATAATCATGGTTGATGCCACATAAGTGCTAAACATGGCCTGACCCATTTGGGCGAAGTTAACAACGCCAGCACCGCGCCAAACTAAAACTAAACCAAGGGCAACGAGAGCGTAGATTGAACCGCTAGCAGTTCCGGCGAAAACCGCTGATAAGAATTGTTCCATCGCGTTTCCTCCTAATATCCCAAATAAGCAGCGCGCAAAGAGGCATCTGCTTTTAATTCGGCGGCCGGTAAATTTGCGACAACTTTTCCAAGGGAGAGCAAAACTCCATAGTCGGCAACAGCAAGTGCGGAGTTAGCATTCTGTTCTACTAATAAAACAGTTAATCCACTTTTGCGACTTAGATCGTTTACTGTTTGAATAATTTGTTCAACCACTAGTGGCGCTAAACCAAGTGATGGTTCATCAAGTAGAAGTAACTTTGGGCGCGATACTAAAGCGCGACTAATCGCCAACATCTGACGTTCACCGCCTGAGAGCGTGCCCGCCAATTGCTTACTACGCTCGGCCAAACGTGGGAAAAGCTCATAGACCTCTTCGATAGCCAGTTTCACATCGCTACGGAAATGGCGGCGTCGAAAGAGCGATCCCATCTCAATGTTTTCGGCAACTGTTAATTGTGAAATAACCGCGTGCCCCTCGGGTACATGGGCGATGCCAGATCGCACAATAGATTCTGGCGCTTTGCCGATAAGAGATTTATCTTCCCAAGTTATCTGGCCGCTCTTGGCACGCTCAAGTCCAGAGATCGTTCGAAGCAGCGTGCTCTTACCGGCACCATTAGCGCCAATCACGGTAGTTATTTGTCCTTCAGCGGCAGTAAAAGAAACACCATCAAGAGCGCGAACCGCACCGTACTCGGTAACTAAATTTTCAACCTTAAGCATGAGATCCGCCGATTTCTTGGCCATCGACATTTGTGCCGAGATAGGCCGCAACTACAGCTGGATCGCGCTTTACCGTATTGAAATCTCCACTAGCAATAACTTTGCCGAAGTTGAGAACATAAACTTCATCAGAAATAGCACTCACGAAATCGACATGGTGCTCAACAATTAATATTGCACATTGACGTTTTAATTGCTTAATCAAAGCTGCTAATTGATCAATCTCATCTTGGCCCAGACCGGCAGCCGGCTCATCGAGTAAAAGTAGTTTTGGTTTCATTACCAAAGCTCGGGCAATCGCGACTCGCTTGGAATCAGGATATGTAAGTTCGGTTGGTTCAATGAATGCAGTGTGTGCAGCCCCAGCCCAAGCTAAAGCTTCATGCGCTCGATCTTCAAGTTGCTTTTCAAATTTCGGCGAGAAGCCCAAAATGTCACGAATAAAATTAGATTTGTTATGTGAATCCGCGCCCATCATGACATTTTCTAAAACACTTAGCCCGCTAAATAAACCAACACCTTGCAAAGTGCGCGCGATACCCAACTTTGCTAGCTCTTCCGGTTTTGGCCAATCTATTTTTTTACCTTCAAAAGAAATTGAGCCACTCAATGGTTCTACTAATCCAGAAATTGCATTAAAAATTGTGGTCTTGCCAGCACCATTAGGCCCAATTAAGCCGACTACTGAATTCGGAGCGACTTTTAAATAAACATCATCGAGCGCTGTTAATCCGCCAAACTTAACGGTCAGACCAGCAATTGAGATTAGGTCAGTTTGCTCACTCATGAGGGTAGATTCTAGGTACTCGCGGCCCGATTCTGGTGGTTATTTCATAGTTAATACTGCTACTTGCTAGACCCCAATCTTCGGCGGTGAATTCACCTGCGGCGCCATTATTGAAGATAACCACATGGTCGCCAGCTTTGGCCGTCGTTTCTGGGCCTAGATCAACTACGAATTGATCCATTGAAACGCGACCGATTATTGGACAACGTTTCCCATCGAAAAAAACACCGGCGGCTTTGGCTACCCGTGGAATTCCATCGGCATATCCCATTGCGACCACACCTAAAACTGTGTCGCGTGAGGTTGATTCAGTTGCACCATAGCCAACCGGAGAATTTGCTGGGACTTTCTTAACTAAGTGCAATTTAGCGCGAACTTCCATGGCAGCCAGTAAGCCAAGTGACTTACTAGTTCCAAGATGTTCCAGATCAGGCGTTAGACCATACATCGCAATTCCGGTGCGAACTAGATCAAAGGCTGCGCTCTGATTTGTTAGTGCTGCTGCCGAATTCGATAAATGTTTTAGCTGAGGAACAACTCCCACTGCTGCTAGATCAGCAATGGCTTTATTAAAATTAGCTAACTGATCTTGGTTCTGTTTTTCGGTCACTTCGTCGGCGCGGGCAAAGTGCGAGAAGATTCCAACGACTTCAACATTGCTAAAATCAGATTTAAGAAAATCCGGCCACTCTTCTAGAAAACCACCACGCGTCATGCCAGTATCAACTTCGATATGAATTCGAGCGCGTTTACCAGTTGCAACAATTTCTTTAAAGACGTCGAGCGATGGAACTGCTAAATCTATTTGGGCATCAACGGCCGCGGCATAATCCGAGCCAGGTGGAACTAGCCAAGCCAGAATTGGCACCGTGATACCAGCTGCACGAAGTGCATGTGCTTCTTCAATTAGTGCAACACCAAGCCAATTAGCACCGGCGCTAATTGCAGTTTTGGCAACTGGCACCAAACCGTGGCCGTAGGCGTCGGCTTTAACGACTGCCATCAAATCGGTGCCAGCTGTGGCCTTTAACTTGTTAACATTTGCGGCAATTGCCGTTAAATCAATTAACGCTTCGGCTCGATTGCTCATTACCGCTCCACAATAACAAAGGCGGAAGCGATACCAGCGTCGTGCGATAGAGATAAATGCACATTGGCGCCATCAACTAAGTCAGCAATTTCGCCTCGAAAGAAAAACGCCGGCTTTCCACTTTCTAAATTGATCACTTCGGCATCATGCCATGGCAAGCCTTTGCCAGCACTAAGTGCTTTAGCCAGTGCTTCTTTTGCTGCAAATCTTGCTGCCAAAGAAGCTATCGGTTTACTCTGTTCAGAAATGGTAAAAAGACGTTCTTTCAGACCTGAGGTGCGATCGAGCGCTTCAGAAAATCTAGCGATATCCACCACATCGATTCCAACGCCATCGATCATGCTTGATCCTTGCGCGAAGGAATCACTCGGTCAAGGGCAATAACTCCGATTAAGAGTGCTCCCCCTAGAAAAACGCCACCGATTAAGTCTGAGAACCAATGAGTATTTCGGAAAAGCGAAACAACCATGATCGCCGTTGTTACGGATGAAACAATCGTAATCAAATACTTGGCACTCTTTGGCTCACTCCATAAATATTGGTAAACCAAATATGCAAAGAGTCCCCAAATCAAAACTGCATTTGAAATATGACCACTCGGATATGACATGCCGCCAAAATTTAGAATATCCATATTTAAGCGAGGCTTAGTTCGCCCAATAAATAGTTTAAAAACTCCGACAACACCATTTAGCGCAAGTAGTGCTACGACCGAAAGAAGAATTGGGCGAATGGTATTAAACCTGCGCCATAAATATGCCGATAGCAACAAGATAGCGACTGCGCTTAGCCCACGCAGCCCTAAATCATCGATGCGGCGCAAAACAAAATAGACCCAATCTGGAAATTTATATCTATCAACGGTGGCAATCTTGTCATCGATAGTAATTAGCCAACCTGCAGTAACCACTTGATAGGTAACAAATAAGAATCCTGAGGAAGCAAAAGCGGCCCAAGTGAATGAGCGACTTAACTCTTCGCGTTGGTGGGCTTGCAATTTGAGCATTATTCGACCGTAACCGACTTAGCTAAATTGCGTGGTTGATCAACATCATTGCCACGAGCGATAGCCATTTCATAAGCGAACACCTGCAGCGGCACGGTTGCTAAAACTGGTTGGAACAGTGCCGGTGCTACCGGAATTCGAATCACATGTGTAGCACCAGTGACTTCGGCGCCTTCTTCAGCGATCACAATTACTTTCGCGCCGCGAGCTTTAACTTCTTGAATATTGCTCAACATTTTCTCATCGAGGGAGTGCTCGTGACCGGTTGGAACAATTGCAATTACTGGCGTGCCTTCTTCAATTAAAGCAATCGGCCCGTGCTTTAGTTCGCCGCCTGCGAAACCTTCAGCATGCATGTAAGCAAGTTCTTTAAGTTTGAGAGCGCCTTCGAGGGCGGCAGGGAAACCAACGTTTCGACCTAAGAATAAAACCGATGAGCTCTTTGCAAAAGTGCGAGTAAGTGCTCGCAGCGGCTCTACTGTTTCGAGAATTGCTTCAATTTTTGCAGGTAGCGCGAGTAGTTCGTTATATAGATCAGCAACTTCGATATCAGCTAGTTGTTTACGAACTTGCGCTAAATGCAGACCAATCAAATAAACCGCCACAACCTGAGTCAGAAATGCTTTAGTAGAAGCCACTGCAATTTCTGGCCCAGCATGGGTGTAAAGAACCGCATCTGATTCGCGGGGAATCGTTGAGCTATTGGTGTTACAGATCGCTAAGACTCGAGCACCCGCTGCTTTCGCATGGCGAAGTGCCATCAAGGTATCCATAGTTTCACCTGATTGAGATATTGCAATTACTAAAGTTTGTGAATCAATGATCGGATCGCGATAGCGATACTCACTTGCGATTTCGACCTCGACTGAAATCTTGGCCCACTTTTCAATCGCATATTTTGCAATCATGCCAGCGTGATAAGCAGTTCCACATGCAATAACTACAATCTTCTTGAGTGCGCGAATTTCTTCATCGCTCATCTTTAGCTCATCAAGTTCGATCTGATTGTTATCGGTTAACCGGCCAATCAAGGTATCGGCAACTGCTTTAGGTTGCTCAAAGATTTCTTTGAGCATGAAATGGTTAAAACCGCCCTTTTGTGCAGCTTCAGCATCCCAAGTTACTTGGTACTCCCGCGCTGGTTGAGCATTGCCATCAAGGTCGGTGATCTCAAAACCAGTGGGTGTAATAACCACAATTTCATCTTGGCCAAGTTCAACTGCCCGCTTGGTGTATTCAATGAAAGCTGCGACATCGGATGCCAAGAAATACTCGTTATCGCCGACACCTAATACCAGCGGCGAATTGCGTCGCACGCCGACAATCACACCTGGGTTGTCTGCATGCACTGCGAGCAAAGTGAAAGAGCCGCGCAGAGTTTTAACAGCTTCCCGCATAGCAGCCGGCAGATCACCATTGAATTCTTTACGTAGATCACTTAGTAAGTGAGCAACTGATTCAGTATCAGTATCAGAATGAAATTTGTGACCTTTGGCCTGCAGCTCGGCCTTTAACTGATTGTAATTTTCAATGATGCCATTATGAATAACAGCTAACTTTCCTTCGTTATCTACATGTGGGTGTGCGTTGTTATCTGTCGGTCCGCCATGGGTTGCCCAACGAGTATGACCAATTCCAGAAGTCGCCGACGGTAGCTGGTCGCCAAGTGAGCTCTCTAAATTACTCAACTTGCCGGCGCGCTTTTCAATAAACAATTTGCCGCTTGTACCAAGTGCAATACCGGCTGAGTCATAGCCGCGATATTCCAGACGACGCAAACCTTCAATCAGCGGAGTTATTGCGGAGTTAGTTCCGGTGTAGCCAACAATTCCGCACATGAAACTATCTCAACTCGGTTTCGACAACTTGTGCCAACTTTGTTGCGACAGATTGGGCAACTGCGTCGCTCTGCGCTTCAACCATAACGCGCACTAAAGGTTCGGTGCCTGATGCGCGTAGCAATACGCGGCCATTTGAACCTAACTCAGCTTCAGCGGCTTTAACTGCATCGGCAATCGCGATAGAAGTTGCCAGGCGTTCTTTAGCCACATTCTTCACATTAATTAGCACTTGTGGGAATCGCACCATTACGCGCGAAAGTTCTTGCAGAGTTTGGCCAGAGCGTTTTACTTCAGCCAATAGCTGAAGCGCTGTAAGTAAACCATCGCCAGTATTAGCATGATCGCGCATGATTACGTGGCCTGATTGTTCGCCACCTAAATTGAAATCTGATTGCAACATCGCTTCAAGCACATAGCGATCGCCCACAGCTGTCGTAACAACTTCGATTCCCGATTCAGCCATTGCATGCATGAAACCAAGATTGCTCATAACGGTGCCCACAATTGTGTTTGCTTTTAACTTTCCTTGTGCCTTAAATCCTTTAGCCAAAATTGCCATGATTACATCGCCATCAATTTCAGCACCAGTGGCATCAATAGCTAAGCAACGGTCAGCATCACCATCGTGGGCGATACCAATATCGGCGCCATTCTTAAGTACTGCGTTACGCAAATAATCTAGATGTGTTGAACCAACGCCGTCATTGATATTCCAGCCATCGGGGGTGTTAGCGATAGCAATAACTTCGGCGCCCGCGCGAGAAAGTGCAACCGGTGCGGTAAAGGATGAAGCACCATTTGCGCAATCAACTACAACTTTTAGGCCAGCTAATGAAACATCAATGGTGGAAAGCAAGTGCTCAATGTACTTATTTACTAATTGATCATCGCTAATCACGCGACCCACAGCGGCACCAGTTGGGCGTTGCCATGGTTCGCCAATTCGAGCTTCAACTAACGCTTCGACCTCATCGGCTAATTTTTCGCCACCGCGTTGAAATAACTTAATGCCGTTATCGGGCATTGGGTTATGTGAGGCGCTAATCATTACGCCGAGATCAGCGCCAGTACTTGCAACTAAATAGGCAACGGCCGGAGTTGGCACAACACCAACGCGATAAACATCAACACCGGCGCTAGTTAAACCGGCAACAACAGCAGCTTCTAGAAATTCACCAGATGCGCGTGAATCTTGGCCCACGATTGCACGCGGACGATCATTAGAGTTTTCAACGAGAATATGTGCAGCTGCAACAGCTACATCAAGGGCTAATTCAGCAGTTAGATCAACGTTTGCTAAACCACGAATGCCGTCGGTTCCAAAGAGTGACAAAAAGTCCTCCTCCTGCCGAGATAGCTACCGAGTAAATCGGTGAAAGTGTATTAGCGCTTGCTGTATTGA
>CAXNEB010000024.1:0-18386 GCA_964201645.1 Candidatus Planktophila sp.
GTTCGTGGTAACGGAAAAATTATTCAAGAACTTGAATCAATCTTCCGCGGTGCCGGTTGGAACGTACTCAAAGTTGTTTGGGGTCGCGAGTGGGATCCACTGCTTGCGCAAGATCGCGAAGGCGCACTTGTTGATTTAATGAACAAGACTCTTGATGGTGATTATCAAACATTTAAAGCTGAGAGTGGAAAATTCGTACGCGATAACTTCTTTGCTCGTGATCCACGCACTGCAGCCATGGTTGCGGACTGGTCAGATGACAAGATTTGGGGCTTACGACGCGGTGGCCACGACTATCGCAAGTTATTTGCCGCCTACACAGCAGCCATGAATTCAAATGGTCGCCCAACCGTAATTCTGGCAAAGACAGTTAAGGGCTGGACACTTGGCTCGCACTTCGAAGGTCGCAACTCAACGCACCAGATGAAGAAGATGTCGATGGAGGACATTGTCGAATTCCGCGATCGTTTAGGTATTCCAATTGCTGATGCTCAACTAGATGCGAAATTACCTCCGTACTATCGCCCAGCTGATGATTCAGTTGAAGCTAAGTATCTGCAGGAACGTCGCGTAGCACTTGGTGGTTCGATTCCATCGCGTCGCAAGATTTCTCGCCCATTGCCACAACCAGATGATTCAGTTTATGAGTCAGTTCTACGTGGCTCTGGCCAGCAAGAAATTGCAACCACAATGGCATTTGTGCGCATGCTCAAAGATCTAATTAAGGATCCGGGCCTAGGTTCTCGCCTAGTTCCGATCATTCCTGATGAAGCTCGTACGTTTGGTATGGATTCATTGTTCCCAACTTTAAAGATCTATTCACCTAAAGGTCAGAAGTATTTATCAGTTGACCGCGATCTAATGCTTTCGTACAAGGAGTCCACAACAGGTGTGATTCTGCACGAAGGTATCAACGAAGCCGGTTCAGTTGCCTCGTTTACAGCAGTTGGGTCTTCGTACTCAACCCATGATGAGCCAATGATTCCGATCTACATCTTCTATTCGATGTTTGGCTTCCAACGCACTGGTGATGGTTTCTGGGCAGCCGCTGATCAGTTAGTTCGTGGTTTCGTAGTCGGTGCCACTGCCGGCCGCACCACGCTAAATGGCGAAGGTCTGCAGCACGAAGATGGTCATTCACATCTACTTGCTTCAACTAATCCAGCAATTGTTAGCTATGACCCAGCTTTCGGTTTCGAACTTGGCCATATTGTTAAAGATGGTTTGCGTCGCATGTATGGCGAGAACAGTGAGAATGTTTATTACTACCTCACCGTTTATAACGAGCCATATATGCAGCCGGCAGAGCCAGAAAACCTAGATATTGAAGGCCTATTAAAGGGTATTTACCTTTATGCACCTGCCGAAGTTCGCAGTAAGAAGAAGGCACAGATCTTGGCCTCTGGTGTTGGCGTTAATTGGGCACTTAAGGCACAGAAGTTATTGGCTGAGGATTGGGGCGTTGCTGCTTCAGTTTGGTCAGTTACCTCTTGGAACGAACTTCGCCGTGATGGGTTAGAAACTGATAGCCATAACTTCTTGCACCCAAGTGATAACAAACAGGCATATGTGACTAAGAAGTTAGCTAGCGCTGAAGGTCCAGTAATTGCCGTTAGTGATTTCATGCGCGCAGTTCAAGATCAGATTGCGCCTTGGGTTCCCGGCCCATTTGCCTCCCTTGGTACCGATGGCTTTGGTTTATCAGATACTCGTGGTGCGCTTCGTCGTCACTTCAAGGTTGATGCCGAATCAATCGTGGTAGCTACTTTGCAACAACTTGCAAAGCAAGGCGATGTAAAAGCTAAGACAGTTCAAGAAGCAATTGATAAATATCAGATTAACGATGTGACTGCTGCCGATGCTGGCAACACCGAGGGTTCGGGTTGATCGGCCGCGTCGCAATCACTGATCTCTCCCCCACAATCTACTTTGGGGGAGAATTTGTTCCTGTTAAAGCAATTGTTGATGAAGAAATATTAGTAAGTGCAACTGTTGCCGGCGAAGGTCATGACTATCCGCAAGTTCAGTTAGTCACTCGCGATAGCAAAGGCAAAGAGTTATCTCGCATTGCAGCCGTTGAACGTAATCCTGGTACTGATCGCTATGAAGCTTTAATCTCATTCCCTAAACTAGGACGCTTCACCTTTGAGATAGAAGCGGCGATCGTCACCCAATATCGCACTGTGACAACTAACTCGCCACAGTTTCCAATCTATGTTGAACGTGAACGAGCTTTAGTCGGCGCTTGGTATGAATTCTTCCCGCGCAGTGAAGGCGCCAGCATTAATCAGGATGGCACTTACGCCAGTGGCAATTTCGGCACTGCAGCAAAGCGCTTAAAAGCGGTAAAAGATATGGGTTTTGACGTCCTTTATATCCCGCCAATTCACCCGATTGGTATCTCTCACCGCAAGGGACCAAATAACACTCTCACCGCTGGACCAAATGATCCGGGTGTTCCGTGGGGTATTGGAAATTCAGATGGTGGCCACGATGCGATAAACCCAGCACTAGGCACTATGAAAGATTTTGAAAACTTTGTTAAAGAAGCAAAGAAGTTAGGGCTTGAGATTGCTCTTGATTTAGCTCTGCAAACTTCACCTGATCATCCTTGGGTTAAAGAACACCCAAAATGGTTTAACTATCGCGCCGATGGCACGATTGCATATGCCGAAAACCCACCTAAGAAGTATCAAGATATTTATCCAATTAATTTTGATGATGATTTCGATGGGCTAGTTGCTGAAGTAAATCGAATATGCGAACTTTGGATTAGCAAAGGCGTGACTATTTTCCGCGTGGATAACCCACACACTAAACCGGTTTTGTTCTGGCAAACTTTGATTGCAAAAGTAAATGCCAAGTATCCAGAAATTGTTTTCTTAGCTGAAGCATTCACTAAGCCAGCCATGATGCACGCACTCGGTAAGGCTGGATTCCAACAGTCTTATACCTACTTCACTTGGCGCACTACCAAGCACGAACTAACTGAATATGGCAACGAAGTTTCACATCAAACAAGTGCGTTCTTCCGCCCTAACTTCTGGGTAAATACTCCAGACATCCTGCCCTTTCATTTGCAAAGTGGAAACCCAGCGATGTTTGCCCTGCGTGCAGTGCTAGCTTCAACCTTGACGCCGTCATGGGGAATGTATGCCGGCTATGAGCTATTTGAACACCGGGTCTTAAGTGAAGGCCGTGAGGAATATTTAGATTCTGAGAAATATCAGATCAAGGTGCGCGATTGGGATGGCGCTAAGCAATCTTTAGCACCGCTAGTTACTAAGTTAAACAAGATCCGTAACGCTAATCGCGCATTGCAACGTCTGCGCAATCTTCATTTCCACCACACTGATAATGAGGCAATAATCGCTTATTCCAAGCGTGATGGCGATAATTTAGTGCTCGTAATAGTCAATCTCGACCCTTCAAATGCGCAAGCGACTGTGGTTCACTGGAACATGGATCTACTGGGACTAACTGGCGATTCATTTGTGGTCGATGATCAGATGACCGGAAATTCATTTAGTTGGAACCGCGATAGTTTTGTCAGCCTTGATCCGCGCGGCGATTACAACAATGTGGCGCATATTGCCGTGGTGCGGATCTCTTAACTAATGAGAATCTTTCGCCGCAAACCCCAGGTCATACCAAATCAGCCGGGCGCTTTGGGCGAACTAGATCTTTATTTAATTGCCGAAGGCCGACATGAAGAACTTTGGAAAGTCCTCGGCGCACAAGTTCAACGTGATGAAACTGGAAATTTGCTCGGTACCTCTTTTGCGCTTTGGGCACCAAATGCCCGCGATGTAAGTTTGATTAGCGATCTTAATTATTGGGATCGCAACACTCATCGGATGTGGCGCATTGAAAATACCGGCATCTGGCAAATCTTTATTGCTGACCTAGCGCCAGGTACTAAATATAAATTTGCCGTACACACCAATGATGGTCGCTGGGTTGATCATGCTGATCCACTTGCGCGTGCCACTGAGATCCCATCGCTAACTGCTTCAGTTGTTGAAGAGTCAAATTATCAATGGAGTGATCACGATTGGATTTCAGAGCGAAGTAACTTTGAGTCTTGGCGTAGCGCAGTATCTGTTTATGAAGTTCATTTAGGTTCTTGGCGAATCGGTTTAAGTTACCAAGATCTGGCCGTGCAGCTGGTTGCCTATTTGCAAGAAACTGGTTTCACTCACGTTGAATTCTTGCCAGTCATGGAACATCCGTATGGTCCATCTTGGGGTTATCAAGTTACTTCGTTCTTCGCACCATCTGCTCGTTTCGGATCCCCTGATGAATTTAAATACTTAGTTAACGCCTTGCACAATGCTGGTATTGGCGTGATCCTCGATTGGGTGCCAGCCCACTTTCCGAAAGACGAATGGGCACTGGCTAAATTCGATGGAACTGCCCTTTATGAGCATGCAGATCCCCGTTTAGGCGAGCATCCCGATTGGGGCACGCTGATCTTTAACTTTGGCCGCAATGAAGTTCGCAACTTCATCGTGGCAAGTGCGCTGTATTGGTTAACCGAATTCCACATTGATGGGCTGCGGGTAGATGCGGTTGCTTCAATGCTCTATTTGGATTATTCGCGCAAAGAAGGCGAATGGTTACCTAATAAATTCGGTGGGCGTGAAAACCTTGAAGCTGTGCAACTTTTGCAAGAAGCAACATCTACGGCATATCGCACGCACCCCGGAATCATGATGATTGCCGAAGAATCAACGGCTTGGCCTGGTGTAACACGCAGTACTGATTCAGATGGCATTGGCTTTGGTTTCAAATGGAACATGGGTTGGATGCATGACACGTTGGACTACTTACAACGCGACCCAATTCATCGCGTGCATCACCACAATGAAATAACTTTCTCGATTCTCTATGCCTGGTCCGAAAACTTTATGTTGCCGCTTTCACATGATGAGGTCGTGCATGGCAAAGGTTCACTAGTTAATAAATTCCCAGGTGATCGTTGGCAGAAATTAGCTACACTTCGCGCTCTCTATGGATTCATGTGGGCACATCCTGGCAAAAAGCTTCTCTTTATGGGTCAAGAGTTTGCCCAAAATGATGAGTGGAGTGAATCTGCCGGTTTGCAGTGGCACTTAACTCAATTCGATGAACATATTGGTGTTGCAAAAACTATCTCTCGGATTAATCAGCTTTACAAATCAACCCCGGCGCTTTTTGAAAAAGATACTTCGCCAGAAGGATTCTCGTGGTTAGTTGGCAATGATGCAGCAAGTAATGTGCTTGCATTTACGCGCTGGGCAGAAGATGGGCAGCCCCTTGTCTGCATAACTAATTTCTCGCCAGTTCCACACGAGAACTACCGATTGCCAATGCCTAAGGCCGGAACATGGCAACAAATTCTAAATACCGATGATCTAGCTTTTGGCGGCAGCGGTGTAATCAACCAACCAATTGATGTGGCTGAAGGATCTGACTTAGTTATTACATTAAGGGTTGCCCCGCTTGCCACCCTCTGGCTGGCTCTATCCACTAGTTAATCTGCTTGCCCCTTGGCATTTCCGCTTAACAACGCCTTCGTAAAGAGTGGAACACATAGCGCCATTATTGCTGGGATTAAGAGGGCAACGGCAAGAGAAGTGAATTGCGCGGTCCAGGCAATAACCCATTTGCCGCCAAAGATCAGGAAATTATTAATCAAACCAATTTGACCAATTACTACCGCACTCGGAAACCCGCTTCTAGCACTTGCGGCATTAAAGAAACTTGGCGTAACGAAGGAAGTACCGAGACCGGCCATGAGGCAACCAAATGAGAATATTGCAAAGGCCCAGTACTGATGAGTGTCGCCAAATAAGATCGAAGCCAGTACACCAATTAAAAAGAATGCACCGCCAGTAACGGCACCTATATTGGCTGCTTTGTTAATTGGCATCCGATTAGTAATTCTGGAAATGCCAAGCCTGCCCGCAATCATGGCGCTCATAAATAAAATATATGGCAGCGTAATTAAGCCACCTTTGATTCCCAAATATTCTCGGGCAAAGATATTAGACCAATCACCCATTGCGATTTCAATAAGCATGGCACAAATCATGCCGCCAGCAATCAAACGATCAAATCTAAGTGATTTAAAAATCTGCTTAACCGAATAATGATCGTCTTCAAGTTTTGGCAGTAGAGCTACTGGGCGCAATTTGTTTATGTATTTTATTTTAAGTAGTAAAACGAGAACGTAGACAATATTTAATTGCAAGGAGGCAGAGACTCGACCAATTAAGAAACCTGAAACCAGGCCGGTGACAACAGCGCCCAAAGTCCAGATGCCATGCAGCTTTACGATAATTGGCTTACTATTTCGAGTTTGGCTATCAAATGCCTGGCTATTGACTGCAATATGAAATGCCGAACTAGAAAATCCCGCCAAAATTACAGCTGGAATAAAGATTAGAGTGGATGAGATGCTCGCAATTAAGATAAATCCTAAATAAAGTGAGCAGGTACTTGCGATTAAAACTTTATAACTGCCAAGCTTATGAACAATGTGGCCTACCGTTAGCAGACTTATGAAAGCGCCCACATTTCCTAGGCTGATAATTGAGCCAAATTGGCCATTTGTTAAGCCTAATTGCTCCTTAAAGTCAGGAAACCTTGGGATCCAAGACATGATCCCAAAGCCAAATAGAAAGAAGAGTTTGGTTAAAGTTTTATACTCTTCTTCCGGCGTTATTACCTGTTTAGACATCGGCTAGAAGAGTGCACTTGCCAGAGAGGTGCGAGCCACTTTTAGTCGTGGGTCAGCTGGATCTACTAACTGGAAGAGTGTTAACAAGTGATCTTTCGCGGCCGTGCGATCAGCGCCAGCAAAACGGCGAACGCATTCGATTAAGCGGGTAAAGGCAGCATCCAGATCGCCACTGATTACTTCTAAGTCAGCACAATCTAATTGGGCTTTTAAATTATCTGGTTCAGAGGCTGCCAGAGCGGTGACTAACTTTGCTTCGAGTTTCTCGGTGCGAATAAGTAATTCAGTTTGGGCTAAACCTAATTTAGCTAGCGCATCATTTGGTTTGCGACTTAACAAATTTTGATAGGCCGCTCGGGCAATCTCATATTTGCCGGCCTCTAGGGCGGCAAGTGCTTCATCTTCTTCAGGTTCGATGGTTTCGATTGGTGCGCTACCAATACCTTGCTCGGCCGCTAGCGTTAAAACTTTATCAATTACCATTTTGATCTGGGCTTCAGGATAACTCTGATCAAACAATGGAACCGGTTGTTCGGCTATCAAAGCAACTGCATACGGCACGTTCTTTGTTTGCAACGCTTGAGCTACTTGTGGCTGATCGTCGGCGTTAATGCTGCCAAGTGACCACGCGCCATCAGCAGTAGTTTCTAATTTACTTAGGGTTTCAAGAGTGGTCATTGATTCTGGGCTACGAGGTGACCAGACCAATAAAATAACGGGCTTAGTGCGAGATAGTTCAACTGCATTGGCTGCAAAATTCTCAGCGGTGATTTCATAATTTGAAGCAATTGCATTAGTCGCTTGGGCTGGCTTCGTAAGCGAACTCAAATCAACGGCTCGACCAAAATTAGGCGGCAAACTCATTGTTTAATCATTCCACTAACTCGATACCTGAATCACGACGGTAGGGCAAAACCTCGGAAATATAGGTTTTACAGGCGAAATCCAAGCCCACATCATGGCCGGCACCCTCACTCAAGTACCAACGGTGCTCAAGAACTTCATGAAATAACTGAGCCGGCTCAACTCGGCCAACATGTTCTGCTGGAACTGAATTAACGATTGGATTGAAAATTTCAGTTAACCACTTAAAGGCCACTTCATTGACGTTGGTAGAAAGATTGCTTTCGCGAGCTCGGTAACGATCAAAGGAAGCCAAGATTCGTTTTGCTTGTAGCTCTTCGGTTTCTAGCCCCATTAATTCGCGTAAGCGATTGGTGTGATAACCCGCAGCAACTAACTTGGGTTGGAACTTCAAAACTTTATTTTCACCATCGATCGCAATCGAAACTTCTTCAACTGCAAAACCTAAATCGTGCAATTGACGCATCGCGCGTTCAACCGCGCGGCGATCAGTTGGGTCAAGTGATTGTGGATCGCGGAGTGCGGCCCAAAGTCGCCGATATCTTTTCATCACGGTATCACTTGCGCGAACTGGGTCCATACCCGGGTAGAGCACACCAGATAAAGCTAAGTCTTCCAGTTCGGCAGCCACATTGAAGTGAGCAATTTCTAAATCATGTTCGCGTTGGCCATCACTCAAAGTTTTTTGAAACTCGCCTGTTTCGGCATCGACTAAGTAGGCAGCAAAGCCATCAGCATCGCGGCGGAATAAAGTATTTGAAAGTGAACAGTCGCCCCACCAGAATCCCAGTAGATGTAACCGAACTAGCAAAAGTGCTAAAGCATTAGCCATATTTAAAATGTCATGTGGAGATAAGGCACCTGATAGCACGACTCGATAGGGCAGCGAATAAGGCAAGAAGCGGGTAGCCAAAGCGCATGGCAACTCTTCGCCATTTATATCTTTGCGTCCTTCTACTACGGCAATTGGATCAACGCTGGGTGCTTGCAAGCGACGAAGTTCACGCAAGGCGGCGTATTCACGATTTGCGAACTCAGAAACCGTCTCTTTCACCGCATAGATTTCAGAGTCGGGTTCGTCATTTACCCGGATCAGACGAACTATGTGGCGCGAAATGCCACGCTTTTCAGCGAGAGCTGGATCTTCAGGCCATTGCTCTAACGGCTGATTCCAAGGCAGACCCGAGATGGCGGCGATCTCTTCGCCAAAGCCAGTGATTCGTAAGGTCATGGGCTCATCTTAGGCAATTACACTTGAACACATGGCGATAAGTAAGCGAATTAAAAAAGTTGTTGCAGGCGAACCTAAGGTAATTAACACTGATATGGGCGTTCTAGGTGACCCAATTAACAGATCACACCCATTTTATTTTGGATTCATTGCAACGATCGGAGCACTCTCGGCATTTGTATTGATGCGGGCACTTGCTAGCGCTTCGCAGATATTTGTCTTGATTTTAATTGCGCTCTTCTTGGCAACTGGGTTAAACCCAGCGGTCGAAGCCCTTCGTCGCCGTGGCTTGTCTCGCACTAATTCAGTTGCTGCAATATTTGTTTCAGTTATTTTGTTTGTGATTTTCTTTGCTTTGATCGTCGCGCCACCCGTGGTCTCGCAAGGTTCTAACTTAATCAGTCAAGCACCATCATTGATTGAAGATTTGAAATCCAATGCTTTGTTCATGCGACTTAATGAGCAATACGGATTACTTGATACTTTACAACGCGAAATCTCAGCGCGTACTTCAGATGGAAAACTTCTGCTGACAACATTTGGTGGCGTAGTTGGCGTTGGCAAATCAGTTTTATCTGGAACTTTTGCCGCTCTAACAATCTTAGTTTTAACGCTCTACTTCTTAACTTCCTTGCCGCAAATGGTCAAACTTGGTTTACGTCTTGCTCCAGCATCTCGTCGTGAACGTGTTGGTGCACTCACTGAGGCAATCATTTCGCGAGTTGGTTCATTTGTAAGCAGCCAAGTAACAATTGCAGTTATGGCCGGCATCTTCACATTCTTGCTCTCACTGGCCCTCGGCATACCATCGCCAATTGCGCTCGGAATGACTGTTTTGGTCTGTGGATTGATCCCATTGATCGGCCACTTTATTGGCTGCACCGTAGTGAGTTTAGTTGCGCTTACTCAATCAGTAACTATCGGGCTAGTAGCGTTCTTGGTTTATGTTCTCTACGTGCAGATTGAAAATTATCTAATAACGCCACGCATCATGAAGAAGACCCTTTCGGTACCTGGCGTAGTAACAATTATTTCAGCGCTGATTGGTTCATCGCTATTGGGCTTAGTTGGCGGTCTATTAGCAGTTCCAGTGGCTGCGGCGATTATTTTGATTTTGGATGAGGTAGTTTTTCCAAGAACTGATAACGCCTAGATAGATCTGGGAAAACTAGATTTCAGTTGGCAATGGCAATCTGCTCGGCGCAATGATTTTAGTTATCTCACTTAGCACGCGATTAACCGAAGGTTCGCCCACCCATAAGTGCTTCGCGCCATCGACGGCAATCATCTGATGGTTTTTAATAACTGCAAAACGTTTTGCTGCCTCAGGCGGCTGCAAATAATCATCTAGCTCAGGAACAATTGTGATAACTGGACGAGCATCGTTATTCCAATACTCCAAATCACTTGGCGCAGAAGTTCGAAGTGGTGGACTTAACAAGATTAGCCCTTTATGTCTTGGGTCTTTGGCATGACGTAGCGCTAAATCAGTTCCGAAAGACCAGCCAACGATCCAGAGATTTTCTAACGCTAATGTATCTAAGCAATAAGTGAGAGCTGCCTCAACATCAAATTTTTCTGCACCACCATTATCAAAAGTGCCGGTACTGGTGCCATTCTCACTAGTTGTTCCGCGGGTATTAAATCGCACGACAGTTATGCCGGCCATATCGGGCAAACGATTAGCTGCTTTCTTGTAAATATGACTATCCATCATGCCGCCAGCAGTTGGTAGTGGGTGCAAGCACAGTATTGAGCCAGTGGGATTATCAATTGGGCTGGCAACTTCGCCCACCAGGGTTTCGCCGTCGGCTGTTTTCAGAGTAAAAGGTGAGCGATTAGCCGGCAATACCGTGCTGGGGCGAATTGGTTCGGCCATTAGGCAAGTGTATCTTTGCCGCTATGGCCACATCACGTAAAAAGACCTTTGATTCAATCAATCCGGTATCTGGTGAAGTTTTAGCTACCTTTCCAGTAGATAGCAAGGACATCGTTTCGCTAGTTGTTGAAACCGCACACGAAGCGCTTTATCAATGGCAGCACCTGGGTTTTAAAGGCCGAAAAAAAGTTTTACTTGAATGGAGCAAGTACTTAACTAGCCACGTTGATGAGATTGCCGAATTGATTTCTGATGAAACTGGCAAGCCAATTAGTGATGCCAAGCTAGAGGCAGCACTTGGGATTAACCATATTGGTTGGGCTGCACGTAACGCTGAATATGTAATGAGTCCAGAACATCGCTCACCTGGTGTGATCATGGCAAACATGTCAGCGCGAGTTGAGCATTCACCAGTTGGTGTCGTCGGTGTCATCGGACCCTGGAACTATCCGATGTTTACTCCCCTTGGTTCAATCACTTACGCTCTTGCAGCTGGCAACGCAGTGGTATTTAAGCCAAGTGAATTAACTCCAGCAGTTGGTGTGTGGTTGGCAGATTCATTTGCCCAAGTTGCACCCAGCGAAGATATTTTCCAAGTTATTACTGGTTTCGGTGATACCGGTAAATACTTATGTGAAAGCGAAATCAATAAGTTAGCTTTCACGGGTTCAACCAAGACTGCCAAGTTAGTGGCTGCAACATGTGCGGCAAATATGATTCCGGTGGTTTTGGAATGTGGTGGTAAAGACCCAGTAATTGTTGCTGCTGATGCCAACCTTAAGGCAGCTGTTGAAAATACTTTATGGTCTGCTATGTCTAACGCTGGACAAACTTGTATTGGCGCAGAGCGCGTTTATGTCGATGAAAAAATCGCAGATCGATTCATTGAACTCTTTATAGCCGAAGCTGAAAAGATCACTGCAGGTGCTCCAGGCGCTGGTAACTATGGTCCGGCAACCATGCCAGAACAACTAGATGTCATTGCATCGCATATTGCTGATGCGCTAAAGCGCGGTGGTAAAGCGCTTTTGGGCGGTAAGAGTTCAGTGCAGCCGCCTTATGTGCAACCCGTTGTTTTAGTTGATGTGCCCGAAGATGCAATTGCTATGACCGAAGAGACTTTTGGGCCAGTAATTATTATTAATCGTTTTCACTCAATCGATCATGCAATTCGTTTGGCCAATGCCAGCAAATATGGTCTTGGTGCATCAGTTTGGTCAAAGCGTCAAGGCAAAAAGATTGCCTCACAACTTCATTGTGGAATGGTTGCGATTAACTCAACTATTTCTTTTGCCGCGATTCCATCAGTGCCATTTGGCGGCGTGAAAGATAGTGGCTCTGGCCGGATTCATGGTCCAGAAGGAATTCTGGAATTTACTTATCCGCGCACAGTTGTTCGCGCACGATTCCAACTTCCAATTAAGTTCACTAGCTTTAATCGCACTTACTTCGGCGATAAGTTAATTGTGCGTGCGATTAGAATTCTTAAAGGTCGCTTGAGTTAATTCTGATTTTATAGTTTAGAAGCGCGGCGCATTTCGCGTGCGTTCTGTGCGTGGGCCACGATTATTTTTCTTAGTCCAACATGGCGTATGCCAATGGCGACGTGATTCTTCATCATGTTCTAGCCAGGCAACAATGTGTGGAGTTGCCATGGGAATTATCTGATCGCAACCTGGGCAGCGATACGGTTTATTAGAAGAAGAACCAGTTAATTTTCTAACTCTGTATGTTCCGTCACTATGTTCTTCAATACTTTCATTAGAAGTATTGATTTCGCGCTCAGCATCTTGAGGTCTTTTCCCTTTGGGATAGTTGCGGCGCGGGCTCATGGTTCATTTTCTCGCATTTTTCACCTTCTTGTGACAGGCTGGAGCAATGAAGGTGATTGAAGTTAAGGGCCTCGTAAAGTCATATGGCGACTTCACCGCCGTTGCTGGCATCGATTTAGCGATCGAGGCAGGCGAGATTTTCGCTCTGCTGGGCCCAAATGGCGCCGGCAAGACCACTACCGTTGAAATTCTGGCGGGCTTTCGAGCAGCTGATCGCGGGTCAGTTAGCGTGCTGGGGTTTGACCCAGCCACCAAGGGCGATGCTGCCCGCGCTTGGCGTAATCGCATCGGCATAGTTCTGCAGACTGCCTCAGATGCTGGTTCATTTAAGGTGCACGAAATTGTTAAACATTTCAGTAACTTCTATGCCAACCCGCGCGATGTTGATCAAGTAATTGAGGCGGTGGGTCTCACTGAAAAAGGCAATTCGTTGGTTCTGGAATTATCTGGCGGCCAACGACGTCGCCTCGATGTAGCACTTGGAATTATTGGAAACCCCGAACTGCTGTTCCTTGATGAGCCAACCACTGGTTTTGACCCCGAAGCTAGACGCGCATTCTGGTCGTTGATTCGTGACTTAAAAGCCGGTGGCACCACAATTTTATTAACCACTCACTATCTTGATGAAGCTGAAGAATTGGCTGATCGCGTTGCTGTCATTACGGCCGGAAAAATTATTGAGGTCTCTACTCCCACGCTCCTTGGTGGTCGTAGTACCGCAAAGGCAACAGTTACCTGGATGGGGCCAGCCGGAATTCAATCTGAGGAGAGCGATAACCCAACGGCAGTTGTTGCAAAGTTAGCCTCGCAATTTGGTGGCGAGATTCCAGAATTAGCTATCACTCGCCCATCGTTAGAAGATATTTACTTAAAGATGATTGGTGGCCATCATGAATAAAGTTCCGGGCACCTTAAAACTTGGCTTACTTCGCGGCCAGATGGAAATTATTCAATTCTCTCGCCAGAAAGAAGCGGTGGTTTTCACCATCTTCTTCCCAGTAATTTTATTAGCCATCTTTGGTAGCGTATTTAAGGACACAATTGCGCCGGGCGTAACTTTTAGTCAATATTTTGTAGCTGGCATGATCGCCTCTGGTTTAGTTAATACCGGCTTTCAAAATATCGCCATCAATATTCCGCTCGAACGAGACATGGGCGCTATTAAGCGCCTTCGTGGCACACCTTTGCCAATTACTAGTTACTTTATTGGTAAAGCAATCTCAGTCTTTGTCAGCATGGCGGTGCAAGTTCTGATTCTGCTGATAATTGGCGCCGCTTTCTTTGGTTTAAATATGCCAACTGAACCAAGCAAATGGTTAACTTTTACTTGGTTGCTTGTACTCGGCACCGCCAGTTCAACTGCTCTCGGTGTGGCATTCTCATCGGTTCCAAAAAATGGACGTGGTGCGGCGGCGATAGTTTCGCCAGTGGTAATTATTTTGCAATTCTTTAGCGGCGTGTTCTTTGTCTTCACCCAACTACCTGGCTGGATGCAGCAAGTTGCCGCAATCTTTCCGCTGAAATGGCTAACTCAAGGAATGCGTAGTGTTTTCTTGCCCGACTCTTTTGCAACGCAAGAAGTTGCCCAGAGTTGGGAAGGCGGACGTACCGCAATCATTCTTTTGGTTTGGCTGATTGTCGGACTCTTCTTAGCAGTTAAGACTTTTCGTTGGGAGAACAAGTGAAGCGCTTTGGCCTAGGACTGGCACTAATACTGCCAATGCTGCTAATACTGCCAGCGGTGATTTCACTAGGACTAAACGGAGCAAGTGCGGCTTCGAAAGTTAAACCCTCGCCTTCGCCAAAGTGGCCGCCAGTCGGCTTTACAGTCAAAGGCGAGATCTATGCAAAAGTACCAACCGTTAAGGAGTTAGTCGGCATTGCCTCAAACAGTAAAGTCCTTACTGCGCAGTTAGCGCAAAAAGTTGATGGCGTGCTGATTTGTCAGAAATACTCCTGTGGAGCGATCACTGTGGCTTCAACAAATGGTTGCGATTGGTGGGAAGTCAGATCAAAGGTAATGGGTCCAAAGCATTTGGCCGATAGAACGATTACTACTCATGGCACAATTCGAACAACAACTACCGGGACCGCAAAAAAGGTCTATAAAACAATACTTTTAATTAGCTCTGAAGATATTGAGCGCGGAAATAAAATTTCCAATATAAATGTGATTTGCCACCATGCGCCAGCAACTGAGAAGTTAAAAACTAACGTCTACACGCCCATTGAAAATTAGCGATTAGCTCCGGGCACCCAAAGTTCATCGCCCTGCTCTTTATTAGAGATGCGAGCAAGCACAAAGAGTAAGTCAGAGAGACGATTTAGATACTTTGCCGCTAATGGGTTAACGCCGCCGCCGAATGCGTGAATGGCGGCCCAGGTGCAACGCTCAGCGCGACGAGCAACCGTACGAGCAACATGCAAATTTGCAGCGGCCAAAGTTCCGGAAGGCAAAACAAATGAGCGAAGTGGTTCGAGTTGCTCATTGAAAGCATCGATCTGTTCTTCTAAAAAAGTAATCTGTGATTCCAAAACTCGCAGCGGTTCAATCTCTGGTTCATCGACAACTGGGGTGCAAAGATCTGCGCCCACATCGAAGAGATCATTTTGAATGCGAATCAATAGCGGCTTTAATTCAGCCGGCAAAGAATCAGCACAAAGAGCAACACCAATTGCCGAGTTAGCTTCATCTACGGTGGCATATGCCTCAAGCCGCGGATCATTCTTCGAAGTGCGGCTCATATCGCCGAGTGAAGTAGTTCCGTCATCGCCAGTTTTCGTGTAAATCCGAGTCAAATTAACCATGGGGAGAGCCTAATCGGGCAGATAAGATACGACCACTCGAGAGTTCGCTTCACTTAAAAGTATTTTGAAAGGGGTGCCGCCATGTCTGCCATAGACCGTTTCCGTGTTGTCGGGGGCACTCGCCTGATAGGTGAAGTTAGCGTTAGCGGGGCTAAAAACTCAGCCCTAAAACTAATGGCGGCTTCACTCTTAGCGGCCGGCAAAACCACAATTCGTAATGTCCCTGATATTGCAGACGTCGACATCATGGCTGATCTGCTTACCCGCTTGGGTTGCACTGTTGTACGTGGCGCAGATTTAGTAACTATTGATGTGCCAGAAGTTCCGGGACATCGCGCTGATTACGATTTAGTGCGCAAGATGCGTGCTTCAATTAACGTGCTTGGGCCACTTGTTGCTCGAGTTGGCCAAGCCGAAGTCGCACTTCCTGGCGGAGATGCGATTGGTTCACGCGGATTAGATTTTCATATTCGTGGTCTTGAATCCCTTGGCGCTAGAGCCCACAATGAACATGGTTATGTAATTGCTGAGGCACCTAATGGCTTAACGGGTGCCGAAATTGTTTTAGATTTTCCAAGCGTTGGCGCAACTGAGAATCTAATGACTGCTGCAGTGCTAGCTAAAGGTGTAACCACAATTGATAACGCAGCCCGCGAACCAGATCTAGTTGATCTCGGAAATTTCCTAATCAGCATGGGTGCCAAAATCGAAGGCTTGGGCACACCACTAATCACAATTACTGGTGTTGAGAAAATGCATCCAACTGATCACGCCACTATTGCCGATCGCATCGTTACTGGCACTTGGGCATTTGCTGCAGCGATGACGCAAGGCGACATCACCATTAACGGGGCACGTGCTCAAGATTTAGAGATCCCACTTGAAAAATTAACTGCTGCCGGCGCTATCGTTACTTCGAATGAAAACTCGATCCGAGTGCGTATGGATTCCAGGCCAAAAGCAATTGATGTTTCAACTCTTCCCTACCCTGGTTTTCCAACTGACTTGCAGCCGATGGTAATTACCTTAAATGCGATTGCAACTGGCGATGCGATAGTGACCGAAAACGTTTTCGAAGGTCGCTTCATGTTTGTTAATGAATTGATCAGATTAGGCGCCCAAATTACTATCGATGGCCACCACGCAGCTATAACAGGGGTGGAAAAGCTATCTAGCGCACCTGTTGTAGCAACAGATATTCGAGCTGGTGCAGGGCTGGTTTTGGCAGGTTTGGTTAGCGATGGCATAACTTTTGTCGAAGATGGCTATCACATTGATCGCGGATACCCAGATTTTGCTAAGCAATTGCGCGCACTCGGCGCCGACGTAACTCGTGAACTTTGAACTTTCTTTTTTTAGCAAGAAAAAATCCCGGTAGATATTTCTACCGGGATTTTTAGATAAAACAGATTAACCAACTGACTCCGTCAAGATTGAAACTCGATCATTTGATACCGATAAGAACCCACCATGAACATTGAACTCTTGAGTGGTTCCATCGGCAACTTTAATGCTGACTGCTCCGTCGACTAGAACACCAAATAAAGGTGCGTGACCTGGCAGAACACCAAGGTCACCTTCGGTTGTGCGAGCTGAGATAAATGAAGCCTCGCCTGTCCAAACCTTCTCTGTTGGTGAAACTACTGCGACTTTAAGTGTCATGAGTTAGTTCTTTGCCAATTCTGCAGCACGGCGCTCAACATCATCGAGGCCACCGCACATGAAGAATGCTTGCTCTGGAACGTGATCGTACTTTCCATCGGCAAGTGCTTCGAATGCTGCGATCGTGTCAACTAGCGGAACGAATGATCCTTCAAGACCGGTGAAGACCTTTGCTACGAAGGTATTCTGTGACAAGAAGCGCTGAATGCGACGTGCGCGACCTACCAAGATACGGTCTTCTTCAGAAAGTTCATCGATACCAAGAATCGCAATGATGTCTTGTAGATCCTTGTAGCGCTGCAAAATCTGCTTAATGCGGTTAGCAACCTGGAAGTGGTGCTCGCCGATGTAGCGTGGATCAAGGATGCGTGAAGTTGAGTCAAGTGGATCTACCGCGGGATAAATACCAAGCTCAGAGATCGGACGAGACAACACTGTCGTTGCATCTAAGTGCGCGAAAGTAGTGTGTGGCGCTGGGTCGGTGATGTCATCGGCCGGAACATAAATTGCCTGCATTGATGTAATCGAGTGACCACGAGTTGAAGTAATGCGCTCTTGCAGCTGACCCATTTCATCAGCAAGTGTTGGCTGGTAGCCCACAGCTGATGGCATACGGCCAAGCAGTGTTGATACTTCAGAACCTGCTTGTGTGAAGCGGAAGATATTGTCGATGAAGAGCAATACATCTTGCTTCTGCACATCTCGGAAATATTCCGCCATGGTTAGCGCTGAAAGTGCAACTCGTAGACGCGTGCCAGGTGGCTCATCCATTTGACCGAACACTAAGGCGGTCTTATTGATAACACCGGTCTCGGTCATTTCCAGGAACAAGTCGTTACCTTCGCGAGTACGCTCACCAACACCGGCGAATACAGATACACCACCGAAGTTTTCAGCTACGCGATAAATCATTTCCTGAATCAAAACTGTCTTACCAACACCTGCACCACCGAATAGACCGATCTTTCCACCTTTTACATAAGGTGTTAGTAGATCGATAACTTTGATACCGGTCTCGAACATTTCAGTCTTTGACTCGAGCTGATCGAATGCTGGTGCATTGCGGTGGATTGGCCAACGCTCTTTAATATCAAGGGATGAAGTTGGCACGTCGAGGGATTCGCCAAGTGTGTTAAACACGTGACCCTTCGTTACGTCACCAACTGGTACTGAGATCGCAGAACCAGTGTCGCTTACTTCGGCGCCACGGACCATGCCATCTGTTGGCTGCATCGAGATCGCGCGCACCAGGTTGTCACCAATGTGTTGCGCTACTTCTAGAGTCAAGGTACGAGTAGTTCCACTCATGGTGGTCTCTACGTGTAGCGCGTTGAAGATCGAAGGCATCTGACCCGCTGGGAACTCAATGTCCACCACTGGGCCGAT
>CAXNEB010000025.1:0-16714 GCA_964201645.1 Candidatus Planktophila sp.
AGTTAGTGATGGAGGAAATGTGTTTAAAAAGAAAGTAATCATTGCTGCAGTTGCAGCAACTGCATTATTTGGCACAGCTGTAACAGCAACTGCTGCAGATAATCCAGGTCTAGTTCCAAAGAAAGTTTGGAATTCAAAAGTAGATAAGATTAAAGTTGGCTTAATTGCACCAATGACTGGCATCTTCGCAGTTCTAGGTAAGTCACAGCAAGCATCACTTCAAGTTGTGGCAGATCAGATCAACGCAGCTGGTGGTATTGGTGGCGCAAAGATCGAACTCGTTATTCGTGACGGCGGTTTAGATCCAGTTGCTTCAGCAAACCATGCTAAGGAACTTGCTGGTGATTCATCAATTAACTTAGTTGTTGGACCATCAATTTCAGCTTTCTATCAAGGTGCTGCAGTTGCTTATGAAGCAGCCAAGAAACTCAATTGCCAACCAGCAGTAGCGGCGCTTGACTTTACTGATTATAAGTATGGTTTCCGCTCCCAGGATTTCTACAAGGATACTTTGGCCGCATTGATGACCGTTCTTGAGAAGAAAAAAATTAAAAAGTTTGGCATGATCTATGAAGCAGGTCCTACCGGAACTGACTTCGACGCTTATTACACTTCCCAAGCATCTAAATTCGGCTTAACTTACCTAGGTTGGGAAAAGATCACAGGTACTGCAACTTCACACAATGCTGAACTGCAGAAGTTGATCGATAAGGGCGCTGAAGCCGTAAGCATTTCAAATAACGCATATGGTGCTTACACCGCTAAGGCTGCCAAAGAACTTAAGTACAAGGGTGTCTTGATGGGTGGTTCTGGAGCTCAGAACATCGCATTCCACGAAACTGGTGGCGATGACTTTGCTGGCACACTAATGGCTGCACCTAACTACCAGTGGCCACTGCGTTCTACATGGCAACCTGGCTATAAGGCACATACTGATGCAGTTGTAAAAGCATACGGTTTTAGCACTGGCGTTAAGTCAGGTGCGACTTCACCTAACGGAACTGCAATTGCTGCTGACTGCCTATATGCATATGCAGTAGCTGCTAACAAGGTCCGTTCACTCGATACCATCAAGGTGCGAGATGCAATGGAAAAGCTTGATATTCCAGCCAAGATGACGCCTTCAGGTGTTCGTATCCACCCAGGGCCAGAGCACAACTTGTATCAGGCTGATGGCATCAATGTCTATGAATGGCGCAAGGATGCAAAGGGTTGGTACACCATTGAAGTTAATGGAATCAACCGTCTAGCAGCTGCATGTCCTGAGGTGGGTTGGCTCGCCAAGACTGCCTCTGGTTCACCTTTGGTTTGCGCCAAGGTGGGCAAGAAGTTGTTATACAAAGCTGGGAACTAATTAAGAAATAAGAACACGTTGAGTGAAAGTGGGTCCGAATTTTCGGACTCACTTTCACTCAAATTTTAAGTTTAGCCGCGATGCTTTAAAAAATTGTTAAGAAGTGGAAATTAATGAGCCTTCAGATTTGGATTGATGGCCTCTTTGCCGGATCGGTATTTGCGATTATTGCATTGAGCATGACCATTGTTTATCAGCCGACTCGTATCATGAACTTTGCCCAAGGCGAAGGTTTTGTTCTTGGCGCAGCGCTTGGCTATCAGATGCTTGGAGTCTGGAAATGGCCGTTAATCCAATCCTTGGTGGTTTTGATTATTGCCGCTGCTCTTATGGGCTTCATTATGGAGCGAATGGTGATGTTGCCGGTGCAGCTATCGGGCAGCAAGTTTGCCTGGATTATTGCGACTCTGGCAGCCGCCATGATCTTCCAGTCTGCTTTTAACATTAAGTATGTAAACGTCACATTTAGCTATTTCGATATTATTGAAAAAGATATCCCAATTTTCGGTGCCAAACTCTCTATTCAAAAACTTTTAGTAATTCTATTGATGCTTCTCATCTTTGTTTTAAATGATCAATTCTTAAAACGCACACTTTGGGGCCGTTCGATTCGAGCAATTGCCCATAATCCAGATACTTCAACGATTTTAGGAATTCCAACTCGGCCAGTAATTAAGTTGGCTTTTATCGCTGGAACTATTGTTATCGCACTGGTCGGATTCTTAGCTACCCCGGTAATTATCGTGGCACCGGCAGCAGGTCTCTTCTTTACTATCCAAGGCTTTACCGCAGCAATTATTGGTGGCGTTGGTAGCCCTAAAGGCGCAGTAATCGGCGGTTTAATAATAGGCATTTTAGATAGCGTGGTCAGATCTTGGCTGGGTGGAACTTGGGGGCTCTTCAGTACCTTCTTCGCACTGGCACTAATTTTGATTCTCAAACCAAATGGCCTCTTCGGCAAGAGAGTTGAGGGAAGATAAATGATTTCAACTTACAAGGGGCTTAACCGTTTACTTTTAAGTGGCACCTTTCTGGCAATTGCACTTCTCTATCTCTTCCCTGTTTTTATCAAGGGGAGCAGTAATCCAGGCTTCTATCTGCAGGTTGTCTCGGTTGCGGTATGTTCGGCGGTTTTAACTATTTCGCTAAATATCTGTATGGGCTATGGCGGCTTGCTATCGTTAATGCACACCGGCATGCAGATGGCAGGAGGCTATGCCGTCGCTATCTTGGCAGTTAAGCAAGGCTGGAATGGCTGGTTTGCGTTGGTCGCAGCGGCTGTCGTCGGCGCGGTTTTTGCGATCTTAGTTATCTTGATTTCGCTCCGTGCGACATATCTTTATTTCGGCATGATTACCTTGGCTATCAACTTAATTGCCATGGAGGCCGTGCGCCATGGTGGTGAACTAACCGGTGGCTATAACGGACTATTCGGCGTGTTCGCACCAGGTATCCCAAGTGGAATCATGTCAGCTGAAGGTTTTTATCGAGTGATGATTACAATTTTGATTCTGGCTTACATAGTCCAGCGGAATTTAATCTTTAGTGGGTTTGGTCGAAACACTATGGCGTTACGTGAATCTGCCGAGACTGCAACAGCACTTGGAATATCGCCTAGCATTCACCGCGTAAAAGTATTCGGCGTTTCCGGAGCCCTTGCCGGCCTTGCTGGTGGCTTACTCTCAATTCAAATCGGTTACGCAATCGCAGATATTGGCGATTTAAATAATGGATTGATCTTCTTCGTCGGAATATTTCTCGGCGGAATTGGCACCCTGGCTGGGCCAGTCTTGGGTGTTGCCTTGGTCGCAACCATTGACTTTATGATCCGCGGAACTGCTCAATACCGCACCTTAGTTCTTGGCTCGATCCTGCTCTTGACCATGATTGTTCTGCCTCGTGGAATTGTGGGAACTTACCGAGCTTCTCGCTATGGCTCACCACGATCGCGAGAAGTGCTGCCAGGTGAAGCTGATAACTATCACTTGGATATCGCGGTTAAGAATGTAACTAAAGGCGAAGTTTTGCTAGAGGCTCATGATGTGGTTAAGCATTTTGGCGGCGTGCACGCAGTTGATGGCATCTCTGTTCAATTCAAGGCTGGTGAAGTTCATGGAATTATTGGACCAAATGGTTCCGGTAAGTCAACCTTGATCTCAGCGCTTACGCGTTATCACGAGTTAACTTCAGGTTCAGTGACGTTACTAGGCGCTGAAGCAGATAAGAAGCCTTTTAAGGTTGCCCGCGATGGCGTAACCCGCGTTTTCCAGATTCCTCACCTATTTGAACGGGTCAGCGTTCTAGATAATGTGTTAACTGGAATGTATCGCCGAGATAAGTACAACATTTTCGATGCAATTTTCCGCACACCTCGTTACCTAAAAGCTAATTCACGAAGTGTGGCCGAAGCTAAAGCGTTACTTTCTCTGGCTGGCATGTTAGGTATGGAAGAACTAGCCGCTGGCTCAATCTCACATGGCCAAAAGCGCTTGCTCGAAGTAATTCGCGCAGTTGCAACTGAACCAAAGATTTTGATTCTGGATGAACCAGCAACTGGTTTAACTCAAGATGAAATGCACTCATTGACTAGCCTGATTCGCACTCTGGCAGCTGCTGGAATGTGCGTTGTTCTAATTGAACATAACGTGGCATTCCTGATGGACTTAGCTGACATTGTGACAGTTATTCAAAGCGGCAAAGTTATCGCCGAAGGCACTCCTAAAGAAGTGCAGAAGAATGAGCGAGTACTTGAGGCCTATCTCGGAAATACTGATTTCTCAAAGGAGTTAGCATGAGCGACTTACGCATTGAAGGTCTAACGATCACTTATGGTGGCGCGAAAGCTCTAGATAACCTTTCAATTGAAGTTAAGACTGGTGAATTCGTAGCTCTCCTTGGTGCAAATGGCGCCGGCAAGACAACGACGCTACGTGCCACATCTGGTCTGATGCGTCCAGCTACCGGCAAGATTTTCTTTGATGGTGTTGAGATTACTAAAGTGCCTGGCCATAAGCGCACAGTACTTGGTATCGGCCATGTTCCAGAAGGACGTCAGATTTTCCCTGACCATAGCGTTGAAGAAAACTTACAGCTTGGATCTTTCGTGCGCCGTAAGCATCGCGCCGAAACTACGCAGTCACTTGAAGATATGTACGGCTTGTTCCCACGCTTAAAAGAACGTCATAAGCAAGGAGCCGGAACGCTATCTGGTGGTGAAGCACAGATGCTCGCAATTGCCCGCGCGCTAATGTCACGTCCGAAGATTTTGATGCTGGATGAACCAAGTCTTGGTTTAGCGCCACAACTAGTACTTGAATTGTTTAAGTATCTAAAGCGCCTGCACGCTGAACAGGGTTTAACTATTCTCTTAGTTGAACAACAAGCACGCTTGGCTCTGCAGTTAGCAGAGCGTGCCTACATTCTTGAACGCGGTGCGGTAAAGATTGAAGGCAAGTCAAAAGACTTAATCAATGATCCTCGCGTTGCCGAGGCTTATCTCGGTACAGCGAGTTAAATATGACTAGCGCACCATTTGTCGATGGGGTAACAGCAGCGCTAGTCGGAGTTCACGATGTAGATATCCATCTGGGTTTCTGGCGTGATGAATTAGGTTATGAAGTAATTGATAGTGGTGTTATTAATGCTGCCACCGCCAAAGCACTTTACAAAGTCGATGGCGAAATTCAAGCTTGGCAGGTGGCGCCAGCTGGCGCCGATACTGGTCAAGTTTGGTTCGTAAAAACTCCTAATTCAGCTTCGTTACCGCCTAAGTATCCGCACACCAGCGAGTGGGGCTATCACGCCCTAGATCTTTACACCCGCGATGTATTGGCTACTCACTCACAACTTTTTCCTAAAGGTTGGCAATGGCCAGCACTGCCACAGGCTTACGGTGTGCCCTTTGGCGATAAAGTAATTGAAATTACTGAAGGATTTTGTTGGGGCCCCGAAGGTACCGATATTGTTTTCGTCGAAGCAACTAATGAGCGGCCAACACACACTTGGGGCACTAATCCGAAACTTCCATACACTGAATTAACTTCAGTTGTTTGCGGCGTTAAAGATGTTGAACTAGCTAAAGATTTCTTTGGCCCCGAAGGTCTAGGCATGAGCATTTGGTATGACGTCTCGTTCGTACAGGATGGGGTTAACTTAATTGCCGAATTGCCGCAAGGTTCAAATGTTCGCCTTGCATTCGTAGCTGGCAGCAAAACCTCGCGCATCGAATTAATTCACGTTCATGATCTGCCACCGCGCGCCGATACCCGCGCACAACAGCGCCCAGGCCAAGTACTTGGTCATATGGGTTGGTCATTTGTTACGCCAGATTTAGATGGTGCCATGAAACGTATCGTTGAAAAGAAGGGCGCCCTAATTTCAGACGTTGTAACCACCAATGATCCGCTTCATGGAAATGCCCGCGTTGTCGCTGCGCACACGCCAGAAGGTGCCTTTATCGAGCTTTGGGAAAGAGCATAAATATGAAGCACACCGGATGGACTGGCCGCATTGATTATGTTCATGACGATGGCCGCGAACGTGGTCGCGAATGGTTTAACGTAACGAAACACGACGAGGGCTACCGAGTTATTCGCGCACATTGCGAGATGGATGACACTGAAATTCTGCGCGATGTTACGCACACTATGACGCATGAATTCAAACCAGTTGAAACTTATGTGCGACTAGAAGTTAAAGGTCAGCACCGGGGCAGTGGTTGGTTTAACTTCGAAGGCGAAGATGCCACTTGTCACTCTTGGATGACCGAGCATGGCCATGTAACTCAAAAGATTAAGGTGCCAGGCGGGGTTAAATCTTTTGGGCCACACCCAGTGCTTTGCGATTGTTTCCATACTGCGATGTACAACCACAGCAACTCTCAAAAGATTCAAAACTTTACTGGCATCTTGCATTCTTCTCCGGAACCCGACGGTTCAACTGGCCCGATGATCGGACAGTGGGAGTTTGGCATTGAATTTATGGGCGAAGAAAGCGTAACTGTGCCAGCTGGCACTTTTGATACCTTGAAGTATCGCTACCACTTAGATAATTACGGTTGGCCACCTGAGGATGTTTGGGTAATGCCAGGTTCTCGTCAATTAGTAAAAATTCGTTGGGATGTTTTAAAAACCACCTACGTACTAGCCGAGCTGAATGGAACCCCACAATGAGCAATCTACGCGATATCTTAAATGGTCTCACCGGAGTTTGGGATGGAACTTATTCTCACTTTAAAACTGATGGTACGTTAATTGAAAAATACGAATCTCACCAAGAAACTCGATTAGTTGGCGAAGATTGGTATGAGCGCATTGTTTATAAGCGCACTAACCAAGAGCCTGAGACCATTGATTTTCGTGCTCGCGTTATTGGTGATGAACTGCTATTTGATGATGCGAACTTTCTCGGACAGACTACGGTGGTAAATAACCAGATGCTGGTTTTTCCGTATACCTGGAAAGATAAGCCGCACCTTAAAGTGCTTGAACTGATTTATATTGTGAATGACAATTATCGAACCCGCACTTGGCAATCGTTTGAACATGACAAGCTCGTTAAAACTACGCTCATCGAGGAAAATCGAGTACCTGGTGGCAATGTAGCCATCTGGTAATTGATGTATAAAAAGCCCCTCACATCTACATTGATGAGAGGGGCTTTTTAATTCTTAATTAATTAAAGAACTGCTCCTGGCTTTGCGATTCCTAAGAATGCTGCAGCCAATACACAGAACCAGATTAAGTGCACCCAAGGAAGGGCGTTCTTAAGCGATAAGGAAAGTGCGTCGTTATCAGCTTCGGTTTGAGTACCAGCTAGAACTTTTCCGAAAGCTGGCCCAAAAGGCACCAGCGCCTTACGGATTCCAACGCCGCCAGCAATTGCAGTTGCATAGAACATCACCTTAATTGCCAGCCATTTTGGATTAGTAGTAACGCCAAATGGTTCATCAACTGCCAAGGTGAAGATAGCGCCAGCAAAGATAGAAGCTACGATTAAATAGCGAATAGCTAGGTCAGTCTTCTTGATAATGGCAGCCTTAGGATCGCCATGTGAGTGGTAGTTTCGAATTACCAAGTAAAGCCAAGCTAAGCCAGCTAGCCAAGATCCAATAATGATCAGATATTTATTGTCCATTACAAAAGTTGGTGATTTGTCATAGAGCGCCATCAACGAAATACCACTGGGCAAGAAGAGAACCAAGCAGATACGCGGGCTTAGATCTACGAATTCCATAATCTTGCCGGTGATCGCACGCGTTTCAGTAGAAAGTTTGCGATCGACCACAAAGCGAGATGTGTAGTAGACGCCAAGATCAGCGCCTAACCAATACACAAATAGAACTACATGGATAAAGAGAAAAACTTCAAGCAGTGTAATTCCCATTAGTTACATACCATCGCCATCCCAGCGGCCGCGGGAACGCGAGCGCACTGGAAGCGATGAAATGATTGGCGCTGGAATTGGCATACCTGGTTCCCACTTACGGCCATAGCCCCAGTTGTAGGCACCTTCATCAGTGCGCTCATCTGGATGCTCTAGTGTCTTTGGATCTGGCCAAGCTTCATGTGAGTGACCATGATCGCCATCGTGTGAATGACCATGCTCATCCTCAATACCGAGCGCAACAAGTGACTTATCAGGGCCAGTGCCGTGTTGAACATAATCAACATCTGGTTGGTTCATTGAACGCTGATAATCAACCGATCCCTTTAAGTTCTTTAGATCATGCTCGGTACGCCAAGTAGGTACTTCGCCCAGATCATGCGTTGACTGTGACCACTTCATACGAGTTCCGTCAGGTCCGTAATTCACAGCGTCTGCGCCCCAACGAACGAATTCGTTCTGGCTATACCAGTTTGTTAATTCACCATCTGAGCGAAGTAACCACGTTGCACCACCTTCGAGTGAAACAAAGTGACCGTGCTTTACGCGAGCTGGGCGGAAGAAGTAAGTGCCAACACTTAAGTCACCAAAGTTGTAAGACATTCTTCCTTGAACGGTATATGCCTCTTCATAACATGGGTGGTGCGCAAGACGGTGATCAGTCCAACCTTCGCGGGCATGAACCAAGCGAGTATAGAAACCAGTGATTGGATCTACCTTTAAATACTTAATCATCAATCCTGGCATTGGACCTGGGTTTGGAACGTCATCCCATTGACGAGCTTCGGTGTCTTCGATCGTGATGTCACCATAAGCAGCATCTTTCCAACGAGGTGCATTAACGCTATCTACTTCATCAAAACCAGCATCGCCGTATTCGCGGAAATGTAAAATCTGAGTTCCTTCTTTAAAGAAAATTGAATCCATTGGAACGCCACGTGGAGCTTGCACATATCCACCGTTACCAATTGTTTTACCACCAATACGCATCTCACCTTCAAGCACGAAGTACTCAGTGTTTGCATGGTGAATACCGGGCCCGCGATTCCAATCAGTATGGAAATCAACGCGAAGAGATGATGAACCATCTTCTTCGTCAACACTCATACGTCGCTCACTTGCACGACCGTTGCCCTTAATTAATTCAGCACCATGCCAGACATAATCTGCCTGATCAATGAGCTCTACGTGTGGACGCATTTACATCTCCCTCTGAAGATAGAAATTGTTGGTGAACTTTTACCACGTTCCACGGGGCGGAAAGTAGTTCCAGTTACAGAGTTGAGATTAGCGATGTGTAACTAAGTTAGCAATAGAAAAACGGTTACGATTCAAACAAATTATTTAGAGAACTGAACGCGTAATTCGGTCTTTAAAACCTTGCCAGAAGCATTTCTTGGCAACACTTTTAAGAAATGAAACTCGCCAGGAATCTTGTAACCTGCCAGAGATTTGCGTGAAAAAGCATCAAGTTCTTCTGCAGCTATTTCTGTTCCACTTCGCGAAACAATAATCGCAATTGCACGCTCGCCCCAAGTTTCATCTTTAATTCCGATAACTGCAACCTCTGCAATGTCTGAATGTTTAGCTAGAACTTCCTCAATCTCTCTTGGATAAACATTGGTTCCACCAGAGATGATCAAATCTTTCTTGCGATCGACTATTGAAATATAACCTTCGGCATCGCGAATTACGATGTCGCTGCAAGTTAAGAAACCATCGGCAGTTGTGCAAGCCTGCGTTGCGGCATCATCTTTGAAGTAGCCATTCATTAGGTATGGCGAACGTGAAAATAGCTCTCCGGGCTCACCAATTGGCGTCGGAGTACCATCATCATTTAGCACAATAACTTCAGTCATAAACCAGGCATGGCCTACCGAACCTGCTTTGCGCAAAGCATCAACTGGGCGCAAGTTAGTAACGATGCCGGCTTCAGTTGAGCCATATAACTCGTGCACATCGACGTTAGGGAAAAGTTTTACTACCCATTCCTTAAGCGGAACTGGCAGAGCCGCGGCGTTGAAGTAGATAGTTTCCAAAGATGAAATATCTTTTGCGGCAACGACGTCATCGCCAAGTGCTCGCATCATCTGGGCATGAGTTGGAACTAAGAAGATTGTTTGCAACTTGTGCTGGCCAATCATGTCCAGAGTTTCTTCTGGGTCAAATTTGCGTTGCATTACCAAAGTGCCGCCAGTGAAAACTGCGCCATAACCAAATGCAAAACCTGCGCCGTGGTACATGGGTGCAACAGCTACTGTGCGACGGCCCGGGCCAAGACCCCACTCAATAGCAGTTGCGTAGAAAGTTAAACAACGGGAACGATGTGAGATCAATACGCCTTTTGGTTTTCCAGTAGTGCCTGAGGTGTAAGCAATACAGAAAGGTTCGTTCTCATCGACTACAACGCCTGGGTCAGTGGCCGGATAACTAGCAATTAAATTCTCATAGTTTGGGTGGGAATCTTTGCCATCAATAGCCCAGACTGTCGTTGGTAATTTACTGGGCAGAACTGCGGCAAGCGCGGCATCGTAAATCAGAGCTTGGGCTTCAGAGTGCTCAAAGATGTAAGTATTTTCATCGGCTGTTTGGCGTGGATTAATTGGCACGATTGGAAATCCAGCCATCGCGCAACCGGCAGCAACTTCAGAATATTCCAATCGATTGCCCATCAAAACACCAACTGCAACACCACGCTTTAAGTTAGCTGCAATTAACGCATTTGCTAATCGACAAGCACGCTCGAAAAGTTCACGATAGGTTATTGATCTAGCCCCATCGATAATGGCAATTTGATTGGGCGATGCAATTGCGAATTCACGAATGCCGTTAGCGATGTTTAGCGGGGCGCCACCAAGATTGATTGCCATGGTGCCTAGTTTTCACCTTACTTTGGTCGAGCGCAACCGTCAGCAAACTTTCTAGGCGGGTACGCATCCAGTATGATTTGTACATGTTTGAGGTAGTTCCTAAGAGTGGAACACTTCATAAAAACAGATTTGAGAAGGATTAGCGATGACAAAGCATGAGGCAGTCTTAGGTCGGTTCTTCGAGGACTATGTTGTTGGCGATATCTACCAACATCCATTTGGCCGCACCATTAGCCAAGCCGATAACACTTGGTTCACGCTGCTTACCTGCAACACCAACCAGAACCACTTCAATGCAGAGTTTGCTAAATCAAATCCAATTACCGGCGGCCGAGTAATCGTTAACTCAGGTTTAACTGTGGCCATGGTGCTGGGTATTTCAGTGATGGATATGAGTCAGAATGCGGTTTCAAATTTAGGTTGGACCGATATCAAGTTGACACATCCAATGTATGAAGGCGACACTCTTTACGCTGAATCAATCTGTACTGATGCGCGTGAGTCTGCTTCGCGCCCAAATGTCGGAATTATCAGCATGAAAACCCGTGGCTTAAATCAAGATGGCGAAGAGATCATGTCTTACAAGCGCACCGTAATGATTGCAAAGCGCTCATCGGGCATTGGGCAAAATTACTTTCCCAAAGCTAAGAACGGCGAGATAACTGCTTAGTTAACGCCAATTACCCGAACGCCGGCATGAGTTTTATAGCGGCGGTTCATGGAAATTAGGTTTGCAGTCAGCGCTTCAACTTGGCCGGCATTTCGCATTTTGCCCGCATAGATTCCGCGCATTCCAGCGATTTGATCAACCATCTGCTGCACCAAATCTGTAGCTGGTTTGTGATCGCCAACAACCATGATGTCGATATCAATTTCAGCTAGCGATTGATCTGAAAGTAGAACCGCAGATACATGGTTGAAAGCGGTAACTACATGACTTTCGCTCAGGATTCCTTGAGCTTGCGCGCATGCACTTCCTTCAGCAACGGCTAATGGGAAAGCACCACCTGCATCAAAACCCATTGGATTTACACAATCAATTACTACTTTTCCTGTTAGTTCATTCTTGAGCGAAGTAAGTGTGTCTTTGTGGCTATCCCATGGCACAGCAACAATTACTAAATCTGATTTAGCAGCGCATTCAACATTGTCGGCACCAGTAATGCCGTGGCCAACTTCGGCCGCTGTAGCAACGGCTTTTGCGCCATCGCGAGAACCTAAAATTACGTTAAAGCCAGCTTTAGCTAACCGATAACCCAAGCCAGTGCCTTGTGCACCAGTACCACCAATAATGCCGACGGTTAAATTCTTAAGTTCTTTGCCCGGATAAAGTTCAGTAGTTTCAGTCATGTAGCGAATCCTAAAGGGAGATTGCTAATTTTGCAGATGATGTTCCATTAATGCCCGCGTCGCATGACCTAAATCGTGGGTATCAATTGCCAATAAATCTGACCAGTCATCACAGTCGGCTTTAATTCCCTTGAATTGCGGGTCTACAAGTTCGAAGACCCCGGAGTTGCGGTGGGCTGCAGCTGAATTGATACCGAAATGAGTCGCAACTTTTCCGACGGTACTAAAGAAAGCCGTACTCCCGATGGAATTTTTATCTGCAATAAATGAAGTTTGATTTGTGCTTGCTAGTGCGAGTGCTTGCGATACTTCAGTTGCTTCAGCGCTTGGCAGATCTGGTAAGAAAATTGCGATTCGCTTTGACTCACCGACCGCCAACTGTAAATCAGAGTTGATATCTATTGGCTCAAGAATAGGAAATGATTTCAAACGCGAATTTGTAACACTCGTTAATTGCTTATGATCGACACCGACAATGGTGATTGTTGCTATCTGAGGTAATTGGAGCAGAACGTCGATTAAGTCAATTGCCATCGCTTTTATGAGCGAAACTCTAAAATCATCAGGAATAGTGCTTAATCGAGACTTACCCGTAGCAAACTGTTTCAGGGGAAGGAATACATCCCACTGATCGTTGGGGTTACCAGCACTATTCACTCTATTATCGTACCTGTGAGTGCGCCGATAAAAGTAGTGGCCTTAGCAGGCGGCATAGGCGGTGCCCGTTTTTTAAAGGGTTTACGGTTAATTGATAACTTAGAGATTTCCGTAATCATTAATAATGGCGACGATATAAATATGCATGGCCTACGCATTTGCCCAGACTTAGATTCAGTAATTTATAACTTAGCTGGCGAATCAGATTTGGTTCGCGGCTGGGGACGCAAAGATGAGACTTGGGTAGTACAGCAACAATTGGCGCACTATTTAGGGCAAGAGCAATGGTTTAACTTAGGCGATAAAGATTATGCAACCCACATCTATCGAACAAACCTTTTAAATAATGGCGTCGCCTTAAGTGAGATTGTGAAATTGCAATGCACTAAGTGGGGGATCGGCCTGAATTTATTGCCAGCGACAAATGATTTTGTACAGACTCAAGTTCAGCTAGTTGATGGGCAGCAAATCCATTTTCAAGAGTGGTGGGTTAAGCATCGGGCAGTCTTGCCAGCTACTGGATTTGAACTAGCAGGAGTTGAGTTAGCAAAGCCAGCGCCAGGTGTATTAGAAGCAATTGCAGAAGCTGACTTAATTGTTTTGCCGCCAAGTAATCCGATAGTTTCGATTGGAATGATTCTAAGAATTCCCGGAATCCGCGACGCCATCATGGCTGCTAGTGCACCAGTCGTTGGCGTTTCACCAATTATCGGTGGCAACCCAGTTCTTGGTATGGCTGATAAATGTTTAACGGCACTTGGGTTGGAAACTAGTGCAAGCAGTGTTGCCCAACAATACGGTGACTTACTAGATGCTTGGCTGATCGCAGATAGCGACTCTGCGCAAGTTTCAGAGGTAACTGAATTAGGCATTAAGTGTGAGAGTGCCCCATTATTGATGACTGATGACCAGGCTGCAAAAGAGATTGCAATGCGAGCGATAGCGATGATGCGATGACAAATAACTTCAGCGTCTTTCCAATCAAAGGTATTCCTGAAATTAGCCCGGGTGATGATTTAGCTGCGTTAATTCTCGCAGCTGTGTTAGCCGGCCCTGGTTTATTAGCTAACGACATTTTAGTTATTACCAGCAAAGTGATTAGTAAGGCCGAGGGACAAATGGTTCCGAGCCAAACACGCGAAGCAATAATTGATGAAGAAACTGTTCGCGTAATTGCACAACGCGGAACTACTAAAATTGTTGAAACTAAACATGGTTTGATCATGGCCGCTGCCGGAGTTGATGCATCTAATGCACCTAAGGGAATGATTCTTAAACTTCCGGTTGACAGTGACCTTAGTGCTCGAAAGCTACGCGCTGAATTTCACAAAGTTGCTCAACCAATCGGCGTAGTTGTAACCGACACTATGGGGCGCGCATGGCGGTTGGGCTTAACTGATAATGCAATTGGTGTTGCTGGCGTAACTACATTGCTTGATTACCGTGGCCAGCAAGATGCCGCCGGTCGCACTCTTGAACAATCAATTACTGCAGTCGCAGATGAAATTGCAAGTGCAGCAGAATTAGTAAAGGGAAAGTTAGATCAGATTCCAGTAGTTCTGGTGCGTGGGTTGCCGCAATATGTAACGCTTGCCGATGGTCAAGGCGCTAGATCTATTGTGCGACCCCCAGAGGAAGATATGTTCGGGCTCGGAGCCGAAATGGCAGAAAGGCGTGGGTATCTTCGCGGATTCGAAGATGGCAAGAACGAGAGATAGCGTTCCATTTCCAACGCTGGGTTGAGTGTCAACCCACCTCTTAAATGTTGCCGTTCTTAAATTATCCGCTTAAATAAATACATGAAAATGTTTGCAGATATCTTGATTATCGGTGGTGGTGTTTCTGGCTCGGCGATGAGTGCGGCCCTGGTTAATTCTGGCCACCGAGTTATCTGCATTGATCAAGGTACAGGCGGCCCGCTGGATACATCACGCGGCGATCACATTTCACCAGTTAATGTCGAAACTATTGCCGAGTGGGGCGTTCTCGAACACTTCTTTGCAGCTGGTGCGACCAAGCGAATTGGCCATCAATTTAGATCATCTGATGGCGAGACTTTGCTTTCAGCCGAGTACACCGAAATGGGTATTCCTTACCCATACTTCTTAGTGATGAATCACGAAATGATTACCCCAACTTTTATGAACTTTGCCAAGACCGACCCTAGCTTTGTTCTGCTGCAACCATATTCAGTCAAAGATCTTGAAGTCACTGACGGAAGCGTTACAAATGTTCTGGCCACAAATCGCGAAGGCGATGAAGTTCAGATTAGTGCGCACATGATTATTGCCTGCGATGGTTCATCTTCAACGGTTCGCGAAAAGCTACGCGTTCCATGTTTTGAACATCCGTACACACATCCGATGGTGGCCTTCTTTACTGAACGCCCAGCATCACTTGGACCAGATAATTATTTCTTTAGGTATGCCGGCGACAATGGCCAACTAGTAATTCAGCAACGTATGGATGGTCGAGTTAAAGTAACTATGCCAGTTGCAGATGAGGGTATTCCTTGGTGGAAGAAATCAACTAATGAAGATCGTCAAAAGATTATTGGCAGTATTGCACCAGAGTTAGCCGATAGCGAATTTGAGCTAGCTGGTTTTTATCCAGTTCGCATGATTCACGCAATCGAATATGCAATAGGAAACACGGTTTTAATTGGTGATGCGGCACATGCAATTCACCCAGCACGCGGTCAAGGTTTAAACATGGGCATTGCTAGCCTTAAAACGCTGTTGCCTTTGATTCCGTCGCCTGAAGATATTGGAAATCCAGAAGCCGTGAAGTTAGCTCTATCTGAGTTCCAGCGAATTCAAAAGCCACTTAATGAGCGCATAATTGCGCGTAATCACTCTGCAGCGATGGAGATGGGCGCCGATGAGAATCGGGCATTCGTGCTTAAGAAATCTAATGCAGCGATCAAACAAATGGCTGGAGATCTAAAGATCCGCGAACTTCATATGAATGAGGCAACTGGTTATCACTTTGGAGTTCCAGCTACGGCTTAAATATGGGCGTATGCCTTCTTGATCTGCGGCATTGCCTCTGCGGCAAATAGTTCGGACATATCTACAACTCCGGTAATGCGCTTGCCATGTGGCTCGGCATAAGGCGAGCCACCCAATAGATATACATGCTCTAGACCCATATCAATTAACTTGCTGAGCTTTTCGACGCACAAATCAACTGGACCACAGATTGCCATCCAGCGGACAAATTCATCATCAATCATGTTTAAGTGCGAACCAGCATCTTGGGCATGGTGTTTCATGTCGTAATCAGATTTCATTTTCTCGGCAATGCCTTTAATTTGCTCAGGTAAATGCTCAGTTGGAGAAGCTTTCATGCCAGCAAAGTGCGAAACCATGCCGGTAACCATTCGAGCTAAGTTAACTGCGCGCTGTTCATCTGGATCACAAACTAAATTTATATATGCACCAACATTTACTGAGCTGCGATCGCGGCCGTTAACTGCCATACGAGCATTGAAAATATCCATGGCCCATTGCAAACGTTCTGGTGCACTGCCGACAGCGAAGGAAACCCGATCTGCAACATCGGCGGCAAGCTCAATAGTCTTTGGTCCAGTGCATGCAATATCAATAGGCACTGGTGGAACATCACCGGGTTTGATCCAACGCATTGCAGATTGTGTTCCGTCGCGATCTACGGTGCCGCCAGCAATATAGGTGCGAATTGAATTGGCATAGAAAGCAAGTTGTTCACCAGTTGCTTGTTTCTTGCCAATGTGGGCAGCAGAAGAATCACCGCGTCCGATTCCGCATACTGCGCGGCCATTAGATTCAATCTGCAAAGTAGCTAGCGCGCTTGCAGTTACAGCCACATCACGAGTAATTGGGTTTGTAACGCCAGTACCTAACTTAATTGTTTTAGTTGCGGCAGCAGCTAGTGAAAGTTGCCCATAAGGATCTGCCGACAAGTTCTGAGTATCAGGAGTTAATAAGTAATCAAATCCCATATCTTCTAAGCGTTTGGCATTAGGGGCGGTAAATCCTGCCGATGGTTCATTAACAACGCCGATCTCAATCATCTTTGCCCCTTAGTTAGAATATTTTCAAGAGTAAACCTCATAGCC
>CAXNEB010000026.1:0-16470 GCA_964201645.1 Candidatus Planktophila sp.
CTACAATTGCTACTCGGATATCGCCTTTACCGGTTGTGATATTCACGTTATTTCCTCTCGGTTTTGATCATGTCTTCCAGCCAAACAATTTCTCGTTCTGCTGATTCAAGAGAGTGACGTCGCCACTCCTCTAGGTACTTATCGATTCCGATTGGCGACTTCTCTAGCTCGCCTCGCAGAATCTCAGCTTTCTCTTTAAGACGTCGATGACGTCCTTCTAAAATTCGAACCCGGTTGGTTGTTGAAGTTGGGCTAAAGAATGCGAAGCGAACTTCAAACCCTTCATCTTCCCAAGTATCTGGACCAACCGTGTCAGTTAACTTTTCAAAGCGATCTCGCCCTTTTTCAGTAAGCCCATAAACAATTCGAGAGCGACGTGGGGTTGCAGCTTCAGTTGATTCTTCAATCAATCCAGCCAGCATCATGCGCTTTAATTGTGGGTAGAGCACTGAAAAGGAGAGAGCTCGAAATGGCCCATAGATGGCAGTTAGACGCTTTCGCAGTTCATAGCCATGGAGGCTGTTCTGCGAAAGAAGTCCCAGAAGGGCGAATTCGAGTGATTCACTACGTGAGCGCACGGCTTCCCCTTCCTGCATCTATTACCCTGCTTGATATATCTGATGTTTATATCGATTCGATATATCGATGCGATAGTTAAACCGATTTTCAGCGTGAGCGCAACCTGAACACGCCTTGACTGGGAATCTCGAGATTTCTGGGAACTCGCCGTGTGACCTAGCCAACTTACTAGAGGGTCGGATTTACCCTTTTTACAGCGCCTTCATACCTGTTGGGGGCCATTAGGAAGGGCTTATCTCAATATGTCTCTACTTACCTGGAAAATGCATGGCGATGGCAAGAGCGTTGCTGCCGGCGCCGTTGTTTCAACCGATGAACGTCTGAGTTGGCCCCGCACCATTGGTGTCGGCCTTCAGCACATTGCGGCCATGTTCGGTGCGACCTTCTTGGTCCCGATCATCACCGGTTTCCCGCCAACAACCACACTCTTCTTCTCAGGCATTGGCACAATTCTTTTTCTGATTATCACTGGAAATAAATTACCAAGTTACTTAGGTTCATCTTTTGCCTTCCTTGGACCTATTGGCGCAGCCATGGCTGCTAATGCGACCGGCGGAATGGCTGCTGCTCTTGGTGGAATCGTATTCACCGGTGCTGTGCTTGCTGCGGTTGGATTCGCTGTTAAGGCCGCTGGTATCGGTTGGATCAATTGGTTGATGCCACCTGTTGTAACCGGCACTATCGTAATGATGATCGGCTTTAACTTAGCTGGCGCGGCAAAAGGAAACTTCACTGCCGATCCCCTAATAGCAATTATTACCTTGGGCAGCATTGGCTTGTTTACTGTAATTTCAAAAGGCTTCATGAGCCGCATTAGCATCTTCCTTGGTTTAGTTGTTGGTTACTTAGTTGCTTTGGCAATGGGTGATGTGAAGACTGAAGGCATCACTGCTGCAGAATGGTTCGCGCTACCAACATTCACCGCACCTACCTTCGACGTTAACGTAATGATTATTTTCTTGCCTGTGGTCTTGGTACTTATCGCAGAAAATGTTGGTCACGTTAAAGCTGTTTCTGCTATGACTGGCAAGAGTCTTGACGACCAAATGGGCAACGCGCTTGTGGCCGATGGCGTTGCAACAACAATTGCTGGCTTCGGTGGCGGATCAGGTACAACAACATATGCCGAGAACATTGGCGTAATGGCAGCAACTAGAGTTTATTCAACAGCTGCATATTGGATTGCCGGTGTCGGAGCAATTGGCCTCTCACTATCGCCAAAGTTTGGTGCAGTACTTAGTGCAACTCCAGCAGGAGCCCTCGGTGGCGTATCAACAGCGCTTTTCGGAATGATCGGCATCCTTGGTGCTCGTATCTGGATTGAAAACAAAGTTGATTTTGCTAATTCCACCAATCTCTTGATCGCATCTTCTGCGCTCATTATTGGCATTGCTGACTATTCCTGGACTAGAGGCGATTACACATTTACTGGAATCGTTAATTCAACTCTCGTTGCAGTTATTGGTTATCGGGTACTTCATACGATCGCAGAAGCGCGCAAGTAAAGCCGCAAAGTCTCTACACGCAAAAGGGGTCGGGGAACCGGCCCCTTTTGCATTTCCCCAGCGTTTTATCAACAAAGCATTAGAATCGCGGAATGGTTATTCCATCGCGCCTCGTTGAATACATCATCGCTGCGATGATAATTATTTTAGCCCCTGGCCCTAGCGTGCTTTTTATAATTGCGCGCGCTATCGCATGGGGTCGCAAGGTTGCTGTTGTTACGGTGGCCGGCAATGTAACCGGGGCCTTTGTTCTTTCTTCTTTAGTGGCATTTGGCTTAGGCCCGATTCTGCAACGTTCTGATTTGGCTTTCGTTGCAGTGCAATGGGGTGGCGGTCTTTACCTGGTCTATCTCGGTATTGACGCTATTCGTAAGCGAAAAGCACATGCAGCAGATATGACGAACCAAGGATCGCTCGAACCGCGAGTTTTTCAATCTATCCGCGATGGCTTTATGGTGGGAGTTCTAAACCCCAAAGGTTTAGTTTTCTATGCAGCTGTACTGCCACAATTTATCGATCGTGAACGTGGCAGCGTCACTGGGCAATTACTTTTTCTGGGCGCTTTGTTCTCAGTTCTTGCTTTCTTCAGCGATGGCACTTGGGGCTTACTCGCCGGAACTGCGCGTGCGTGGTTAGCAAGTGATGCGAGTAGACTCGAAAAACTGCGAACTACTGGAGGTTGCGTAATGATTATTTTGGGTGCTTCGGTAATTCTCTCAACTGCAACTGGTCTCCTATGATTAAGAAACCAGCAAAGCCTGCCCGCGACACAATCGCACCGAGCGACTTAACATTTGGTTTAAGCACTTGCAAACGTTGCATCTGGATCAAATATTGGTTCAAAGTAACTTTGCCTGGACAGTTCCCCATCGTTGGCACTTTATCTAAATTACAAGAGAGCCATTTTTGCGGCGCTAGTATGCCCGACCTAGATCCATCGTTACGCCCTGGCAAAATTACAAAATGGGGTGAATGGGTTAAGAGTGATTTCATCAGTATAAATGGCGTTAAAACCCCATGGCGAATTCTCGGTATCTACGATGTTTTGGCAGAAAATGATGATGGCACTCTTGGCTTAATTGATTGCAAAGTTTCTGAGTCAGATCGCGATAGTGGCCAGTTCTATGCGCCACAGCTTGAGTCATATGCATTTGCTTTAGAAAATCCAGCAGCAGGTAAAGCTCGCGAAGTAGCTTCGATGGGGCTATTAGTCTGGAAACCTACTTCAGTCCTTGGCGATAACGCGAGTAACTACGGTTTCGGCGTCGAACAGAAGTATGTCGCCGTTGAACGCGAACCCGAAACATTTTTTAAAGTCATCGAAGAGCTAATAACTGTGATTGATGGCGAATTGCCTGATTCAGGTTCTGGTTGCGGAACCTGTAATTACTTAACTCAGCGATTAGGGCTTGAGTAAAAACTACTCTTCTTCGTCAGCAATCTGCTCTTTACGCTTAGTTGCATAAATATCTACATACTCTTGTCCTGAGAGTTCTTGGATCTTCTTCATGATTTGGTCTGTGACTTCGCGCAAATAATTCAGATCACTTGAGTCGCCCTCGAAATACATTGGCTCACCAAAAATCATTTCAACACGCATAACTTTTGGGATCACAGTGCCAGTTGGCTGAATCTTTTCAGTATTAAACATGGCGATCGGAATGATCGGAGCGCCTGAATCAATTGCTAAACGTGCAATGCCTGTGCGGCCTTTATAGAGGCGACCATCAGGTGAGCGAGTGCCTTCGGGATAAATTCCTAAACACTTTCCTTGAGCTAGGACGCTCAAGCCAGTTAGAAGCGCAGCTTCACTTCGACGTCCGCCAGATCTATCAACTGATACTTGACCAAGTGCTATGAAAGTTAATTTCTTAATTAGCCCCTTTGGACCCGGCGAAGTGAAGTATTCACTCTTGGCCAAGAAGGTGACTTTGCGCGGGACAACCAAGGGCATGAAAATCGAATCACTAAATGAGAGGTGGTTCGAGGCCATGATGACTGGGCCTTTGAGCGGGACATTGCGCAACCCTTTTACCTTAGGTCTAAAGGCCAGCATTAAAAATGGAGTTAGGAAGGAGCGCAAAAGACCATAAGGGACATCATCAGCTTTGCCCATTCGGTTACTCCTTACCTCGCTCGGACTAGAGGGTAATCCTACGCACTTCTTAATTTAACGCTAAATCGGTTCCATTGCACCGAAATCGTATGCGATTATGGCACTTGTGAGCGATGATTTAACTCCCCCGGATCTGATTCTTAAAGGTTCTGGCGATAAGGCGGAAATTGCAGTTTTAATAATTCTTGGCGTTCGTCAGCCAATTGAAGATGCCATAGATCTTTGTGCCAGTTTTCAAGAACAAGGTCATACTGTTGTTGTTACGCATGCCAATGTAGATGACGATGATTACAAAGTTCTGCTTCTCATTAACGAATACCAGATAGTGGGTAAGAATATTCATGATTTGAGAAATGACGATGACTCTGAATTAGTAAATGCGGAATTTGAATCAATCGTTTCTACGCTTTCACTTGATCAATCATCACCTTCTACTTATTTAGATCAACTAGATACGATTGAAGATTCTGAACGTTTTGTTGCACCAAACCCAGACTTGCCCAAGATCAAAGAGCGGGCGAACCGAATTGCAGTCATTGCCTTAATTGCTGGGCCACTCTGGATAATTGTGGCTGCGGTAATTGGCTTTGATCCATTCGGTGTGGAACCTTGGCCTGGACTGATAGCTACAACTGGCGGACTTGCCACACTTTTATATCGTTGGAATCTAACTCGGGAAGAAGGCGAAGATGGCGCTCACATCTAACTCACCACAATTAACCAAATCTGATTTTGATAAGCCTGATTTTACCAAACCTACATTTAAATGGGCAATTATCGGAACTGGTGGAATTGCTAAAGCCTTTGCTCGCGACCTTTCCTACTTTAATAGTCACATTGTTCAAGCAGTGGGTTCCCGATCGATAGATAAAGCTACGGAATTCGCAGTTGAGTTCCCAGGTTGCACTGCTTATGGCAGTTACGAAGAGCTAGTTGCTGATCCAATGATTGATGCGGTTTACGTGGCATCCCCTCACCCACAACATGTGGCAAATACGATTCTGGCGCTAAATGCTGGCAAGCCCGTTCTCTGTGAAAAGCCATTTGCAGTAAATGCAATTGAAGCGAGGGCAATGGTTGCCGCTGCACGATCAAACAATGTAGCTCTCCTGGAAGCAATGTGGACTCGCTTCTTGCCACACATTGCACAGGTACGCGAAATCTTGAAGAGCGGTGTTCTTGGTCAGATAGTTAACGTTGAAGCTGACCATGGCCAGTATTTAATTGATCATGAAAATCCACGGTTAACTGAACCCGCTCTAGCAGGCGGTGCCTTACTTGATTTAGGAATATATCCAGTTTCATTTGCTCACATGGTCCTTGGTGTACCTGCCCGAATCACTGCCACGGGCGTACTGACGAAAAAAGGCGTAGATAGTCAGACTTCAGCAATTTTTGATTATGCAGATGGCGCGCAAGCTGTAATAACGACAACTTTGATTACTGGCACTCCCTGTCGTGCGACGATTTCTGGCACGCTGGGTCGGATCGAGATTGATCGCACTTTCTATAACCCAGCAAACATGCGAGTGGTTATGCGAGATGGCACAACTACTGAATACCCAAATACCTATAAAGGCCACGGGCTACGCGAACAAGCTGCCGAACTAGAGCGCATGGTTAGAAATGCTGAAATCGAATCGCCATTGTTAACTCATCAAATGAGTATTGAAATTATGCAATCGCTAGATGAGATTAGAAACCAGATTGGTTTGCGCTACCCGTTCGAAAGTTAACTACGAGCTAAATCTGCAACACCGACTAAGCCGGCTTCATTACCTAACTCAGCTGCCACAATTTCTGGGTAAGGGTGCTTGCCGGCAAAAGGCATGTAGCGCTTCATCGCTTCACGAGTTGGCGCGAGTAAAATTTCACCAGCATCAATCACGCCGCCACCGATTACAACACAAGATGGATCGAGTAACACTGCCAGAGATGCAATTCCAGCGCCAAGATATTGCGCAGTGGTTTGAAACGCAGCAAGGGCCACAGCATCACCTTCGCGAGCTGCATCTGTAATTGCTTGACCAGTTAGACCATCAATCGTGCCATCACCACGTGCTAGCAAATTACGGGCTAAATCTGGTGACGCACTTATTGCTTCGCGCGCATGGCGACGAAGCGCACTACCTGATGCATATTGCTCGAAACAGCCACGAGCACCACAACCACATAAATGACCTTCAGGAACAACTCGCAAGTGACCAAACTCTGCGGCGATTCCAAAAGCACCGCGGTAGAGCTGGTTGTTAACAACGATGCCGCCGCCAACGCCGGTGCCGATAGTAAGCATCATCATGTGAGCTTGATTGCGGCCAGCTCCAAATTTTGCTTCGCCCCAAGCTGCAGCATTGGCATCATTTTCAATTACAACTGGCAAGCCAATTAACTTAGTTAATTCTAGATCGAGTTGAACACCATTCCAATCAGCAATGTTTGGGGTAGCTAACATAGTTTTTCGATCCGAGGAAACAAAACCAGCTGCCGATACGCCGACTGCTGTAACGGAATGTGCCTGCATTAATTCAAGTGCAACCTCGGCAATAGTTTTGGTTAGTTCACTGCCACCTTCGCGCGGAGTATCGCGTCGCGAGGTTGCTAGAACTTTTCCAGATGCATCGACTACGCCACCGAGAACTTTGGTGCCGCCGACATCTACGCCAACCGTTAAAGACATTTAGAAGATTATCCTTCTAGATGAGATTTCAATTGCTGCAGAGCTTGATCAATTGTTGCTTGCTCAGCCTTCTTGCGCATCATTGCTGGAATTGGCATCGAGATCTCAACGCCCATTTCATAAGTTACCTCAGTGGTGTCCTCATCAATTTTCTTGATTGAGTAGGCGCCTTCCATGCCAGTTAACAAATCGGCATCATTAAACGAAAATGAAAGTTTGCTCGGAGCTTCAGACCAGTCGTAATCTAAGGTGACTTTGTCTTTCATCATGCCCGCATCAATGACGAACTTGCCGGTAGTTAATCGGCCTTGCTCATCGGTCGCTAGGACCTCGACTGACTTAATGGAAGTCGACCACTCTGGATACTTGGTCAACTCGAAGAGGGCTGCCTGCACCTCGCTGATAGGGGCTTCTATGGTGATATTTCCGCTGCTTAATTCGCTCATGGCGCAAAGGCTACCCTCTTCCATTTCCGATAGTTGCCACGCTAGCGTTCTCCCATGAACGAAATGACGATACCTGCCCTTGTCCCTTCGGCTACCGAGGGGAATCTGACAAATCTTGTCGCCGAACGTGCCTGGTTTGAACCAGAACGCATTGTGCTCTCTCGCCCACTTGGTGAGGGTTGGCAACCAGTAACTGCTCGCGAGTTTGAAACCGAAGTGCGCACCGCCGCTAAAGGTTTGATCGCAGCAGGTATTCAAATCGGTGATCGTGTCGCGATCATGGCACGCACTCGCTACGAGTGGACGATTTTAGATTTCGCAATTTGGTATGCCGGTGGCGTTGTTGTGCCGGTATATGACACTTCATCTGCTGAGCAAATTGATTGGATTCTTAACGACTCAGGCGCAGTGGGCATCATTGTCGAAACGCCAACTCTACGTGAACTAGTTGAAACTGTTAGACCGGCCCATACCCGTCATGTTTGGACTATGACCGATGGCGTCTTAGATATTTTGACTGCATCTGGTGCCCACATTGGCGATGATGAAATTGATCGTCGACGCAACGCTCTTGTGCCAGATACTTTGGCAACGCTGATTTACACATCTGGCACAACTGGAAAACCTAAAGGTGTTTCTTTAACTCACGGAAACTTCCTAGCTGAGTGCGGAAACGTTGTACAGGGTGCTAAAGATCTCTTCTTAAAGCCCGATGGTTCTACTTTGCTTTTCTTACCAGTTGCGCACGTGTTCGGTCGCATGGTGCAGATTGGTGCCATTACTGCCGGATTACATCTAGCTCATTGCAGTGATCCAGTAGGCCGACTAGCCGCTGACTTAGCTTCGTTCAAGCCAACTTTCGTTCTTGCTGTGCCACGTATTTTTGAAAAGATTTACAATGGTGCAGAGGCAAAAGCAGATGCCGCTGGCAAGGGTGACATCTTCCGTAAAGCTGCTGCTGTTGCTATTGCATATAGCGAAGGCCTTGATACTAAGAAAATTTCGCTATCCCTTCGCCTAAAGCATGCCCTCTTTGACAAACTTGTATATTCAAAGATTCGTACCGCAGTTGGTGGTCGCGTAGAGGCAGCGATTTCTGGTGGCGCTCCCCTAGGTGCTCGCCTGGGTCACTTCTATCGTGGTGCTGGCATTACTGTTTTGGAAGGTTACGGCCTAACCGAAACTACTGCTGGAGCAACTCTGAATTTAACTTCAGCGCTTCGAGTTGGTTCAGTTGGCAAACCTATTCCTGGCACCTCAATCAAAATTGCTGAAGATGGTGAAGTTCTGATCCGAGGTCCAATTGTTATGCGCGGATACTGGCAGAACGATGCAGCAAATAGTGAAGTCTTTGATTCAGAACGCTGGTTTAAGACTGGTGATCTCGGGAAACTAGATGAAGATGGATTCTTATTTATCGTTGGTCGCAAGAAGGAACTAATCGTTACTGCTGGCGGCAAGAATGTTGCTCCTGCTGTACTAGAAGATCGCTTGCGCTCACATCCATTGGTTAGCCAATGCGTTGTTGTTGGTGATGCCCGTCCATTCATTGGCGCGTTGATTACCATTGATCAAGAATCGCTAAAACCATGGATCGCGGCCAACAAGAAGGAAGGCGCTTCAATGGCCGACTTGGCAGTTGACCCACAACTAATCAGCGTTATTCAAACTGCCGTTGATGAAGCCAATAAAGCAGTTAGTAAAGCTGAGTCAATTCGTAAGTTCAGAATCTTAACGACTGACTTCACGATCGCGGGCGGACAATTGACTGCAAAACTCTCGGTTAAGCGCCATGTGGTCGCTCAGGAGTTTGCAGCTGAAATCGAAGCGCTCTACGAAAAAGAGTAATTGAATTCCCGGGGCACGAACCAGATTGCGCGCCAAATCCACGATGGACTTGCGCAAGATCTGGTTGCCCTGGGATATTCAATTGACCAATCTCTAGGCGCACCTGAATTACCTACATCCACCCGAACTGAACTTCGAACCCTTAGGTTTGAAGTCAGTGGTCTCATCGAAAAAGTTCGACGCGAGATCCTAAACCTTCGAAACCCTGCATCTGACTTGGGCGAACAAGCTATTGCGATCTGCGGTGATCGACTAGGAAAAGTTGAATTAGCAACTCCCCTTGGTCGATCAATAAGCCCGATAGCCGTTGAACTCCTGCGCAATGCGGCTGAGCATTCTGGGGCTAGCGTGATTAATCTGCGCACATATAGCGGCCAGGCTCATACTGTTATTGAAGTTAGCGATAACGGGATAGGCGGTGTTGAAATGAAGGCCGATAGATTTGGTTTAGTTGGTATTACCGAGGCGGTAGCCGAGCTAGCTGGCCAAGTTGAATTTATTAACCTGACACCCGGTCTCTTGATTCGAGTATCGATTCCCAATTGAACCGCCGAGTTCTAATCGTTGATGATCACCCGATAGTTCGCGCTGGATTAGAACAAGCACTGGTAAAAGCGAATTTCACAATCTGCGCCGTAGCCGCCAGTAAGAATGAAGCAATCGCACAAATCGCACGAACAAATCCAAATCTAATTTTACTTGACCTGAATTTGCCTGATGGTAGTGGTTTTGAAGTCGCTAACTGGGCCCGCGGAATTTCTGACGAGATCGGAATTGTAATTCTGACCCTTAACGATGCGCCAGCATTATTACTTGCTGCTCTTTCAGCCCAAGTAAGTGGCTTCGTTTTAAAAAGTGCTCCGATCTCAGAAGTTATCGCAACGCTAGAACGCGCCTTGATTAGCCCACTAAGTTTTACCGCAGCTGGTTTACAGAAAGCACTTAAAGCCAAGGAGCGGCTACCGGTATTGAGTTCTAGGGAGTTAGAAGTTCTGACCATTTTAGCCACTGGGAAAAGCACCAAGGAAATAGCTCGTCAACTATATTTAAGTGAACCAACTATAAAAACTCATCTCGCAAGTATTTATCGAAAACTTGAGGTTAGTAATCGAATCTCAGCAGTTGCAGTTGCGCGTGATAACTCTTGGCTAAGTTAGGCTAAGTTAGTAAGGCCGCATACTTGGTAGCCCAAATATCCCAGCGCCAGTTCTCAATAATCCAAGCTCTGCCCGTTGCGCCCATCAATGCAGATAGTTCTGGATTATTTAGTAATTCAATACATGCCCCCGCAATTTCAACAGGCTTCGTGCCATCAACTACTAAACCAGTTTCACCGATTAACACCGCATCGGGTGCTCCCCCAGATTTCCCACCGACTACTGGTAATCCACACGCGCTAGCTTCAAGATAGACAATTCCTAGTCCCTCTACTTCTAGCCCGAAGAAACGTGAACGAGAAGGCATTGCAAAGACATCTCCCAGGCAGAGGTAGTTCGGAAGTTTGGCATAATCGATCCGGCCGATAAATGTTACGCACTCACTTACATTAAGTTTCAAAGCTAGTTTTTCTAAATAATCCTGGTGGGGACCAACGCCGACTAAAACTAGATGCACATTAGGCACCGCAGCTTTAATTTCTGGAAGCGCTGCAATTAGTTTGTCCTGACCCTTGCGGTGCACAAGCCGACCAACACTAATGATCACAGACTTATTAGTCAGTCCAAGTTCGGCTCGTAATTTACTTGAATCAGTTGGAACAAAATGGTCTACATCAATTCCAGGTGCAATCTGCACCAACTTGCTTACCTCGGCTTGACTTAACGCTTTGCTAATTTCACCTCTGGTGTAATTTCCCAAATAAGTAATGGCGTCTATATTTCTGCTCATAAATCTAATCGCAAATGAGAACGGTGGAACTTTGGCCCACCAAACTTCGTGGCCATGAGTAAGCGCAACAATCTTTTGCGCGCCTGCGCTTCGCATGGCGCGAGCCATAACTCCAAGCGGCGCAGCGGCACCGAAAGCCACCTTCGTTAACTTTCGATTGCGAATCAATTTTTGGCAAACTCTAATTACGCGCGGAGTTGGCAGTAGGATCTTGCTGCGATCACGAATAACTTCAACACCATACTCATGTAACCATTTTGCATCGAACGCAGCTGAGTTTTGCTGAGCGCTGGTGTAAACAATTACTGAGCCTTTAGGTAAGCGCTCAATCAGGCCATGTACGAAAGTTTCAATTCCACCTGCCCGAGGACCAAAGTCATTGGTAATAAAAAGTGTGGTTACCACCATTACTAGAACCGGCGAACGGCAACGAGTGGTTTACTACCGAGCGCTGTCGCGGCGTTAGATACAACTTTCACGCGTGAGCCAGAACGCGGAGCATGAACCATCTTGCCGCCACCTAAGTAAATTGAAACGTGAGAAATTGGCCGACCATAGAAGAGTAAATCGCCCGGCTTGGCAGACCTGAAGGAAACTGAACGACCATAACTTGATTGCGCCCTAGATGAATGTGGCAGCGAGACTCCCGCTGCTTGGTAGGCACGCATGGTAAGACCCGAACAATCCCAAGTGATCATGCCTGCTGCGCCAAAGACATATCGATCACCGATCTGCTTCAGTGCATACTTAATCGCAATTCCGGCTCGACCTGAAATCGCACCCGCACTGTTTGCATATGCCTTAGAAGATGCTTGGTCGGCATCTTCTTCAGCTGCCTTCAGCGCAGCCAATCGAGCTCGGTCTTCTTTCTTTAATTTCGCTAATATTTTTTCTGCTGTAGCCAATTTGGATATAGCTTGGGCTGATTTTTGCGCAAACCTTTTCTGTGCTGCCTGCACAAGTGCCAACTTGTCATCAACTGTTAGCTTTGTTGCATTAAGGCGCTGTTCTGCCGCTTCGAATTTTCTTAATTGAGAGCTCTTGGCACGAGTGATTGACTCGAGCGAACCGGCCGAACTCAAATAGAGTTCCGGGTTAGCCGAGAAAAGAAGTTCTAAACCTTGACTCAGCCCCCCAGCTTTGTATTGCTCGATTGCAATGGTGCCTAAAGATTTTTTTAATGCATCAACTGTTGCTCCTTGCGCTGCAGCCTCCTGCTTAAGTCCACTAAGTGTCTTGGTCAGGGTAGCGAGTTGCACTTTTGCGGCTTGCGCGCCTTCGGCGGCGGCAGTTGCCTCTTCTTCAAGTTGGCGAACTTGGGCTTGAATTTGAGCCAGTGATGGAGCAGCTTGGGCAATGGGTGCAATTAATGGACTTGCCAGAGTCACGGCAACACAAATTGCGACAGCGCTACGTAAACCCATGCATGACATAGAGAAGAGGTTATATGTGCGAAGTTGCCCCGCTCAACCTAAAACCGCGAGTTACGCTCAGAATCGCCCCAAAATCAGCAAATTCACCTGAAAATTAGCCAACTACGCAAGAAAGCGAAGCGGCGGAACAATGCCTCGAGAGGAGAGAAGTTCGAGCGCGTCAGTAGTTTGATTGCTTAATTCGAGCGAGTCTTGGGCTTTATTTAGAAAGAATGTAACAACACAATCTTTACAAGCTAGGTCTCGCAGGGAACAAGAATCGCAGTCAATGATCATGTTCCAAATAGTAAAGCCGCCCACTGACATTGCTTAATTCACAGCAAAATTCAGGCCAGACACTCAGAAATCTACCTGATAAATCGTTGGCAACCCCATACCTTTTCTCCGTGCCTGTTATCGCCTCATTAGTCGTTGGTTCCGATGGTTCAACTAGCAAAGATGGTCGCTCGGCTGGTGTTTCTAGTGCTGCCGATCGTCGTGCCTTCTTGGCTCGTCGCCGAAGCGCTGACGCGTTACTTATCGGTGGAAATACGGCTCGCAATGAGCCTTATCAAAAGACACCAGTACCAGTTGTTGTGGTCTCTAAATCAATGCTTAATCCGCTTTCAAATAACCGGTTAGCGCACTGGTGGAATTGCGAGCCAGTCGAAGCCTTGGCCAGAGCTCAGCGCCTATTTGGTGAAACTATCGTGATCGAATCTGGCATCTCCATAATTGAAGAGTTAATTGCGGCCAAGAAAGTAGATCGACTTGAATTAAGTGTCACTGCAGTTACCGAAGGCGAAGATCAAGTTGATTACCAAAAGTTACTGAAAAAGTTCGCTACAGTTAGTGAGCGAGTTGAAGACGACACAACTTTTTATACTGCAACAAACTAGTTTTTAAAACGCAGAAATTATTGCAACACCAGACACAGCTAAGAAAACTCCGACATACTGCACTCTGTGTAGACGCTCATGCAAAAACTTAAAGGCGAGCAAAACCGTTACTACTGGATAAAGCGAGCCCAACACCATAACCAGCGAAACAAGACCTTGCTGTGTTGCCAGCCCAAGTGTGAAGTTTGCTAGAAAATCTGCAACTCCAATAAAGATTAATGAAGGTGCGTCAGCAACACTGAACCCGCCCGTGGAGCGAAATCTAATTGCGATCGCAATCGTAAACAGCGCAGTAGTTGCTCGCATTGTTACCATCGTCATTAACGCACTTGAATCTGAACCGATACCAATCAGAGTTAACGCAGTACCAAAACCAAAGGCCGCACCAAAAGCTAAGGCGACAGGTTTTAATGGAAACCCTTGCGAGATCTCAGGGCCACTTGCGCAGAAAGCACCAGCAAGTGCGATCACAACGCCAATCCAGCGACCACGCGAAAGTTGCTCGCCACCAATTACTGCAAACATAACTGGAACAACAGCGCCTAACGAACTAATTGGAGAAACGACGCCCATGCGGCCAGTGCTAAGCCCGACGTAAAGACAGATCAATCCGATATATCCGAGGACTCCCGCAAAAGCACCTGGCCAGAAAAAGCCAGAGAAAAATCCATCGTTTCCAAATGCGACTGCATCAGTTTCGCCCGTGGCAAAGATTAAGAAAATTCCAAATGCCAAACCGATTAGTTGGGTTACTCCCAGAACTGCGAGAGCTTGGTACTTCTTGCTCATCCGTCCGGCTTGGAAGTCAGCGCTACCCCAAAGGGCACTAGATAAGAGTGCTAGTACGAAAGCCATTTGCGTAGGTTACCGCCCCGCCTCCCCCGAATTTGCTTGTGCCATCTTTACACTTAGGTAGTGGATGCTGCAGCTTTTGATCGCTTAACTGATCAACTTCGAACTGTAGATACCCGATCTGAAATTGTTCTGGAAGAAGTCCCTGCTCCTCAGAAACTAGCTAAATTCTCCTTCGCCTTTTCGGCCGATGTGAGCAATGGCTTAAATGGCGATGCTGAAGATGGCGTTGGCTCGGGCCGCTTCGTGTTGTTGCATGAACCGGGAGGCCAGGAAACTTGGGAATCTGATTTCCGTTGCGTAACATTTATGAGCGCAGATGTTGAACCCGATATGCACGAAGATCCGATGTTGGCTGAAGTTGGCTGGTCTTGGTTTCTGGACTCGTTGGCTGATGCCGGATGCGAGTACAGCGCACCAAGTGGCACCATCACTCGTGTAACCAGCGCCTCGTTTGGAAAGTTAACTGGCAGGCGCAACGAAGCTGAAATCGAGATTCGAGCATCTTGGTCGCCAATAATTAAATCTGCCGATGAAATGTTTCACCACGTAACTGCGTGGTGCAACCTGCTTGCAACGGTGGCTGGATTGCCACCAATTCCAGATGGGGTTTCAGTAATTTCTCCATCACGCAAACGACGCACAAGTTAATTTCACACAATGACCGAAGATTCTGTTACAACAGCCACGCCCCTACTAGCACCTGCTGCTGGAACCCCGGCCGTAATTGAAAATGAAGAGGCGTTCAGAACTGCGCTCGTCGAACTAGCCCGAGGATCCGGGCCATTCGCAGTCGATGCCGAGCGAGCTTCGGGATATAAATACAGTGCGCGCGCTTACTTGATTCAGATTAAGCGAAACGGTGGCGGTCTACATTTGATTGATCCGATTCCATTTGGCCCAGGGCATCAGTTGTTCATTGAACTAAATGATCTGCTCAATACTGATGAGGTTATTTTGCACGCCAGTACTCAAGATCTGCCTTGTTTACGTGAGTTAGGAATTAATCCAAAACTCTTATTCGATACCGAGTTAGGCGGACGTATTGCTGGTTTGCCACGTGTTGGTTTGGGGCCGTTACTTGAAGCCCATCTAGGAGTATTGCTAGCGAAAGAACATTCGGCAGTAGATTGGTCAGTTCGGCCACTTCCGCTTGATTGGCTCAATTACGCCGCACTTGACGTTGAGCTACTAATTGAACTTCGAAACATAATTGCGCAACTGTTATTAGATACGAAGAAACTTCCTTGGGCTGAAGCGGAATTCGCCGCGATTTTAGCTGCACCTCCTAGCCCACCAAGAGTTGATCCGTGGCGCCGCACCTCTGGTATGCACAAGATTAGAAAACGTAATCAACTAGCAGTGATTCGCGCACTTTGGAACGTTAGAAATCAAATTGCCGAATCACTCGACGTTTCGCCAGGTAAGTTGTTAAATGACAGTGCAATAGTTGAACTTGCCATGAACCCGCCAACCAACAAACGTGAGTTCGATAAAGTTCTGCGCCCAATTGGTCTACGTGCCAGATGGAAAGAGAACTTAGATATTTGGTTGGCGGCAATTGCTTCAGCTGTTGCATTGTCTGAGAATGACTATCCAGAATTGCGCGCTGCCAGCGATGCCATGCCGCCAACTAAAATTTGGAAAGAACGGTTCCCAGAGAAATATGCACCATTCACGCATGCTCGCGCGGCAGTTGAAGCTCGTGCTGCAGAGCTGAACATTCCAGTTGAGAATTTGATTTCACCAGAGATTATTAGAAAATTGGTTTGGAAACTTTCCACCAATGTAGCTAAAGATGCGATTGAACTCGGAGCTCGCCCTTGGCAGGTCGCTGAGATCGCCGATTTAGTCAGTGCAGCCTTGCTAGAACGTGAGCCTTTAGTGCTTCCTGAGGCCCCAGAGGCGGCGGCTGAGCCAGAATGATCTTGCTTATGAGTAGCGCAAGTAACTAACGGCGTAGTTGCTGCTTAACCTTACCGACCAGTAACCTTTGGTAACACTTACCGAAGGGCTCCCGCAATGTCGCGCTCAGTTGTCATAGTAGATGCAGTTCGAACTCCATTTGGAAAAGCTGGCAGTTTGTATGCCGGCACTCGCGCCGACGATTTAATTGTTCGCGCTATCCGTGGCTTACTAGAGCGCAATCCAAAAGTAGACCCTAAGACAATTGATGATGTTGCCATAGCGGCTGCAACACAAAGCGGTGATCAAGGTATGAATATTGGTCGCAGCGCAGCTCTTCTATC
>CAXNEB010000027.1:0-16086 GCA_964201645.1 Candidatus Planktophila sp.
TTGCTAATTCGTGTACGCGGACCTTTGCCACAGTTCTCCTGTCTTGGCCCGCGCGCCTGATGCGATGCGAGCCTTAGTTGTACGACCTCATAATTCTGACGAGCTCATTTAAGTTTCATATCTTTCGCATCCATTTCGGTAAGTAGTTCTTTTTGTAAATCTGTTACATCTGGCATCATGCTTAATCGAAAAGCCCACTTAAACGCTTGCCGATCAATTGCCAGTTTCAAACATTTGCGATGAACCCATGCGCCTCGCCCGGGGGCAATTTGCTGCTGATCGAAAATTACTTTTCCATCAACTAAGACCATTCGCATCAATTCCGATGGCCCACCAGTCTTGCGACAACCGATACAACTCCGAATCGGATTCATATCAATAGTCTCAATCTCTAGCGAACTAACAAGGGGTTGATTCTGGGGTAAGTCTACACGGGATTATCTGGATGAATATCTATGCGCCAGCCCGTTAAACGTGCGGCCAAACGGGCATTTTGGCCATCTTTGCCGATCGCAAGTGAGAGTTGGTAATCAGGCACTACTACCTTGGCTGAGCGAGTGAATTCATCTACTACTTGAACGCTACTGACTTTGGCTGGCGCTAGCGCATTTGCCACAAAAGTCGCTGGGTCTTCGGACCAATCGACGATATCGATTTTCTCGCCATGTAATTCATTCATTACTGCTTGTGAACGTGAACCCATTGGGCCAATTAGCGAACCCTTTGGGCTAACACCGGCGCGATGTGAACGAACCGCAATCTTGGTGCGATGACCAGCTTCGCGAGCAACTGCCATGATTTCAACAATGCGATCTGTAATTTCTGGAACTTCAAGTGCGAAGAGTTGTTTAACCAGTGCTGGGTGAGATCGTGACAACATAATCTCGGGGCCTTTTAACCCTTGCTTTACTTCAACCACGAAACACTTGATGCGATCACCGTGGACATAAACTTCGCCGGGCACTTGTTCTTGTGGTGGAACTCGTCCTTCAACGCGGCCTAAGTTTACGTGAATCATTTTTGGATCGCGGCCCTGTTGCACGATGCCCGAAACCACATCGCCTACCGAAGCGCTGAACTCGCCGACGATCTCGGCATCATTTGTTTCGCGCATCTTTAAACGAATTACTTTGCGAATGGTGGCCATGGCGACTTTATCAAAGCCTTCGGGCTCATGAATTTCTTCGCTTTCGCGCACGCCTTCTTCGTTAAAAGTTGGCACCCAAATATGAATCTCGCCAGTTTCGCGATCGACGCGAACGCGAGCATGTGGCTTGGCTTCAGGTAGTTCGCGATAAAGCGAGATAACTTCTTGCTCAATACCTTCGATGATACTTAGGACTGGAATCGATTTTTCGGTTGTAAGCGTTATTAACGCTTCGAAATCTACATTCATTCCTTATCGCCCTTGCGATTAAATTCAATCTCCACAGTTGCGCGCTTGATATCAGCGAAGACAACCTGCACCTCGGCTTTTGCGCCAGTTACAGTTACTGCAACTTCATCACTAGCAGCGATGCGGCCTTCGACAACTTCGCCATTAGTTAGAACAATTTTGATTAAACGGTCATGATTTTTGCGCCAGTGACGCGGCAAAGTTAATGGGCGCTCAACGCCAGGTGAAGATACCTCGAGGGTAAATGGGGTTTCATCAAGAAATGCAGCTTCATCGAGAAGCACTGAGATTGCTTTGGTAACAACGGTAACTTGATCAAGGTTTAGCGGAATATCGCCATCTACGATGCATGTAATAACTCGTGATCTGCCGGCATTTAATATTTCAACATCTTCTAGATAGAAACCGGCCCCCACGACTGCTGGTGTAACTAATTCGCTAATCTGTTCTTTCAGGGCCATTTAAATTTCCTAACTATTAAGTTGTAAGCGCAATTCTAGCCTATGATTTAGAAAGCTTTGAACGTATCGAGTGCGACCTTAATGATCAAAGCAACGGTTACAACTAAGAAAACTTTTCGCACCAAAGTAGAACCGCCGCGAATCGCTAGTTTCGCACCGATAATCGCACCAGCCACATTAGCAATTGCCAGGGCTAATCCGATCTGCCACAAGATCACCCCATTTAAACCAAAGACAATAATTGCGCCCAAGTTGGTTGAAACATTTACCACCTTGGCTATGGCGGACGCGCTTAAGAAAGCAAAACCCAGCCCGACCATTGCTAGGACTAAGAAGGAACCGGTACCAGGACCAAAGATGCCATCGTAGAAACCGATGACGACCGCAATTGAAATTCCGATAAGCATGCGATGTTTAGTCGAGTGCTTCATCGCTTCGACTTGACCCAGCTCTGGCTTAGTAAAAGTGTAGATCGCAACTGCAATTAATAGGACCAGAACAACAGGTCGGAAATATTCAGTGGGTAACCGCGAAGCAAGGGATGCTCCCCCAATTGAGCCCAGTAGCGCTGGAATAACTAGGGCCAGTAAGAACTTAGGATCACTTTTAACGCTCTTGCGATAGAGCCGAGCGGATGCGGTTGTGCCAAAAATTGAGATTGATTTATTGGTTCCTAAAACTTCGACAGTTTTGAAATCACTCAAACCAATTAATAGCGCCGGTAATTGAATTAATCCGCCGCCGCCAGCGATGGCATCAATTAAGCCAGCTCCGAACGCTGCGATAAAGAGAAAGAGCAGTGTGTAGAGCGATAGATCGGAGAGCATTAATTACTTAATTGCAGCCAATAGCGCCGTAATTGCGCTAACCGCTTCGCCAACTGCAACTTCAGACTTCTCGCCGCTCTTGCGAACTCGAACTTCGACATTGCCATTTGCAAGTGCTTTACCGACAACGACAATAATTGGGTTACCGATTAGTTCGGCATCTTTAAACTTAACGCCAGCACTTGGATCACGACGATCATCCAGCATTACCGAAATTCCAGTCGCTTCTAGTTTGGTACCTAAATCAAGGGCAGCTTCGAAAATCGCGCCCTCTTTACCCGTGGCTACGATATGAACCTTGGCTGGCGCTAAATCAACTGGCCAATTAAGTCCGATTTCATCGTGAGTTTGTTCAGCGATGGCAGCAACTGCACGTGATACGCCGATGCCGTATGAGCCCATGGTGACGATCTGGGACTTTCCATTTTGATCAAGTACTGTCAGGTTTAACGCCTCGGCATACTTGCGACCGAGTTGGAAAATATGGCCGATCTCAATAGCGCGATCAATTACAACTGGTGTGGCGCACTCTGGACAAGCATCACCGGCACGAACTTCGGCAGCTTCAACATAAGCATCTGGTGTGAAATCGCGACCATTAACTACGTTGCGAGCATGGCGATCTTTTTCGTTAGCTCCTGTTACCCAAGCAGTGCCTGGCGCAATTCTTGGGTCCGCGTAAACCGTGATGCCAGATTTCTTAGCATCCTGAGGTCCGATGTAACCCTTTACTAGCGCTGGGAACTTAGCAAAATCTGCATCTTCAAATACCCGCAGTTCGTGAATGCCGCCAATATTTTCTTGGAAGCGCTTTAAATCAACTTCACGATCACCAGGCACCAATACGCAGATAGCTTTGTTATCTGCCATCAGCATGACATTTTTTAAAGTGTCTGCACCAGTGAATCCGCCACCGAACTTATTATTAATTAGCTCTACCAAAGTATCAATGGTTGGCGTATTTGGTGAATCAAAAGCTTCAGCAGCTGGCGTAGCTGAAGAATCAACGCTAGCAACTTTGGTAATCATCGCTTCGACGTTTGCGGCAAAGCCACACTTAGGACAGAGCACATAAGTATCTTCACCAGTTGAGCATGGGGCTAAGAATTCTTCAGACTTAGAGCCACCCATGGCACCAGATACGGCTTTAACAATGTTGTACTTCATACCTAAGCGATCAAAAGTCTTTACATATGCTTCGCGATGGTTTTGATAAGAAACTTCAAGGCCGGCATCATCGATATCAAAGGAGTAAGAATCTTTCATCACAAATTCACGGCCGCGGATAATTCCACTGCGTGGTCTAGCCTCATCGCGGAACTTTGTTTGAATCTGATAAATACTTAGCGGCAGATCTTTATACGATGAATATTCGCCCTTAACCATAAGCGTGAACATCTCTTCGTGGGTTGGGCCTAGTAAATAATCGCCACCTTTGCGGTCTTGCAAGCGAAATAGCGCAGGGCCATATTCTTCCCAGCGATTAGTTGCCTCGTAAGCATCGCGTGGCAATAGTGAAGGGAAATTTACTTCTTGGAAGCCTGCCGCATCCATTTCTTCGCGGATTACTCGCTCAATATTGCGAAGTGTGATTACGCCAAGTGGTAACCAAGAATAAATTCCAGCGGCAATGCGGCGCACATAACCAGCGCGAACTAATAGTTTGTGGCTGGCAACTTCAGCATCGGCTGGATCATCACGAAGAGTGCGCAGAAAAAGCGTCGACATCTTTAGCATCAGGAAGTGCTCACAACTGGCTCACCTGAGGCAACGCCGGCAGCCTCCATCTCTTCAGCTAAACGCATGGCTTCTTCAATTAAAGTTTGAACAATCATTGATTCAGGCACAGTCTTAATAACTTCGCCCTTAACAAAGATCTGACCTTTGCCATTACCTGATGCCACACCAAGATCTGCTTCGCGCGCTTCGCCCGGGCCATTTACCACACAGCCCATAACTGCAACTCGAAGCGGGACAGTCATTCCTTCGAGGCCAGCTTGTACTTGTTCGGCCAAGGTATAGACATCTACTTGGGCACGGCCACATGATGGGCAGGAAACAATTTCTAGCTTACGTTGGCGTAAATTCAAAGATTCTAGAATTGAGATACCGACTTTTACTTCTTCAACTGGCGGTGCTGAAAGTGAAACGCGAATTGTGTCGCCGATTCCTTCAGCCAATAAAATTCCAAATGCGGTGGCAGATTTAATTGTGCCCTGGAAAAGTGGACCAGCTTCAGTAACACCTAAATGCAGCGGGTAGGTCGTTTGCGCTGCGAGTAAGCGGTAAGCCTTAACCATAATTACTGGGTCGTGGTGCTTTACTGAAATTTTGATATCGGAAAAACCATGCTCCTCGAAGAGTGATGCTTCCCAGATCGCCGATTCAACTAACGCCTCAGGAGTTGCTTTGCCGTACTTAGCAAGCAAACGTGGATCTAGCGAACCAGCGTTTACCCCAATGCGAATTGGAATTCCGGCATCACCAGCAGCCTTAGCAACTTCTTTAACTTTGTCATCGAACTGTTTGATGTTGCCTGGGTTAACGCGAACTGCTGCGCAACCGGCATCGATAGCTGCGAAAATGTATTTTGGCTGAAAGTGAATATCTGCGATAACTGGAATCTGTGATTTCTTGGAAATCTGTGCCAACGCATCGGCATCATCTTGGCTCGGCACCGCAACGCGCACAATCTGGCAGCCAGAGGCAGTTAACTCTGCGATCTGTTGCAAGGTGGCATTTACATCAGAGGTCAAAGTGGTGCACATTGATTGCACGCTGACCGGTGAATCGCTACCTACCCCAACTTTGCCAACTTGAAGCTGGCGGGTTTTACGGCGAGGGGCTAAAGCGGCAGGCGGTGCTGCTGGAATTCCAAGATCAACCATGTCGCTATTCTGCCCTAAGAGCGGCCTTAAGCGCTAAAGATTGAGAATTACTGGATTAATAATGTCTGCCACAAGGAGCATGACGGTCAGTACTGCCAATAAAACAAAGACCACCATCGTAATTGGTGTAAGCACGGTTACATCAACTGGCTTAGGTCTTGGCTTGCCCCGCAAGCGAGCCAAAAACGCCCTGATTTCATCGGCAATCGCAACCGCCATATGTCCGCCATCGAGCGGCAAGATTGGCAATAAGTTAAATACGCCGACGAAGAAATTAAGGCTGGCCACAATTAGTAAGAATGCTCCGATGCGTTCGGACCAAGACATTTGGTCAGATGCGGTGACTTGACCAGAAACTGCGGCGACGCCAACGATTCCAATCAAACCATCGACATCGCGTTCTTCACCTTGAAACGTTTGACCCCAAAGGGAAGGAATTTTGGCAGGGAGTGCAACTAAAGATTTCACACTTGAAACCAAGAACTCTTTACTTAGCGAAATTGAATCTTTGGTGGCTTTGATTGGATCGCTGCGAACATTTGCTACATCATTAATGATGCCCAGAATGCCACGCACTTCACCATTAACTACCCGTGATACTGGGGTTGCATTAATAGTGATTTTTTCGCCATCGCGATAAATTGAAAGTGTTAGCTCTTTGCCAGGTGAATCGCGGATGATCTGAACATCGTCAGCCCAATTCTCAACTGGCTTGTTATCAATCGCCATGATGTAATCGCCAGCTTTGATGCCGGCTGCCTTTGCTGGCGATGGGACAGAAGAGCTAGTACAAGCTTCGCTAGCAACTGGAATGCAGTCGGAAACTTGTGCCACTTGCGGAGTAATGCGATTAGTGCCGATGCCAATAAATAGGATTAGCAAAATAACAAAACCTAAAACAAAGTGCAGAAAAGAACCGGCGCCAAGTACAATTAATTTGCGCCCAGAAGATGCTTTGATAAAAGCGCGATCTTCTTCGCCTAGATCCATTTCGTCACGCGGAGTCATTCCTGCGATTCGGCAATAACCGCCAGCCGGAATAGCTTTAATGCCAAACTCAGTTTCGCCACGTTGCGTGGACCAGATGCGCTTGCCGAAACCAAGGAAAAACTCGGTAACTTTCATGCCAAATTTACGCGCAGTTATGTAGTGCCCGAATTCATGCACCATTACTGAGAAGAGCAACGCTGCCACAAATGCCACTACACCGATAAATTCCATTATTTCGCCACTTTCTCAATGATCTCGCCCGCTACTTTACGGGCATCATTCTCGATGGCACTGACATCGGCGAGATCTCTAATTGGATTCACAGCCGAACCTAACTTCTGCACAGCTAAATCAACACTTTCAATAATTGAGGTAAACGAGATCTGCCCAGCTAAAAATGCCGTCACTGCAACTTCGTTTGCCGCATTAAAGATGGCTGGCAATCCTCCACCTAATTCGCCACACCTGCGTGCAAGCTCGATGACCGGGAAACGTTCGTTATCAATTGGTTCAAATTCTAGAGAGTGCTGCGCTGACCAATCCATCGTCTTGGTTGCACCCGGTAGTCGCACTGGCCAATTAATGGCGTAGGCAATCGGGCCCTTCATATTCGGTGGGCTTAGCTGTGCAAGTGTTGAACCATCAACGTACTCAACCATTGAGTGCACGATCGATTGCGGATGAATTACTGCCTCGATCTGGCGATATGGCATATCAAATAAGTAATGTGCTTCGATAATTTCAAGTGATTTATTCATTAGCGTTGCCGAGTTGATTGTGACGACTTGACCCATCGCCCAAGTTGGGTGCGCCAGCGCTTCAGCAATTGTGACATCGCTTAAATCGCGCCGGTTTCTAAATGGCCCGCCGCTTGCAGTTAAAACTAATTTTGCGATTTCAGATTTCTTGCCCGCCATTGCGCTCTGCCAAATTGCACTGTGTTCAGAATCCACCGGAATTAATTGATTTTCACTTGCTCTGGACATGACTAATTCGCCAGCAGCTACGAGTGATTCTTTATTTGCAAGCGCTAATTTATTGCCAACTTCAAGGGCAGCAAGTGTTGGTCCTAATCCGATCGAACCAGTGATGCCATTTAGAACTACTTCGCAAGTAATCGCGGCAATTTCGGTGGCGGCATTTGGCCCATCAATCACAGTTACACCAGGCAGCGCTTCGCGAATTACCTCAGCATTGATAACTACGCCAATCACTTGCACCTTATAGGTGCGCGCTTGCTCAATAACTACAGCTGGATCATTGCCATATGCGCTGATTGCAACTACGTTAAAAACACCCGGGTTTGCTGCAACGAGTTCAAGCGCTTGCACGCCAATCGACCCGGTAGAACCGAGAATTACTAGATCGCGCATTTATTATCGATCAAGCAGATTCTGAGTTGGTGAATATGGTGTGCCGTTACGACGTTTAGCAATTGCACTTAGCGCTTCAAGGACTACGCGGTTAGCCAAGATCGCTGTGATATCTGCGCTATCAAAAGCTGGTGCTACTTCGACGACATCGATGCCGACAATTGGTAGCTCTAAACAAATACGGCGCACAGCTTCGAGCAGTTCGCGGCTAGTCATGCCACCAGGTTCGGGGGTACCAGTGCCTGGCGCCATTCCGGGATCGACTACATCGATATCTACGGATAAGAAAACGCCATCGCATTGGTTAGTAAGGGTTGCAAAAGATTCATCAAGTACCGGGCCAAGACCACGATGATGAATCTCCGTCATTTCGTAACTGCGCATGCCTTGATCGCGCATCCAATTTAGAGTTTCGTTATCTGGCCAGTAGCCACGCAAACCGAGTTGCAAGAAACGATCGCCTCGCACAAAACCGCCATCAATTAATCTGCGCATTGGAGTGCCATGTCCAACGAGAGCACCCATTTGATCTGCGCCAGTATCGGCATGTGCATCAAAGTGAATCATCGAAATTTTGCCAAGCCCACGATGTTTAGCAATACCAGCAACATCGGCAGATGCGACAGAATGATCGCCGCCAAGAATTACCGGAATTATGCCAGCGCGTGAAATCTGTTCAGTCGCATTAGCTAAAACTTCTAGGGACGCAACTAGGTCACCGCCGGGCATTAACAAATCGCCAGCATCGTAAACTTTTAGATCTTTCAGGCCATCGGTGCGCAGAGCTAAGTGCGGACGTTCGCCATCGTGCGGCAGATAATCGCCACCACGAATTGCTTGCGGACCAAATTTCGCACCCGAGCGATGTGAAGTTCCAGAATCAATCGGAGCGCCCAGAATAATTACATCGGCATCGGCATAACTCGATGGCACTTCAAGATCACAGGCCGGAATGCCTAAGAAGGTGTAGCTGGGGCCATACAAATTGCCGTGATTGGTCATGCGCTCACTTTACGCTTACGACCCACAATCTGCCCAGTTATCACAATAGCCAGCGCCAAGAAAAACATCGCCGAACCAATTACGTTGGCTTGGGCCGGAATACCACGCGCCGCCGAGGCATACACAAATTCCGGGAATGTTTTTAACGTGCCCGAGTTGAAGTTAGTGATGATGTAATCATCAAAAGATAAGCTAAAAGCCAATAGCGCAGCGGCTGCAATTCCAGGTGCTACCAGTGGCAAAGTTACGCGGCGGAAAGTTTCGCGTTCGTTGGCATAAAGATCCATAGCGGCTTGTTCAAGGCGCGGATCTAAACTGGCAATTCGCGCTTTTACGGTAACCACCACAAATGAGATGCAGAAAACCACATGTGCCATTACGGTTGGCCAGAAGCCAGGGTTAATTTGAAATACTAAGAAAAGTGAAAGTAGCGAAGCACCTAGCACAATTTCGGGAGTTGCCATAGGCAAGAAAATCATTAAGTTAGAAGTTGAACGACCCTTAAAGCTGTAGCGACCGATTGCAAAAGCAATCATGGTGCCCAGAATTGTAGAAAAAAGCGTTGCTAATAAACCAATCTTGATCGAGTTGACCAGCGCGGTACAAACTTCAGGAGCGCCACATGGGTTCTGCCAGTTATCGAAAGTAAAGCCTTTCCAGATCAAGTTGCTCTTGCCTGAATCATTAAAGGAGAAAGCAAATGTGTAGGCAACTGGAATGAAGAGATAGGTAAATGCAAATACTGCATAAATACGGATTAGGTTGCGACCAATCCAACGAGAGATGCGGGCACCAGTTGGAATATGCGGAATCGTGGCATCTTTAATCTTGGTGCTCATACCAACTCCTCGGTTCCGGCTTTGCGCACGTACACAGTTACCAGAATCAAAATAACTATCATCAACGTAAATGACAGAGCAGCAGCCGTTGGGTAGTCAACAATTTTAAGATAACGCGACTCAATCACGTTTCCGATCATCTTGGTATTTGGGCTACCCAAGATTGCCGCGTTTACATAGTCGCCGGCTGCTGGGATGAAAGTTAGCAACGTGCCTGCGACCACACCTGGCATTGAGAGCGGCAAAGTCACTCTGCGGAATGTCGTAAAGCCATTGGCATATAGATCGCCAGAGGCTTCAAGGGTGCGTGGATCAATACGATCAATCGAGGCATAAAGTGGCAACGTCATAAACGGCAGGAAGTTATAGGTCATACCCATAACAACTGCAAAAGAAGTCGAAGTCAGAGTTGTGCTATCGCTAATGATGCCAATAGTTCGAAGCGTTGGAACTACAAAGCCTTCTTCGCCAAGTATCTGTTTCCAGGCCACGGTGCGAAGTAAAAATGAGGTAAAGAATGGTGCGATCACCAGAATCAACATAAAGTTCTTTAGCTTGCCGCCTTTAAGTGCAATGGCGTATGCCAGCGGATAGGCAATTGCTAACGCTAAAAGAGTTGCGATAGTCGCGTAAACAAAGGAGCGACCGAATTGCTCTTTATTTTCCAAGAAAGCATCAAGATAATTGGAAAAACGCAAAGTCTGCTCAAATTGACCGGTATCTCCCCCGCCGACTGGTGTTTGGGTTGAAGTTTGAGCCAAATTCATAATCGGCAGAATAAAGAAAGTGAAGAGGAAGGCAAAACCCGGCAAGAGGAGAAGGTATGGAGTACGGATCTTGCGCATTGCTTTTTTTACTCTTCGTCTAGTTCTTCAGGATTAACTTCAGAACCAGCAGTTGCATCTTCATCGCCGCGAAGTCCAAATGTAAAAATTGGCTCCCAAGAGATATTTACTTCTTCATCCTTGTTAAACGGAGCGACACCATCGTCGTTTTGCTCGAAGACCATTAGTTCTTGTCCCCATGGCATTTCAACTTGGTACTGGGTAGATACGCCAATGTAGGAAACATCTTCGATATGTCCGCCAGTTAAAATATTTCCAGAAGTTGGTGTGCCTAACCGAGAAATACGGAACTTCTCGGGACGAATACCAGCATAGATTGAGTTATCAACGGCATGCGAGCGATTCTTCTGCAATGAGATCTTTTGCCCGAATACATCAACGATATGTGAATCTCCATCGGTGCCATTGATGGTGCCCTTAATCAAGTTTGATTGACCTAAGAAGTTAGCCACAAACGCCGTCTTCGGGTTGTCATATAGGTCAGCTGGTGAGCCCATTTGCTCAATCTGACCCTCGTTCATAACTGCGATCGTGTCAGCCATAGTCATAGCTTCTTCTTGATCGTGTGTTACGTGCACGAAAGTTAAACCAACTTCTTTTTGAATCCACTTAAGTTCGATCTGCATCTGGCGACGAAGTTTTAGATCAAGTGCGCCAAGTGGTTCATCAAGCAAAAGCAGAGCTGGGCGATTAACAATTGCGCGCGCTAGCGCAATACGTTGCTGTTGACCACCAGATAATTGCGTTGGTTTGCGTTGGGCTAAGTGCGGCAACTCAACTAGATCTAGAACTTTGCTAACTGCTGCATCAACATCTTTGATTCCGCGACGGCGTAAACCGAATGCGATATTTTCATAAATTGTTAAATGCGGAAATAGGGCATAGTTCTGAAAGACCGTATTGATCGGACGCTGATACGGCTTAGTCGTAGTTATATCGGTGGCGCCCAAGTGAATACTGCCAACGGTTGGTTCTTCCAACCCTGCGATCATTCGCAGGGTTGTAGTTTTGCCACAACCAGATGGCCCCAGCAGCGCGAAGAACGATCCTTCGGGAATTACTAACGAAAGATCATCGACGGCAGTGAAATCACCATAACTCTTCGTAAGTCGAGTTAAGCGCAGGTCACCTTTTGCTGAAATAGATTCCTTGGTCACCTATTAGCCTTAGTTGCCTTGCGCTTGCTGGAACGCTTCAGCCCAAGAGCTTTCTTCAGCCGGAGTAAGCGAACGGAAAACATTTAGCTTTGCTGACATCGCATCGTCAGGGAAGATGTAAGAACTGCTCGCAAGTTCAGGAGCGATTTTTTCCATCTCAGCTTGAGCGCCCTTAACTGGGCAAACATAATTTACATATGCCGCTACTTCAGCTGCTACTGCTGGATCGTAGTAGTAGTTAATTAGCTTCTCAGCATTTGCTTTTGCATCTGCACCAACTGGAGTTGGGATAATGAAGTTATCGCCTGAAATAGTTCCGCCTGATTCTGGAACTGCGAAATCAAACTTACCTTCGTTTTCAGAGGCCAAGATGAACATATCGCCAGACCAGCCAATTACAGCGGTGGCATCACCTGACGTTAGATCTTCAGCGTATTCATTACCCTTAACGCCGCGAATCCAGCCATCAGCAATCTTGCCTTCCATGAAATCAACGGCATTCATGAATTGGTCTTCAGTAACGCTCTGTAGATCGACACCTTGTGAGAGCAGAATGATTCCGATGGTGTCGCGCATTTCAGAGAGAACAACAATCTTGCCCTTGTTCTGTGGAGCGAATAAATCATCAATTGTGCGAATGCCCTTTGGATTAGTCTTGGTATTCCAACCAAAACCACCCATGATGCCTTGCCAGGTAAGTGATGATTCGCGATTCGGATCAAATGATGGCGACGAAAGTGAATCAAGAATGTTTACGCGATTTGGAATGTTATCGAGATCAAACTTTTGCGCATAACCCAAACGAATCCAACGAGCTGCCATCCAGTCAGTTGGTGTTACTACGTCATAACCAATATCTTCGTTGAGTTTTAGCTGTGCTTGCACTTTGCCATAGAACTCATCATTATCGTTGTAATCTTCAAAATACTTTGCAGCGATTCCATTGGCTGCGCTAAATGCTTCAAGAGTTGGGTACTTCTTAGTATCTTCGTCGTAATCTAGATACAACGGCCAGTTACCCCAACGAACTGTGCTGGCATCTCCACCACCGGCACTATCGGATCCACCTGACCCACATGCTGCTAACAAACCGGCCGCACCAACGGCGCCAGTTCCTGCGATTAGTCCACGACGAGTTACTTGCGAATTAATTATCGCGCGAGCCTCAGGTGAGAGATCTTTTTTAGAAACCTTCTTTGACATTTTTTGCTCCTTCGCAGGTCGTTCAAGTTTGAGGTTATCAGGCCTTCTTCTTGTTAGTGGTGGACAGGTTCAACGAGCGTAATTATGGACTATTACGCGCCTAGATTCGACATTACATGCTTAATTCGAGTGTAATCTTCAAAGCCATAACTAGAGAGATCCTTGCCATATCCCGAACGCTTAAAGCCGCCATGAGGCATCTCGGCCACGATCGGAATATGGGTATTGATCCAGACGCAGCCGAAATCGAAGGCGCGAGATAGGCGCATTGCGCGGCCATGATCCTTGGTCCAGATGCTCGAAGCTAGGCCGTAATCGACCCCGTTGGCTAGGGAAATCGCTTCTTCTTCGGTTTTGAACTTCTGAATCGTAATAACGGGGCCGAAAATTTCATTCTGGATCATCTCGTCATCTTGCTTGAGATCTGCAATCACAGTCGGGGCAAAGAAGTAGCCCGGCTGCTCGAGTTGCTTACCGCCAGCGACGATCTTGGCATGGGCAGGCGTGCGATCGACAAAGCCCTTAACTCGAGCAAGTTGATTGGCGTTATTTAGTGGGCCAACTAGCGCATCGCTATCAGGCATACCGACTGCAATGTTATTAGTGGCTTGATCTGCCAACTTAGCAACCATTGCATCATAGACGCCAGCTTGAACCAAAACGCGAGTAGCTGCTGTGCAATCTTGACCAGAATTAAAGAAACCAGCAACTGCAATGCCTTCAGCGGCGGCATCTAGATCGGCATCATCGAAAACAACTACTGGCGCTTTGCCACCAAGTTCAAGATGCACGCGCTTTAGTTGTGAAGCCGCAGCTGTTGCAACTTCGGTACCTGCGCGTACTGAACCAGTGATTGAAACCATAACTGGAGTTGTGTGATCAACTAATAACTTTCCAGTTTCGCGTTCGCCACAAATTACATTAAAGACACCAGCTGGCAAGAATTCACTCATAACTTGTGCCATGAATAAAGTTGAAGCAGGGGTGGTATCACTTGGCTTTAGCACGACGGTGTTACCAGCTGCAATTGCTGGTGCCCATTTCCAAACTGCCATCATCATTGGGTAGTTCCACGGAGTTACTTGTGCGCAAACTCCAATTGGCTCGCGCCGAATAAATGAAGTCATGCCGCGCATATATTCGCCAGCTGACTTACCTTCAAGGTTTCGCGCAGCGCCAGCAAAGAAACGAATTTGATCAATCATCGGTGGAACTTCTTCAGAGGTAGTTACGGCAATTGGCTTACCTGTGTTGCGGCACTCAATCGCAATAATCTCTTCTGCCCGAGATTCGAGCGCATCGGCAATTTTTAACAACGCACGTTGACGTTCTGACGGTGTGGAATCACGCCACAACACAAATGCATCGGACGCGGCTTTCATTGCAGCATCAACATCGGCAGCGCTTGATTTTGGCGCAGTCGCATAAACTTCGCCAGTTGCTGGATTAATTAATTGGGTGACCTCGCCAGATGAGCCAGGTACTGATTTGCCGTTGATAAAATTCTGTAGTTGTTCCATGTCGCCTAGCCTACGACTTTTGCCTTTTATTTGGCTAGTTCAGCGGCGGCTAATTGGCCGCAGGCCCCGTCAATTTCGCGGCCGCGAGTATCGCGCACCGTTGTTGGCACGCCATAACTTTCTAGGACTCTCACAAATTCGAGTTCATCTTCATGGCGCGAAGCGGTCCATTTAGAACCAGGGGTTGGGTTAAGCGGAATCAAATTTACGTGCGCATTGCGGTTCTTAAGTAAGCGGCCTAATAGGTCGGCGCGCCAAGCTGGGTCATTAAGGTCGCGAATTAGCGCGTATTCAATCGAATAGCGACGCCCAGTCTTCTTCTCGTAGTCATCAGCTGCGGCCAAAACTTCGCGTACTTTATAGCGCGAATTAATCGGCACTAAGGAATCTCGCAGTTCATCATCAGGAGTATGTAGCGAAATTGCCAGTGTTACATTTAAATCTTCGGCCATCAACTTTTCTATTCCATTTACTAGACCAACTGTAGAAACCGTTACTGAGCGGGCACTGATGCCCAAGCCGTTGGGATTCTCATCAGTGATATTGCGCAAGGTGCGTGAAACTGCGTTGTAGTTTGCAAGCGGTTCGCCCATACCCATGAAAACAATATTTGAAAGTCGGGTCGGCCCACCAGGCAGTTCGCCATTTGCGCAGGTACGCGCAGCAGCCACAATCTGCTCGGTGATTTCGCCAGCAGATAAATTACGAGTTAAACCAGCTTGGCCAGTAGCGCAGAATGGACAGTTCATGCCACAACCTGCTTGCGATGAGATACAAACCGTTGTGCGATCGGTGTAACGCATTAAAACTGATTCAACTAAAACGCCGTCATGTAATTTCCAGAGATCTTTGCGGGTCATGCCGTTGTCGCAAGTAACTGTGCGAACCAATTTAATCAGCGACGGGGTTAGCGCATCAGCCAACGCCTGACGAGAATCAGCCGGAATATCGGTCCAGGTACTTGGGTCATGAGCTAAGTGCGAGAAGTAGTGAGTTGCTACTTGATTAGCGCGATAACCCGGAAAGCCAAGTTCAGTTGCCCAAGCTTTACGATCGGCCGGAGCTAAATCAGCTAAGTGCTTTGGCGCTTTCTTGCGCTGCACTGGCTCGTCGAAAACTAGCTTTATTTCGCTCATTTATAGGTACCGCTGTACTAATTCGAGCGTCAACCAAAGCGCTGGGGCAGAGAGAAGAACTGAATCTAAGCGATCAAGAATTCCACCGTGGCCGGGCAATAGTGAGCCCATATCCTTTAGCTGCAAGTCACGTTTCATGGCACTTTCGATTAAATCGCCACTGGTTGCAGTGAACACAATTAATAGACCAACTAGCGCCCCGATATGCCAGTGAATATCCAAAACGTAATGGAACATCAGGCTGCCACCTAAAGTGGTGAAAACAATGGAGCCAATTAAACCTTCCCAAGATTTCTTCGGACTAATTTTTGGTGCCATTGGATGTTTGCCAATTAATACCCCTACGAAATATCCGAAGGTGTCATTGCAACCAACCAAAATAACAAAAGTCATAATCTGCTCTAAGCCATTTGACTCATTGCCCAGCAAGATCAAGAAGCCGGCTAGGA